>JANMCC010000129.1:0-14085 GCA_031360885.1 Burkholderiales bacterium | reverse complement strand
GCGAGGCGATAGAGGGCGTCGACCTCGGCGCTCTGCCACGCCGCCTCCTGCGCCTCGCGGCCGAACCGGGTGCCCTTGGCCATGGCGCGCGCCTGGCGGGTGTTCTTGACCTTGCGGTTCTCGGTGTAGTCGACCGCCTGGCGAAAGCTGCGCTGGGTCGCTTCCTTGTAGACCTTGGCGCAGAGCGTCCGCTCGCCCGAGCGCACGACGAAGACCATCGCCTCCTTGCCGCTCATCAGCTGGCGGACGACGCTGTCGATCAGGCCTTCCTCGATCAACGAGCGCAGTCGCGGCGGTGCTTTCATTCAAGCATTCTGCCTGCGAGCCTCATGAGGCAAGATCGACGCATGGATTCACTCGCCTCGCTGACCGGCGGCGCCCCGGTCGCCGGGCTGCTGCTCGCCGTCATGGTCGGCGCCAGCGTGATCGGGCTGATGGCGGCGCCCGCGCTGATCGAGCGCAGCCTGTTCCGCCCCCACTGGCTGATCCCGAAGAGCGAATACGCGACCCTGATCACCAGCGGCTTCGTGCACGCCGACTTCACCCACCTGCTGTTCAACGCCTTCACGTTCTGGGCGTTCGCGTTCGGCCTCGAGCGGGCGATCGGCTCGGAGCGCTTCCTCTGGCTCTACGCCTTCGGCCTCTTCGCCAGCGACCTCGGCACCTGGATCCGGCATCGCCACGAGCCCGAGTACCGCACGCTCGGCGCCTCGGGCGCGATCACGGCGGTGCTGTTCGCCTCGATCATCTACTTTCCCACCGGCTCGATCTTCATCCTGCCGATCCCGGTGCCGATCCCCTCGCCGCTGTTCGCGCTCGGCTACCTCGCCTATACCTGGTACGCCTCGCGCCGCCAGGCGGGGCGCATCAACCACGATGCGCATCTCTCCGGCGCGATCGCGGGCCTCGCCTTCGTCGCGCTCACCGACGCCCCGGCGATCGATCGCGCCTGGCGGCAGCTGTTCGGCTAGCGGCGATCCGGCCCGGCCGGCTCAGCGCCGCCTGCCGCGATCGGTGTGAAGCTCGCGCAGCGCCGGCTGCAGCGCGCGCCAGGCCATGAAGACGATGAACATCGCGAGCCAGATGGCGATGTCGTAGGAGAGCCACTGGTAGTGCACCGTGGCGGTGAGCCCCGCCACGCCCAGCAGGGCGCCGGCGAGAACGAGGACGATCGTCAGGGTCGGATTCATCGGGTGCGCGATGCTACCTCCGGGCCGCGCTCGCGCGCCGTGGCGGCGCCGGCGGTCAGTCGTCCGCGGCGAGACCGTCGAGCCAGAGGCGACCCGGGGCGACGAAGATCGAAGCGCCCGCCAGTGCGTCGCGATCTCCGGCCAGGCGCACCCAGCCCAGCGTGTCGTGCGGGCTGCCGGGAACGAGCTCGCGGGCGCGCTCGGCGACGAGCCAGGCGTGGATGCGGGCGTACTCGCGCGGATGGCGTGCGGCGGTCCAGGCCAGGCCGACCAGGTCGCCGTAGCCCTCCTCGCGCCGCGAGGCCGTCATCTGTTCATAGGCCTGGCGAACCTCGGCGCCGAGCCCTGCCGGCAGGCTGTGCACGAAGCCGGCCGGCACGCCGTACCAGGCGCCGTCGAGGTAGCGCCGGCAGTGGCCGAGCTCGTGCGCGGCCATGAGCTCGAGGGTGGCGCCGAGCAGCTCCGGATCGATCCGGGCGAGCGTGGCCTCGGCCTCGGGATTGCCGCGCATCGAGAGCACCAGCTTGCAGCGCCCGTCGACGAAGGCCAGCGCCAGCGGCGCTTCGCCGGGCGCGGGCTGCGGCTGGACGATGACGTCGAGCGGAATGCCCGCGGCCTTGGCGTAGGCGACGACCGGCCAGCCGCCGCGCAGCCAGCGCAGCTCGGTGGCGCTCAGGTCGGCGGCGAAGCCCGGGCCCGAGGCCCACGCCAGCACGACGAAAACGAACCAGGCTTTGCACACGCGAAGCTCCCCGATGGCGAATCTTCGACTGCCGCGACCTCCTCCGGTATCTCATCCGGAGGGCCGCGCGTGCGGTTTCTCGCATAAAGCGGGCCGGCGCGTTCGCACGGTATCGCCGCCGAACGGCGGCGCCATTGGACCTTGGTGCAGCGCGGCGCCAAGGCGGTGACAGGCAAGTTCATCACGACTTACGGTCCGGCGGTGGCCAAGCTCTACACCGACGAGCCTGCACGCATCCAGAAGTGAGCCCCCCTCCAGTCGAACCACGAAGGCGCGCTGATCGACAAGCTGCACGAGCGGATCGACGCCGCCCAGGGCGCGCTCGTCAACCCGGCCGGCCTGACCCAGCACGGCGTGCCGCTGCACGACGCGATCAAGGCGATGCCGTTCCCGGTGATCGAGGTGCACATGAGCAACATCGCCGCGCGCGAGGCATGGCGGGCGCACTCGATCATCTCGCCGGCCGTCAAGGGAACGGTCCAGGGCCTCGGCTGGCGCTCCTACACCGCCGGGCTGCGTGTCCTCGCGGAAATGGCGCGCGAAACGAACGGCGGCTGACGCGGACGCTACCGGGGCGGCGGCCTCATGGTCCCTTCGACCACCTCGAGCCACTGCTCGAACGAGTCGGCGAGCCAGTTGTTGCCCGGCTTCAACGGGCGCGGGTCGTAGGGCTTGCCCCAGCCGCCCCACCAGCTCTCCCAGCCCCGTCCCGGCACGTTCGCCAGCGGCGAATCGAACTCGTGGATGATGAACTCGGTGCCGGGCGGAAACGCGTCGGCGGTCGGCAGGCGGGGAACGTCGGACATCGGGGCGAATATAGTTTGGCCGATGAACCTCACCTGCGCGCACCGCTGGGCCTTTTCCGCGTGGGGCGGCGCCCTCGCCGAGCACAGCGTCCCGCTCGCGCCGGCAAGCGGCGACGAGGTCACGGTCCGGGTCACGCACTGCGGCATCTGCCACTCCGACCTGCACATCCAGGCCGGCGGCTTCGACATGGGCGGGGGCAAGCTGTCGTCGTTCGAACGCGCGGGCGCCCGGCTGCCGCTGACCCTGGGCCACGAGATCGGCGGCGAGGTCGTCGAGATCGGCCCCGAGGCCCGCGGCCTGGCGCTCGGCGACAAGGTGATCGTCTACCCGTGGCTCGGCTGCGGCGAATGCCCGGTCTGCGCGCGCGGCGACGATCATCTCTGTCCGCGCGCGCCGCGCAATCTCGGCATCCAGCTGCCGGGCGGCTATGCCGACCTCGTGCGCGTGCCGCGCTCCCGCTACCTGGTGCCGATCGGCACCCTGGCGCCGGCGCGCGCCGCCACCTTCTCCTGCGCCGGCATCACCGCCTTCGGCGCACTGCGCAAGCTCGACCCCCTGACCGCCGACGACCACCTCGTCATCATCGGTTGCGGCGGCGTCGGCATGACCGCGGTCGCGCTCGCCTCGGCGACCACGAAGGCGCGAATCGTCGCCGACCCCGATCCGGCCAAGCGCGAGGCGGCGCTCGGCCACGGCGCCGCGCTCGCCTTCGATCCGGCCGCACCCGAGGCGGCGAAGGCGATCGGCAAGGCCTGCGCCTTCGACATCGCCGGCGTGATCGACTTCGTCGGCGCCGAGTCGAGCTCGTCGCTGGCGGTGAACCTGGTGCGGCGATCCGGCCAGGTCGTGATCGTCGGCCTGTTCGGCGGCGAGTTCAGGATGCCGCTGCCGATGTTCGCGCTCAAGTCGCTGCGCATCGGCGGCTCCTACGTCGGCAGCCTGGCCGACCTGCGCGAGCTGGTGGCCCTGGCCGAGCGCGTGAACCTGCCGCAGATCCCGCTCGACCTGCGGCCGCTGGCCCAGGTCAACCAGGCGCTGCAGGATCTCGCCGCGGGCCGTGTCGTCGGCCGCGTCGTCCTCCAGCCCTGATCGCCGGGCGAGCCCCCTAGGCGCGGCGAAAATCCATCGCCCAGTTGGCTTCCCAGGAAGCGCCGCCGTCGGCGGAAAACGCCTGCTCCCAGTGCGGCGTCGCTGGCGCCACCGCCGACCAGGTGAAGCGCACCCGGATCGGCTAACCTGCCACTCGATGTCAGGTATCGCACTCAACGCGGCGAAGGCCTTTCCGCGGCGAGCTCCCGCCGCGGAGCCTCGAGCGCGCTCTCCGCGTCGAACGCGACATCCCGGTGCACCGGCCCGTCCGCGCCGGCATCGAAGGCATAGCCGCGGCGGCGCGCCGGCCAGCCGCCGACGCGCGCCACTTCGAGCGCCCGCCTCTCCGCCTCGTCGGGCGTCTTGCCGTCGCCCTGCAGCGGGAGATCGAGACTGGCCAGCGGGCCTGCGAGGCTGAGCTGGTAGGAGGAGGTGGTGCGGGTTCGCGACGACACCTTGTTGAAGCCCGAGCCGACGGTCGTCACCGCCTCGCTCGCGCTGCCGCGCTTCAGGGTGACCACTACCGCGCTGTAGTCCGCGAAAGGGCGCGTCGTTCCGACGCCCAGGCCCAGGTAGCCGATCCGGCTCACGACCTCGCGCCTCGCGGGGTCGATGGTGACTTCGAACCAGGTCCCCGCATACCAGAGACCGACCAGTCCCGTCACGGCGACGCCGAGGACGATCATGCCGTCGTTCTCTTCGGTCTTGCCGATGAAGACGAATGCGGCGAGGCCCGCGACGAGCGCTGCGGCCAGCCCGAGAATGCTGAGCGTGCCCAGCGGCGCCTCGTTGGCGAGACGGAGCACGCCCTCGCTCATGGCCGCACCGCGCTGGCGGTGGCGCTCGGGGTCGCGACGGTGCCGGGCCGCGTGGCGGCGCTCGGGCCGGCGGCGGTCCCGGCGCTGCTGCTGAAGCACCGGCCATTGCCGCGCTCGACCTCGATCGTGCCCTTGGCGCGCTTGCGGACGCGGCTGCCGTTGACCATCTGCGACGTGATGACGTCGAGGTTGAGCGTCTTGTAGCGGTTGTCGGCACCGCCGAAGGCGAGCCGCAGGGTGCAGCTCTGGCTCGTCGACGACCAGCTGCCCTGGGTCTGGCGCTGCAACTCGATCTTTTCCCAGCCGCCCTGGGTGCACGCGTCGTTGTCGCAGCGGTAGCCCCAGGCCACCGCGGCGAGCTTGGCGGTGGCGCAGGCGTTGGCGCTGGCGATCGGCGCGTCGCCCCACTCGGCGGTGAGCCTCACCGTCTTCATGTCGCGCCTCAGGTCGCCCATCGGCCCGAACGCCACCGAATAGCCGCCGCAGGAGCCCGGGGCGTTGCTCGGCGCGACCGAGGTCGCGCTGAAGCGCTGCCGCAGGGTGCAGCGGTCTTCGGTGACCGGCACCGGGCTGGCGGCGAAGTCCAGGGCGTTCTGCGGTCCGGTGCAGAGGCCGAAGGTGGACATCGTCGGCGCCGGACCGGCCTGGGTGGCCTGCGGCCGCTCGCCCGACGCCAGCGCGGAGAGATCGGTCGGCGCCGCTTGAACGAGCGCGAAGGCGAACGGGGCCGTCACGAGGAAGACGGTGAACGGGTAGCGAGTCGACATGGCGGGCTCCTTGAACAGGCGACCCGCGCAGTGTGCGAACCGCCCGTTGCGGGAGCGTTGCAGGAGCCCGGTCGCCCGCGGACCGTGCGGCTTGGAGCCGTTACCTGCCGGTTCGCTCGCGCTGCTCGCAGAGCATGCGTTCGACGCACTCGCCGAGCATTCGCGGCCCGCACGGCTTCGGCAGGAAGGCGTCGTAACCGTCGAACCCGGAGCGAACCACCGCCTCGTCGAGGCTGGTGTGCATGGCGATCATGGAGGACGAGGTCTTCGGATCCCGACGCAAGGCGCGCCCGAGGGCGAGGCCGTCCATGCCCGGCATGTCGACGTCGAGGATGACCGCGTCGAAGCTCTGCAGCCGGGTGGCCTCGAGCGCGGCGTAGCCGCTGTCGACCGCCTCGACGCTGTAGCCCAGCGCCTCGAGCGAGGCCGTCACCAGGACCCGCATCTCCGCCGAGTCGTCCACGGTGAGAACCCGTCCGCGGCAGTGTTCGGCGATCGCGTGCATCGGCACGAGCTTAGCGAGGAGAAAGCGGTTCGAAAAGCCCGGTCGGCGGGCTGAACCGGTCCCGGCGCCCGCTGCTGCAAAACAAGGCAGCGCGCGATTTCCCAGGCGCCGTGGCGCACTCCAGAGCTTGCCCGCAGGTTATGCACAAACTTGTCCACGGCGCCGGTGGACAAGATTTTTTCGCGCCGCTAGCCGTCGACCGGGGCGACGGTCTCGGCGAAGCCGCTGTCGTACTCGCCGGCGGCGTCGATCAGCACCTGCGCTTCGTCCATGAAGGTCTGCCAGCGCAGCGGCTGGCCCACGTACAGGAGCGTCAAGGCGCGCTCGATGTCGGCGGCGGACAGGCCCGACAGGCTGCCCGACACGCTGAGCAGTTGCAGGCGCGTATTCGGACGCAGCTCTTTTCTTCGATCTTTCACGGGCTGGCAAGTCCAGGGGGCGAAGGCCGCATTCTGCCCCGCCCCGGAGGTGCTGCCATCTGTCAGAGCTGCCAGCGTCAGCGCCCGCCCAGGCGCACCAGACGGCCCGGGCGCGCGCCGGTCATCTGGCCGCGGAGCTGCACCGGCTCGCCCGCGACCCAGGTGCCGACATAGCCCTCGGCCTTCTGCAGGAAGCGCTTGCCGCCGGCCGGCAGGTCGCGCACCAGGCGCGGCGTGTCCATGCGCAGCCGCGCGGGATCGATCAGGTTGAGGTCGGCGCGCAACCCCGGCGCGACCCGGCCGCGGTCGGCCAGGCCCAGGTAGCGGGCATTGCGCCCGCTCATCATCTCGACCGCACGCTCGAGCGGCAGCCGACCCTCGGCCCGGCCCTGCACCCAGTGGGTCAGCATGAAGGTGGAAAAGCTCGCGTCGCAGACCGTGCCGACGTGCGCCCCCGCGTCGCTCAGGCCGGCCAGCGCCCGCGGATGCTCGAGCATGCTGCGCACCGCCGAGAGCGTGCCGTCGTTGTAGTTGAAGATCGGAAAGTAGATGAGGTTCTCGCCCGCGCCTTCGGCGAGGTGGTCGTAGAGCGCCTCGAGCGCGCTCGTGCCGCGCTGCTTCGCCCGCACCAGGAAGCTCTGCATCACGGTCGGCTCGTAGTCGAGGCTTTCGCCGAGCGGGAACATGCGGCCGCTGATCAGCTCGATGCGCGCGAGCAGGATGTCGACCAGCGGCGGGATCGCCGTGCCGTCGCCGGCGACCGGGTCCGACTTCTCGGCCAGCACCCTCGCCTTCCTCGCCGGCTCGCGCATCGCCGCAGCGCGCGCCGCGAGCGGCAGCCCCGCGATTTCCTTGAACGCCGGGAAGCCCATGAACGGATGAAAGCTCGCCTCGAGGCCGACGATCACGCCGATGCCGCGCGCCGCCGCCTGCAGGTAGAGCGGCAGCCCGGCGGCGACGGCGATGTCGACCCGCTCGCGGATCGCCTGCCACTGCGCGCCGCCCGGGTCGCGCTGCAGCCAGGTCATCGAGAGCGGCCGGCCCGACGCGCGGGCGATCTGCTCGACCAGGTCGAACTCGGCGTCGAAACGCTCAGGGCCTTTGAGGACGTCGAAGTCGCTCACCATCTGGATCACGCCATGGTCCAGGCCCTGGAACGCGGCGGCGATGCCGCACAGCTCGGCCGCGGTCGCCTCGGCAGCCGGCGTCTCCTTGCCCTCGGAGGTGCGGTGGTTGTCGCTGCGGCCGGTGCTGAAGCCGGCGGCGCCGGCCTGGAGCGCCTCGCGCACCAGCGCGCACATCGACGCGATGTCGTCGGCGCCGGCCGCCGCCTGGGTGAAGGCGCGCTCGCCCATCACCGCCATGCGGACCGGGTCGTGCGGAACCTGCAGCAGGAAGTCGAGGCTGTGCGGCGCGGCGTCGAGCGCATCCATGAACTGCGGGAAGCTCTCCCAGTTCCAGCGGATGCCTTCCGCGAGGGCGGCGCCGGGAATGTCTTCCACGCCTTCCATCAGCTTGATCAGCTCGCCTTCCCTGCCCTTCTTCACCGGCGCGAAGCCGACGCCGCAGTTGCCCATCACCACCGTCGTCACGCCGTGGTGGATGCTCGGCGAGAAGGTCTCGTCCCAGGTCGCCTGGCCGTCGTAGTGGGTGTGGATGTCGACGAAGCCCGGGGTGACCCAGGCGCCGTGGGCGTCGACGCGCTCGCGCGCCGCGCTCGTGATGCGGCCGACCTCGACGATGCGGCCGTCCTCGATGCCGACGTCGGCGGCGAACGGCGCGCCGCCGGTGCCGTCGACGACCGTGCCGCCTTCAATGAGCCAGTCGAGCATCCTTCCTCCTCCAGAGGAGCGCGAGCGTCAGGCCCGACACGATGTGCCATATGCCCCACAGGCTCGCGATGATCACCATGCCGAGGTCGGCGTTGAAGGTCACGGCGATGATGCCGAGCGCCAGCCCCGAGTTCTGCATGCCGCCCTCGATCACGATCGCCCGGCGGTCGCGCTCGGCGACCCGGAAGGCGAGCGCGCAGAGGAACCCGAGCACGAGGCCGCTGCCGTTGTGCAGGATCACGATCACGAGCTGCGGCAGGATCTGAGCGTTGAGCAGCGCCCGCTGGCTCACCAGCCCGGCGGCGATGAAGGCGAGCAGCGCGAGCAGGCTGAAGGTGCCGAGCGGCTTCCTGATCTTCTCCGTGAACGCCGGCCAGCGGTGGCCGAGCGTGAGGCCGAGCGCCATCGGCAGGGCGAGCAGCGCGAGCAGGCTCCACCAGATGTCGGAGGCGTCGATCGCGAGCGAGTGCATCCAGCCGGCGGTGGCGGGGTTGGTCGCCATCATCCAGGCGAAGTTGAACGGCGTGAGAAAGAGCGCGAGCACCGCCGCCACGGCCGAGATGCTGACCGAGAGCGCGGTGTTGCCGTGGCCGAAATGGGTGATCACGTTGCTCAGCGAGCCGCCCGGGCAGGCGGCGACCAGGATCATCGCCGCCTCGACGTTGGGCGGCAGGTCGAGCAGCAGCGTCGCCAGCCAGGTGCCCACCGGCAGCAGCACGAATTGCGGGATCAGGCCGCAGACCACCGCGCGCGGCGTCTGCGCGACGCGGGTGAAATCGGCGATCTTGAGCTCGAGCGCGACCGAGAACACCATGGTCGCGAGCACCAGGCTCAGGACGAGCTGCTGCGTCGTCATCGGCGCAGCCTCTCAGCCCGCGGGAAGCCGCCGACCGCGGGCATCACGGCGATCGGGGCGCCGGCCTATTCGACTTTGGCGCCGGAGGAGATCACGACCTTCTCCCACTTCGCCGTTTCCGCGGCGATGACCTTGCCGAAGTCTTCCGGCGTGCCGGCGATCGACTTGCCGCCGAGCTCGGCGAGGCGCTCGCGCATCTTCGGATCGGCGAGCGCCCGGTTCACCTCGGCGTTGATCCTGTCGATGAACTCGCGCGGCGTGCCCTTGGGCATGCCGATGCCGAACCAGGCCGTCGCCTCGTAGCCCGGCACGGTCTCGCCGACCGTGGGCAGTTGCGGCATCGACGGCTCGCGCTCCTGCGAGGTGACGGCGAGAGCGCGGAGCTTGCCGCTCTTGATGTGGCCGACCGAGGACGGCAGGTTGTCGAAGATCACGTCCACCTGGCCGCCCATCAGGTCGATCAGCGCCGGACCGGCGCCCTTGTACGGCACGTGCAGCATGTCGCAGCCGGTCATCGACTTGAACAGCTCGCCCGACATGTGCACCGAGGTGCCGCTGCCCGACGACGCCATGTTGATCTTCTTCGGGTTGGCCTTGCAGTAGGCGATGAACTCGGCCACCGTCTTCGCCGGGAACGAGGGCGTCACCTCCATCACGTTCGGCGTGCGCACCAGGCCGGCGACCGGGGCGACGTCGCGGATGACGTTGAAGTTCAGGTTCTTGTACAGCGTGGCGTTGATGCCGTGGGCCGGATTCACCAGCAGCATGGTGTAGCCGTCGGGCGGCGCGCTGAGCGCGGCCTCGGTGCCGAGGTTGTTGCCCGCGCCCGGCTTGTTCTCGACGATCACCGACTGGCCGAGTTTCTCGGTCAGCCACTGGGCGATGATCCGCGCCAGCACGTCGGTGGTGCCCGCCGGCGGATACGGCACGATCCACTTGATCGGCCGGGTCGGGTAGGGGTCGGCGGCGAGCGCCTGCTGCGCCGTGGCGGCCAGGCCGAGCAGCGAGAGGACGATCAGGCGGAACAGTCGGGTCACGTTGTCTCCTTCGGCGAAGAGCTGCCCCGGGCACGCAGCCGGGTGGCCGATTCTGCCAAGCGACCCGGCCGCGCCAGGGGAGTGCTATCCCGCTTCCCGCGCCGGCCAGAGCCAGGCCGCGCCGCGCACCCCCGAGGCGTCGCCATGGCGGTTCGGCACGACCGGGGTGTCGCACCGGTCGGAGAACACGAACTCCTGCAGCAGCGACGGCAGCGCGGCGTAGAGCTCGCCGACCTGCGACAGGCCGCCGCCGAGCACGATCACGTCCGGGTCGACGATGTTGATCACGGTCGCGAGCGCGCTCGCCAGGCGCCGGCAGTAGCGGGCCAGCGTGGCCGCGGCCGCAGCGTCGCCGCTGCGGGCGAGGGCGACGATCCGTCGCGCATCGGCATCGCCCGGCTTCGAGGCTGCGCGGGCATGGTCGGCCGCGATGCCCGGGCCCGAGAGGTAGGTCTCGATGCAGCGCTGCCGGCAGCAATAGCAACGCGTGTCGGGCAGCGCGCTTTCCGTCCGTGCCGGCAGCTCGTTGTGGCCCCACTCGCCGGTGATCGCGTTCGGCCCGACCCGAAGGCGCCCGTCGACGACGAGGCCGCCGCCGACCCCCGTGCCGAGGATCACGCCGAAGACGACGCCGTGCCCCGCCCCGGCGCCGTCGCTCGCCTCGGAGAGGGCGAAGCAGTCGGCGTCGTTGGCGATGCGCACCTCGCGGCCGAGCGCCTGTGCCAGGTCGGCGCGCAGCGGCCGGCCGTTGAGCTGGGTCGAGTTCGCGTTCTTGACGAGGCCGCTGGCCGGCGAGATCGCGCCCGGCGTGCCGATGCCGACGCGGGCGCGTGTGCCCAGGCCGGCCTCGAGCTCCTCGACCAGGCGGCAGATCGCGGCGATCGTCAGCGCGTAGCCGTCGGTCGGCGAGGCGATCCGCTTGCGCGCCAGCTCGCGGCCGTTCGCGTCGATCGCCAGCGCCTCGATCTTGCTGCCGCCGAGGTCGACGCCGATGCGGATCTTGCCGGCCGGGTGCACCATCCCGCAAGGCTACCGCGAAGGCCGGGCGGCGATCGCGGGCCTCGCTCTACGGCAGCTTCTGGAAGCCGAACACCGGCGGGTTCATGCCGCAGCTCACGGTGTCGCTGCCCACCTTGCCGGTCGCGTTCACGACGAACTTGGAGCGCGCGGTGCCGGAGATGACCAGCGGCGCGGTCAGGTTCAGGCCGTCGGTGCTGGCGGTGCTCGTCGGCTGCATGAAGGTGTTGCCGCCGCCGCTGCCGGCCGAGGCGTTGGTCGTCAGGTAGAGGTAGACCGGGTCCGAGACCGGCGCGGCGTCGGTGCCGGTGCAGACGGTCGGCGCGCCGGCCGCGTCGGGCGCTTTCGTCATGCCGCCGTTGTCGGAGCGGCAGACGTCGGCCGTGTACTGCGTGCCGGCCGTGCACAGGCCCGCGCTCGCGCTCGGCGTGAACTTGATCAGGTCCGACATCTTGATGATGACGCAGTTGTACGTGGCGTCGGCCGGGTTGCCGCTGCCGAGCGTCGGCGACGCGAGGAAGTCGACCTCGGTCGGGGTCGCGCTGGAGAAGACGGTGACCGGGCTGGTGCAGAGCGGGCTGGTCGACAGCATCACCGAGTAGACCTGCAGCTTGAGCGAGCTCGCATCGAGCGCGAACGCGCTCGATGACACGACCGCCGCGCCGAGGAGGAGAAGGGGCTTGAGCGATTTCATGATGTGACCTCGCTCAGCTGCCGGCGCCGACGATCGTCAGCTTGTCGTCGCCTCCGCCGCCGCAGGAAGTGATCATGGCGCCGGCCAGGCAGGCGCAGACGATGAGGGCGAGCAGACGTTTCATGGCGGGCTTTCGTCGAGGGGAGAACCCCTCCTCCATCGGCCGGGCTTCGCCGATCTTGAGCTGCGGGCGCAGCGCGGGCGTGACTTGCGACCGTTCGCGGGGCCGCTAACGGCGCCGCGAGCGTCAGGGCGCCTTGGCCGCAGCCGCCAGCTCCGCCTGACGCTTCTTCTCGCGCAGTTGCTTGAGCTGCTCTTCCTCGAACTTGCGCCGCGACTCCTGCATCTGCAGCTGCTTCTGGTGCGCCCGCTCCTCGAGGTCGGCAGGCTGGGTCATGGGGTTGAGCGAGAGGCCGGCGAATTCCGAGGCCGCCGGCTCGCCGCGCTTGCTCTTCAGCTTGATGTTCAGGCGCAGCTCGTTCGCCGAGTCGGCGTTGCGGATCGCCTCGTCGAAGCTGATGTGGCCGGCGTCGTAGATGTCGAACAGCGCCTGGTCGAAGGTGCACATGCCGAGCTCGCGCGACTTGGCCATCAGGGCCTTGATCTCGTGGAACTGGCCTTGCATGATCCGCTCGGCGATCGCCGGCGTGTTGAGCAGGATCTCGATCGCCGCCGACCGGCCCTTGTCGTCCTCGCGCCGCACCAGGCGCTGCGAGACGATCGAGCGCAGGTTCGCCGAGAGGTCCATCAGCAGCTGCTGGCGCCGGTCCTCCGGGAAGAAATTGATGATCCGCTCGATCGTCTGGCTCGAGCTGTTGGCGTGCAGGGTGCCGAGGCAGAGGTGCCCGGTCTCGGCGAAGGCGATCGCATGCTCCATGGTCTCGGCGTCGCGGATCTCGCCGATCAGGATCACGTCGGGCGCCTGGCGCAGCGTGTTCTTGAGCGCGTGGTGCCAGCTCTTGGTGTCGATGCCGACCTCGCGGTGCGTGACCAGCGACTTCTGCGACACGTGCACGTACTCCACCGGGTCTTCCACGGTGATGATGTGGCCGGGCTGGGTGCGGTTGCGATGGTCGATCATCGCTGCCAGCGTGGTCGACTTGCCCGAGCCGGTGGCGCCGACCACGAGCACGAGGCCGCGCTTGGTCATGATCACGTCCTTCAGCACCTCGGGCAGCTTCAGCTTCTCGAAGTTCGGGATCTCGGAGGAGATCGTCCGGATCACCATGCCGACGCTGCGCTGCTGCACGTAGACGTTCACGCGGAAGCGCGAGACGGCGGCCAGCGAGATCGCGAAGTTGCACTCCATCTCCTTCTCGAACTCGGCGCGCTGCGTCTCGTTCATCAGCGAATGCGCCAGCATCCGCGTCGTTTCGCCATTGAGCTTCTGCTGGCTGAGCGGCTGCATGCTGCCGTGCGACTTCATGCTCGGCGGAAAGTCCGCGGAGATGAACAGGTCGGAGCCGCCGGCCTGGCTCATCGCCGTCAGCAGCTTGTGCATGTAGGTTCGGGCTTGTTCTTCTGTGAGGGCGGTCGACATGGTGCTCCGTGCGGCGAAGGTCGCGCCGGGCGGAAATCCCCGGGGGCGACGACAGGTTTTTGCAGCCGTGGAGATTGCCAGCAAACCGCGGATCGGTCAGCCGAAGCAGCGGGAAAAAGCCACGCTTGTCTCAAGCGCTCCCGGCCGATGTGGCGCGCGGCACCAGCCACTGCATCGCCAGCACCGCGGCGACCAGCGACAGGCCCACCAGGTCGGCGATGCCGCCGGGGTAGGCGAGCGCCACGCCGGCGACGATCAGCATCGCGCGCTCGATGGCGGTGGCGCGGCGCAGCGCCCAGCCCTGGAAGCCGCCGGCGATGGCGGCGATGCCGAGCGCGGCGGTGAACGTCACCTGGGCGACGGAGAGCCAGTTCGCCGCGGCCAGCGCCTTGGTCGAGCCCATCAGCAGCAGGCCCTGGCCGGAGGGATCGAGCACGAACATGAAGGGCAGCAGGAACGCCGGCACGGTGTATTTCCAGCACTGCAGCGTCGTCTTGTACGGGTCGCCGCCGGTGATCGCGGCGGCGGCGAAGGGCGAGAGCGCGGTCGGCGGCGAGACCTCCGAGAGCACCGCGTAGTAGAAGATGAACATGTGCGCCGCGAAGTCGGGCACGCCGAGCTTGATCAGCGCCGGCGCGGCGATCACCGCGCAGATGATGTAAGAGGCCGTGACCGGCACCGCCAGGCCGACGATCCAGACCACGAGCGAGGTGAAGATCGCCGTCAGCAGCAGCGAGCCCTCGGCGTAGTCGATCACGATCGAGCTGAACTT
>JANMCC010000103.1:0-2083 GCA_031360885.1 Burkholderiales bacterium | reverse complement strand
GCGGTCGTGCAGGCGCTGCGCTGGCGCGGTCATCGGGTCGTCGAGGCCGGGCGCGATCGCGCGCCCGCAAGCGACACGATGGCGCTCGACTTCATGCACCCCCGGACGCCCGACGATTGGGCCGCGGACCTCGGCGCCCGGCGCATCGACGCGGTCGTCAACTGCGTCGGCATCCTCATGGCCTCGGCGACGGCGAGCTTCGAGCGGGTGCACACCGAGGGGCCGATCGAGCTGTTCCGCGGCGCGGCCCTCGCCGGCGTCGGCCGGATCGTGCAGATCTCGGCGCTCGGCGTCGCCGAAACGGCGGCGGCAAGCGAAACCGGCTACCTGCGCAGCAAGCGGCTCGCCGACCAGGCCCTGCTCGCGCTCGACGTCGACGCGGCGATCGTTCGCCCGTCGCTGTTGTTCGGCCCGGGCAGCGATAGCGCCGCGCTGTTCGCTACGCTCGCCAGCCTGCCGGTGATCGGCCTGCCCGGGCAGGGCCGGCAACGCGTGCAGCCCATCCATGTGTTCGAGCTGGCCGAGATCGTCGCCGGCCTGGTGGAGCGCAGCGGCTCGGCGCGCGGCGTCTACGAGCTCGGCGGCAAGGAAGCGATCGACTATCGGCAGATGCTCGGCGCTTACCGCGCGGCGCAGGGTCTCGGCGAGGCGATCTGGCTGACGCTGCCAATGCCGCTGATGGCGCTCGGCGCGCGCGTCGCCGAATGGGTGCCGCAACGCGTCTTTGGCCGCGACACGCTACGGATGCTCGAAAAGGGCAACGTCCCGGCGCGCAACGCCGCACCCGCGCTTCTCGGACGGGCCCCGAGCGGGCTCGCCGAGGGCCTGGCGGTGACGCCGCCGAAGCCGATGTTCAGCGCCCGCGTCGAGCTGGCCCCTCCGGTCGAGCTCGGCCTCAGGATGGCGCTGGCCTTCCTCTGGATCTACACCGCGGCGATCAGCGCCTGGCTGCCCGAGCGCTCGGGCGTGCTGGATCTGCTCGCCCGCTGCGGCTTCGCCGGGCCCTCGGGGCAGGCGGCGCTGGTCGCCTCGTGCGTGCTCAACCTGACGCTGGGCGCGCTGACGCTGCTGCGTCCTTCGGTGCTGCTGTACGCGCTGCAGAGCGCGGCGGTCGTCGGCTACACGCTGACTGCGGCATTCAACGTACCCGAGCTGACGATCGACCACTGCGGCCCGCTGGTCAAGAACCTGCCGGTGCTCGGCTGCGTGCTCGTGCTCTGGCTCGCCGAGACGGGACGCGCTTCACCGCCTCGCCGCGTTCTCACGGCGCAACTCGCGCCGGCTAGGCCGTGGCGGCCGTCACCACCACTTCGACCCGCCACTCGGGACGCGCCAGCCTAGCCTCGACCGTCGCCCGCGCCGGCGCCGCGCCGGCCGGCACCCACGCGTCCCAGGCCGCGTTCATGCCGTCGTAGTCGGCGATGTCGGCGAGGTAGACCTGGGCGCGCAGGATCCGCGTCTTGTCGCTGCCCGCTTCGCCGAGCAGCCGGTCGATCGCCGCCAGCACCTGGCGCGTCTGGCCGACGATGTCCTGCGTGGCGTCGTCGGCCACCTGGCCGGCGAGATAGACCGTGCCGTCGTGGACCGCCGCCTCGCTGAAGCGCTTGGCCGGATGAAGTCGTTGAATGCTGGCCATGGCGGCGGCTCTCAGACGTCGATGTTGGCAACGCGCAGCGCGTTGCTCTCGATGAACTGGCGGCGCGGCTCGACCTCGTCGCCCATCAGCATGGTGAAGACACGGTCAGCCTCGAGCGCGTCGTCGAGCTGCACCCGCAGCAGCCGCCGCACCGTCGGATCCATGGTCGTCTCCCAGAGCTGCGACGGATTCATCTCGCCCAGTCCCTTGTAGCGCTGGCGCGAGACGGCGGCCTCGGCCTGCTGCACCAGCCAGGCCATCGCCTCGCGGAAATCGCCGACGCGGGCTTCCTTCTGCCGCTCGCCCTCGCCGCGCTTGACGATCGCGCCCGGTCCGACCAGGCCGCGGAAGGTACGGCCTGCCGTGCTCAGCGCCTCGTAGTCGGCGCCGTGCACGAAGTCGGCGGTGATCACGCTCGACTTGACGTTGCCGTGGTGCATGCGTCCG
>JANMCC010000072.1:0-4620 GCA_031360885.1 Burkholderiales bacterium | reverse complement strand
GCGTCGGCGCGGGCGATCAGCTTGGCGTGGCTGCAGCCGTCGGGGTACATCGCGATGCCGACCGAGCACGAGATCACCACCTCGCGGCCCTCCACCGCGTAGGGATGCGAGAGTCCCGCGATCAGCCGCGACGCGACCTGGGCGACGGCCTCCTCGGCCTGCACGTTGGTCAGGAGGAGCAGGAATTCGTCGCCGCCGACCCGGGCGACCACATCCTTGCCGCGCGACATCGCCTTCAGGCGCTGGCCGACCTGCTCGAGCACCAGGTCGCCGATCGAGTGGCCGTAGGTGTCGTTGACCGGCTTGAAGCCGTCGAGGTCGATGAACAGCAGGGCCAGGCGGCTGGCGTTGGCGTCGCACTTGGTCGCCGCGGCGGCGAGCCGGTCCTCGAAATAGACACGGGTCGGCAACTGGGTCAGGCTGTCGACCAGCGGCACGGCGGCGGCCGCGGCGCGGCGCGCGGGTTCGTGGTCGCGGCCCGGCGGCGCGCCGAGCGCTTCGAGCAGCACCGCGCCCGTGGCCACCAGGGCGCCGAGGAGCAGCGCCTCGGTCCAGGCCGGCATCAGGGCGGCGGCGCCGGCCTCGCCCGGCGCCGCGGCGGCGAGCGTCAGCAGCAGGGCGCCGGCGGCGGCGCCGAGAAAGCGCGTGGTGCGAACCTTGCCGCCCGGCTTCACGTCCAGGGCGATGCCGACCAGTGCTATCACCAGCAGCAGGATCGCGCCGGCCGGCCCCCACGAGCCGACCGCCGCGCTGGCGCGAAACAGCCCCGGCGTCGCGAACAGCGAGTGGGCGTAGGCGACGCCGAGCGTCAGGACGGCGAAGCCGGCGAAGGCGGGCAGCGTCTTGCGGTTCGTGACCAGGGCGGTCGCGCCGGCCAGCCCGGCCAGGGCGAGCGCCAGCGTGGCGGCCACCAGGGGAATGCCGCCGCCGGAGGTTTCGCCCGGCTGGAGGAAGTGGCCGGGCCACCACAGGCCGCAGCCGACGATGAGCAGGGCGACGAGCACCAGCCGCCGACTGCTGCGCAGGTTCCGGGCACGGGCCGTGGCGAAGACGCCGGCGCCCAGCCAGAGCAGGGCGGCGCTGATCGCGAATCCGGCGATGAAGGGCAGCAGCCGATGGCTTTCCATGGAGTTTTGTGAGGGGCGTGCCGGGCAGGGTCGGATGAGGAGTTCCCGCCATGGGAGCGCCAACCCCCATCATTTCGGTACCGGCGGCGAATCCTTGAGCGGGTTCGGCGGGCAACCCGTGCCATGGCGTTAACAGGGCCTGGGCGGCGGCGCAAAGAAAACGGGCCGCACGAGCGTGAACTCGTGCGGCCCGGGAGCCGTTTGTCGCGCGGGCGATGCCGCGCCGAGCCGATGTCAGCGGCTGCGGCGGCCCGTGACCTCGACCGTCGGCATGACGACGATCGCGGTGGGCGCCGAGGTGGCGCTGCGCTGGGTTTCGACTTGCTGCTGCTGATGCGAATCGGCGGCGTAGGCCAGGCTGACGGTGGCGACGGCGGCGAACACAGCGGCGGTGAAGGTGAGGCGGCTGATCATGGTGGGCTCCTTGAAAGACATTCGCGGGATGCGATGGAGCGAACTCTAGGGACGGCCGCGCCGCGGCGATACCGGATTGCGACGAACCCGGGCCCGGAAGGGACGAACTGCGCCGACGCGCGATGAATGCCGCCGCCCGGCGCGCGGCGACGGGCCCGGCGGCGCGTCGAGAGGCGCGAGAACTAGGAGAGCGGAGCGGTGCGCAGCGTCAGCCAGGCGAGCGCCGCGCCGCTGACGAGCGGTGCGAGGCGCTCGCGAACCGTGACGTGGTACGCATTCAGCCAGGCGATCTCGTCGGCGCGGAGCAGCGAAGGCTCGAGGCAGCGGGTGTCGATCGGGCAGAGCGTGAGCGTCTCGAACTCGAGGAACTCGCCGAACTCGGTGGAGACGCCGGCCGCCGCCGGCACCGAGAGCACCAGGTTCTCGACCCGCACGCCCCACTGTCCGGGCCGGTACAGGCCGGGCTCGACGCTGGTGATCATGCCCGGCTGCATCGCCATGGTCGCGTCGGGAATGACGCGGGAGAAGCTCTGCGGCCCTTCGTGCACGTTCAGGAAGTAGCCGACGCCGTGGCCGGTGCCGTGGCCGTAGTCGAGGCCCTGCTCCCAGAGGGGGACCCGGGCGATGGTGTCGAGCATCGGCGAGAGCGTGCCGCGCGGGAAGCGGGCGCGGGACAGGGCGATCGTGCCGCGCAGCACCAGGGTGACGTCGCGCTTGTGCGCGGCGCTCAGCGCGCCCACCGGCCACATCCGGGTGATGTCGGTGGTGCCGCCGCGGTACTGGCCGCCGGAGTCGATCAGCAGCAGGCCGTCGCCGGCGAGCGTGGCGTGCGATTCCGGCGTGGCGCGGTAGTGCGGCATCGCGCCGTTGGCGTTGAACGCGGCGATGGTCCCGAAGCTCGGGCCGACGTAGCCCGGCCGCTTCGCGCGGGCCGCGGTCAGCTTCTCGTCGATCGTCAGCTCGGTCATCGCGCTGCGCCCGGCCGGATCGGCGAGCGCCGCCTCGAACCAGGCGTAGAACTCGCACATCGCCGCGCCGTCCTCGGCCATCGCCCGGCGCACGTGCGCCGCCTCGGCCTCGCTCTTCCTGCTCTTGGCGAGTGTGCTCGGATTGATCGCCTCGACCACGCGCGCCTGGGTGCGCTCGCGCGTGCCCAGGGTCACCCGCTTCGGGTCGAGGAGGAGGGTGGCGCTTTCGGGCAGCGCGGCGAGGGCCGCACCGGCCTCTTCGTAGGGAGCCAGACGCACGCCGTCGGCGGCGAGCGTCGCTGCCAGCTTCGCATCGACCTTGGAAGGGGCGATGAACAGCGTCGCCGTTTCGGGCGCGACCAGCAGGTGGGCGAGGAAGACCGGGTTGTAGCTGACGTCGGCGCCGCGCAGGTTGAGGATCCAGGCGAGGTCGTCGACGGTCGAGACGAAGTGGTGCGTCGCGCCCGCTTCGCGCATCGCCGTGCGCAGCCGGGCGAGCCGGTCGGCGCGAGATTCGGCGGCCTCGGGCGCGGTGTGCTCGTAGACCGCCGCGATCGGCGTCGCCGGGCGCTCGGGCCAGGCGCCGGCGAGGACGTCGAGGTCGCTCTGCACCTGGATGCCGCAGCGCTCGAGCTCGCTCCTTAGTTGACGCGCGGCGCCCAGGCCGAGCACGTCGCCGTCGACCGCGACGGTGCCGCCCCGGGCGACCTCGCGGCACAGCCAGTCGATGTGATAAGTCGCTGCCGGCGACGGCGTCTTCACCAGCTCGATGCCGCTGCCGGCGAGCTCGCGCTCGGCCTGCACCCAGTAGCGGCTGTCGGCGAACAGCGCGGCCTTGTCGAGGGTGATGGCGAGCGTGCCGACCGAGCCGGTGAAGCCCGAGGCCCACTGCCGGCCCTGCCAGCGCTCGGGCAGGTATTCGGAGAGGTGCGGATCGCTCGAGGGAATCAGCGCGCCAGAGCAACCGTTCTTCTCGAGCACCTCGCGGATGCGCTCGATGTTCAGGCGGGCCGAGGAGGTGCGTGTATCCATGATTTCGATTCTAGGAGCGGGGCTCGCGCGCGTTCGATGCCGGCTCGGCGACCACCCGGGCGCTGCGTTCGTACGTGAAATACGCCCAGGCCCAGTCGACCATGACGATCAGCCGGTTGCGAAAGCCGATCAGGAAATAGATGTGCGCGAACAGCCAGAACAGCCAGGCGGAGAGGCCGCTGAAGCGGATCGCGCCGAGCCCGGGCACGGCCAGGTCGACGATCGCCGCCTTGCGCCCGACCGTCGCCAGGTTGCCGTAGTCGACGTAGCGGAACGGCCGGGTCGGCTCGCCCTTGATCCGGCGCAGCAGGCTGGCCGCCGCGGCGCGGCCCATCTGCTTGGCCGCCGGGCTCACCCCGGGCACCACGGTCGGCTCGCCCTTGCCGTGGCTTTTCGCCGCGGCGAGGTCGCCGACGACCGCGATCTCCGGGTGGCCGGCGAGGCTCAGGTCGGGCTCGACGACGATCCGGCCGGCCCGGTCGAGCTTCGCGCCGGTGCCGCGCGCCAGCTCGGCGCCGAGCGGCGAGCCGGCGACGCCCGCCGCCCAGATCACGGTGCGGCAGCCCAGGCGCTGCACCGTCGCTGCAGCGCCGGTGCCGGTTTCGTAGGTCACGCCTTCGGCATCGATGCCGGTGACCTTGGATCCGGTGCGCACTTCGACGCCGAGCCGCACGAGCTGCTCGCGCGCCTTCTCCGAGAGCGCGGGCACGAACGCGCCGAGCACGCGGTCGGAGCCTTCTAGCAGGATCACTCTCGTGCGCGTCGAGTCGATGCGGCGGAATTCGTTCGACAGGGTGTGTTGCGCGATCTCGCTCATCGTGCCGGCCATCTCGACGCCGGTCGGCCCGCCGCCGATCACCACGAAGGTCATCCAGGCGTCGCGGGTCGCCGTCGCCTGCGCGCGCTCGGCATGCTCGAACGCGCCGATGACGCGGGCGCGGATGTCGAAGGCGTCGGCCAGGGTCTTCAGCCCCGGCGCGTGGCGCGCCCATTCGTCGTGGCCGAAGTAGCTGTGCGTCGCGCCCGCGGCGACGATCAGGTGGTCCCAGGCGATCTTCTCGCCGCCGTCGAGCGTGGCG
>JANMCC010000092.1:0-42273 GCA_031360885.1 Burkholderiales bacterium | reverse complement strand
ACCTCGATTCGATGCGCGTCGCCAACGTCGCCAGCGGCAAGTTGCCGGGGCTCGAGCGGCGCGGCGTCGAGCCGGCGCCGCTCGAAGCGATCGCGCCGCGCTACCTTGGCCACGTCTCGGGCGAAAAGCGCCTCGAGGCCTGGCGCGCCCGGTCGCGACGCGGCTAGCGCGCGGCGATCGGCCGTCGATGCGCGGCACGCATCGCCGCGTTGCCAAAGCGTCAAGCACGACCGCGGCGGCGGCGGCTAGCATCGTCGGCCCGAACCGACGAGGTCGACCATGCAGCTCTACATCGGCAACAAGAACTACTCCTCCTGGTCGCTGCGCCCCTGGCTGCTGCTGAAGCACAAGGGCATCTCCTTCGAGGAAAGAAAGGTGCGCCTCGGCTGGGAGGACGACTCGCCGTTCAAGAAGACGATGCTCGCGCTCGCGCCTTCGGGCCGGGTGCCGCTGCTGATCGACGACGGCTTTCCGATCTGGGACAGCCTGGCGATCGCCGAGACCCTGGCCGAGCGCTTCCCCGAAGACCAGCTCTGGCCGCGCGACGCCAGGGCCAGGGCCCGGGCGCGCAGCCTCTGCGCCGAGATGCACTCCGGCTTCGGCGAGCTGCGCGGCACCTTCGGCATGAACCTCGAGGCCCGGCTGCCCGAGGTCGGCGAGCGCATGCTGCGCGAGAGCCCCGGCGCGGCGCGCGACCTGAAGCGCATCGACGCGATGTGGCGCGAGGCGCTCGAGGAGAGCGGCGGCCCGTTCCTGTTCGGCGCCTTCAGCATCGCCGACGCCTACTTCGCGCCGGTCTGCACCCGCGTGCGCACCTACGGCCTGCCGGTCTCGGCGAAAAGTGCCGAGTACGTGCGCCACATCCTCGCCTTGCCGGCGTTCCTCGAGTGGGAGCGCGAGGCGCTCGCCGAGCACGACTGGATCGCCGAGGACGAGCTCTACCGGACGGCGCCCGCCTGAAGGTGCGGCGGGCGGGGCCGCAGGCCTGCGGTACGCTCGTCGCATGCATTCGTACATCGTCGGCGGCGCCGCCCGCGACCGCCTGCTCGGCCTGCCGGTGCAGGACCGCGATTGGGTCGTCGTCGGCGCCACGCCCGAGGCGCTGAAGGCGCTCGGCTACCTGCCGGTGGGCGCCGACTTCCCGGTCTTCCTCCATCCGGAGACGAGGGAAGAGCACGCGCTGGCGCGCACCGAGCGCAAGACCGCGCCGGGCTACCGCGGCTTCACCGTCCACGCCTCGCCCGAGGTCACGCTCGAGGAGGACCTGCAGCGCCGCGACCTGACGATCAATGCGATCGCCGAGAACGCCGACGGCTCACTGGTCGACCCCTGGGGCGGCGCGCGCGACCTGCAGGCCCGGGTGCTGCGCCACGTCTCGCCGGCGTTCGCCGAGGACCCGGTGCGCATCCTGCGCCTCGCAAGGTTCGCGGCGCGCTTCACCGAGTTCCGCGTCGCGCCGGAAACGATGGCGCTGATGCGCGCCATGGTCGAGGCCGGCGAAGCCGATGCGCTGGTCGCCGAGCGGGTCTGGCGCGAGCTCTCGCGCGGCCTGATGGAGACCCGGCCGTCGCGCATGTTCGAAGTGCTGCGCGAGTGCGGCGCGCTCGCGCGGGTGCTGCCCGAGGTCGATCGCCTGTTCGGCGTGCCGCAGCGTGCCGACTACCACCCCGAGGTCGACACCGGCGTGCACCTGATGATGGTGCTCGACATGGCGGCGCGCCTGGGCGCCTCGCTCGCGGTGCGCTACGCCTGCCTCGGCCACGACCTCGGCAAGGGCACGACGCCGGCGCACATCCTGCCGCAGCACCTGCGCCACGAGGAGCGCAGCGTCGCCCTGGTGCGACAGATGAGCGAGCGGCTGCGCGTCGACAACGCCTGCCGCGCCCTCGCCGAGCTGACCGCACGCGAACACGGCAACGTCCACCGCAGCGGCGAGTTCGGCGCCGCGGCGCTGGTCCGTCTGCTCGAGCGCTGCGACGCGCTGCGCCGGCCCGACCGCTTCGCCGAGCTGCTGCTCGCCTGCGAGTGCGACGCCCGCGGCCGGCTCGGCCTGGAAGACAAGCCCTATCCGCAGCGCGAGCGGCTGGCCGAGGCCCTGCGCCGCGTCGCCGCGGTCGACGCCACCGCGGTCGCTGCCGCCGCTGCCGAACGCGGCGCCAGCGGGCCGGCGATCGGCCAGGCGATCCACGACGCGCGGGTCGAGGCGCTGCGCGAGCTCGCGGCCGGCCCTCACCCCAGCCCTCTCCCGCAAGCGGGAGAGGGAGCGACGCCCTAGAGGAAGTGGCCGATCGCCATGCCGATCAGGCCGATCAGGACGCTGCTGCCGAACGGCAGGAACCAGGGCCGGCCGAACAGGCGGAAGCGGAAGTCGCCGGGCAGGCGGCCGAGGCCGCGCTTCTCCAGCCACGGCCCGATCGCGTTGAAGACGATCAGCGCGACGAAGACGACGACGAGCCAGCGGATCATGGCCGACGGCTAGAGCCGGTGCCGGCGGTCGCCGGCGGCGAAGCCCAGCGGCGCGTAGTCGGGCAGGCCTTTGCTGAAGGCGATCACCTTGAACAGCTCGCCCATCTCGTGCTCGTTGAGCAGCATCGCCGCCTCGGCGCGGGCGCGCAGCGACGCCCGCTCCATCAGCTCGCCGATGCCGCAGTTGAAGAGGAACCGGGCCTGCGAGGTGTAGCCGGCGACGTCGAAGCCGGCGTCCTGGCCGGCCAGCGCGACGCCGGTGAAGTCGACATGCGCGGTGATGTCCTTGATGCCGACGTCGGCCAGCACGTCGGGGTCGGAGCGATGCTCGCGGTGGCACATGAGCGTCCCTTCCGAGCGCTGCGGGTGGTAGTACTCGTTCTCCGGGAAGCCGTAGTCGACGAAGAGCGCGACACCCCGCTCCATGTGCTCGGCGAGGGTGGCGACGAAGCCTTCGGCCTGGCGATGCGTCTCGGTCGTCGCCCCCGCCGGAAACGACGCGGCATGCGGCGGACGCAGCGCCGTCGGCCGGTCGCTCCAGGCGAACGGCCGCTCGCCCTCGGCGCACGCGACGCCGCGCTCGAACCAGCCGCTGCCGTCGAAATGGAGCAGGTCGACCGGCATCGCGTCGAGCACCTCGTTGCCGACGACGACGCCGTTCATCCGCTCGGGCAGCACGTCGAGCCAGCGCACCAGGTCGCCGAACTCGCGGGTCGCCTCGCGCTGGCGTTCGCGCAGCGGCGCCGAGAGCTCGACGATCGAGTAGTGGCGGATCCGGCCGCGCAGCGCCGGCAGCATCTCGGCCGCCAGGGCGCCGGAGCCGGCGCCGAACTCCCAGACCTCGTCGCCGCCAGAAGCCTCGAGCCCCTCGTCGATCTGCCGGGCGAGCGCCCGGCCGAACAGCGGCGACAACTCGGGCGCGGTGACGAAGTCGCTGCCGGTCTCGGGCATGCGGCCGACGACGAGCCGGCCGCTCGCGTAGTAGCCGAGACCGGGCTCGTACAGGGCCATCGCCATGAAGGCGCTGAACGGGAGCCAGCCACCCGCGGCCTCGATGGCCGCACCGATTCTCCCGACCAGGGCGGTCGATACACTTGCTGCGTCGTTGTCTGCGTGCACCGCGCATTGTAGAAATCGTGTCCGCCTCCCCCGAATCGCTCGTCGCCGAAGCCCCCGCGCCGCGCTCCAGGACCTCGGTCGAGCTCGCCAAGCTGGCCAAGCGGCTGCACGCCCGCGTCGGCCAGGCGATCGCCGACTTCGCCATGATCGAGCCCGGCGACAAGGTCATGGTCTGCCTCTCCGGCGGCAAGGACAGCTACGCGCTGCTCGACATCCTGATGGCCCTGCGCGAGCGCGCGCCGGTGCCGTTCGAGCTCGTCGCCGTCAACCTCGACCAGAAGCAGCCGGGCTTCCCCGCCGAGGTGCTGCCCGGCTACCTGGCGGCCCGCGGCGTCCCGTACCGCATCGTCGAGCAGGACACCTACAGCGTGGTCAAGCGGCTGGTGCCGGAAGGCAAGACGATGTGCAGCCTGTGCTCGCGCCTGCGCCGCGGCGCGCTCTACAAGGTCGCCGGCGAGCTCGGCGCGACCAAGGTCGCGCTCGGCCACCATCGCGACGACATGGTGCAGACCCTGTTCATGAACATGTTCTTCGGCGGCCGCATGAAGGGCATGCCGCCCAAGCTGGTGAGCGACGACGGCCGTCACGTCGTGATCCGGCCGCTCGCCTACGTGGCCGAGGCCGACCTGGTGCGCTGGGCCGAGCACCGCGCGTTCCCGATCATTCCCTGCAACCTGTGCGGAAGCCAGACGCACCTGCAGAGGGTCAAGGTCGGGCAGATGCTGCGCGACTGGGAGCGAGAGCAGCCGGGCAGGATCGACCGGATCTTCCGGGCGATGGGCGACATCGTCCCTTCGCACCTGATGGACCGGAACCTCCATCCGTTCGCCTCGCTCCAACCGACGGGCGTGGTCAACGCCGAGGGCGACCGGGCGTTCGATGAAGACGAGCTCGATGCCTGCGGCCCCTCCACCGCCTCGGCGGCGCGGCCGATCGAGATCGCGCCGAACCGCCGGCCGCCGCGGCCGGTCTCGTCGCCAGAAGGGGATTCGCCATGATCCGATCGATTGCTTCAGCCGCCGCCCTCGTGGCCCTGGCCGGTTGCGCCTCGCTGAACAGCCTCGATGCCAACGTCTCCAGCTTCAGCCGCTGGCCGGCGGGGCGCGCGCCCGCGACCTACGCCTTCGAGCGGCTGCCCTCGCAGCAGGCCAATCCGCAGGCCTCGCAGGTGCTCGAAGACTCGGCCCGGCTGGCGGTCGAGGCCGCGGGCTTCGTGCCGGCCGGCGAGGGCGCCGAAGCCGACGTCAGCGTGCAGATCGGCGCCCGCGTCACCGCGACGGATCGCTCGCCGTTCGACGATCCGTTCTGGTACGGGCCAGGCGGCTACGGGCCGTACCGCGCGTTCGGCTACGGCCGCTACGGCCGGCCGTACTGGGGTCCGGGCTGGCGCCATGCCGGCTGGGGCTACGGCTGGGGTCCGGGCTACTACGACCTGCCCTACTACGAGCGCGAGGTCGCGGTGCTGATCCGCGACAAGAAGAGCGGCGAGCCGCTCTACGAAGCGCGCGTCAACAGCGACGGCACGACCTCCGGGGTGACGGCCCTGCTGCCGGCGATGTTCAGCGCGGCCCTGCTCGACTTTCCGAAAGGCGCCGCCAGCAACCCGCACCGCGTTCGCGTGCCGACCACGACGACGCAGTAGGCCGCCGCCGCCGACCGCCTTCAGGAAGCGCCGTCGGCGGCCAGGGCGCGCAGGTCGTCCTCGTAGCCCTTGAGCTTCTTCGCCGCGTTCTTGCGCTGCTCGGCCGTGGTGAGGTTGTGCAGCGCCGCGGCGAAGCCGCAGTTGAAGTCGACCAGCCGCACCGCGTAGTGGCGATAGGTCTCGTGCGGCGACCGCTCGAGACGCCTGAGGTAGGCGCGGACCTCGGCCTCCGCCTCGCCGGCGCTCGCCTTGCTCTTCGTCAGCCGGCGCAGGATCGTCAGCACGTCCTGCTGGCGGCGCAGCCGCTCGGTGTAGGCGATGTCGCCATCCCAGGGCGACTCGGCCATTGCCCGGGCGACGAACTCTCGCTGCGCGCTGTCGAGGCGTCCGTAGAAGTCCTCGGCCCGCTCGATCTCGCGCTTGACCGCCGCCTTCCTTCGCTTGGCCGGGTCGCGCTGCAGGAAATCGTCGCGGTACTCGTCGTTGCGCGAGACGTACTTCTTCTCGATGTTGGCGATCTGCTGCGACGAAAGCGTCGGCACGATCTCGGCCAGCGCCGGCACCGCGCGCTCGATCGCGGTGTCGAAGCGGGCGCGCAGCTCGTTGCTCCAGGTGCACATCCGCTCGGGCGTGGCCGCCGACTGCATCTCGGTCTGCGCCCGCGCCAGCAGGTCGGCGTAGTCGGGAAGCTGGGTCCGCCGATGCCAGGCGAACCAGTCGTCGAGGGCGCCGCGCACGCGCTGCGACTGCGCGTCGTCGAACTCGACATATCCGTCGAGCCAGCGAAAGGCGAGCGACGGTCCCTGGTTGTAGCCGATCTTGAGGGCGACGCTGCAACCCGAAAGCAGCGCCGAGAGCGCCAGCATCATCGCGATAATCAGCGACCGGGAACGACGACAGGAAGCGGTTGAAGGCATGGTGTTGAACGTCGTGATCATGGCTGCGGGCAAGGGAACGCGGATGCGTTCGGCGCGGCCGAAGGTACTGCACACCCTCGCCGGCCGGCACTTATTGCAGCATGTTCTGAATGCCGCCGCCGGCCTGGGGGCGTCGCGCACGATCGTCGTCACCGGCCACGGCGCTGCCGAGGTCGAGCGCGCGTGCGCCGCGCCGGGCCTCGCGTTCGTGCGCCAGGAGCCGCAGCTCGGCACCGGCCACGCCCTGCAGCAGGCGGCACCGCTGCTCGACGAAGCCGGCACCACCCTGATCCTCAACGGCGACGTGCCGCTGATCGAGGCCGAGACCCTGCAGAAGCTTGTCGCCGCCAGCGGCGGCGACAGGCTCGCGCTGCTCACCGTGGTGCTCGCCGACCCCAAGGGCTACGGCCGGGTGCTGCGCAAGGGCGGGGCGATCGCGGCGATCGTCGAGGAGAAGGACGCGAGCCCGGCCGAGCGCGAGGTCGCCGAGATCTACACCGGGGTGATGGCTGCGCCGACGGCAGCGCTGAAGCGCTGGCTCGCGGCGCTGAAGAACGACAACGCCGCCGGCGAGTACTACCTCACCGACGTCGTCGGCCTCGCCGTCGCCGCGGGCACGCCGGTGGTCGGCGTGGCCGCGTCGGCCGAGACCGAGGTGCTCGGCGTGAACAGCGCGGCGCAGCTCGCCGATCTCGAGCGGCGGCTGCAGCGGCGCTTCGCCGAGCGGCTGATGAGCGAGGGCGTGCGCCTCGCCGATCCGGCCCGCTTCGACCTGCGCGGCACGCTGCGCTGCGGCCGCGACGTCGAGATCGACGTCGGCTGCATCTTCGAAGGCGAGGTCGAGCTCGGCGACGACGTGCGGATCGGCGCGCACTGCATGCTGCGCAACGTCCGTGTCGACGCCGGCGCGACGATCCGGCCCTACACCCACATCGACGGCGAAGCGCTCGGCGCGAGCGTCGGCGAGGGCGCGATCGTCGGCCCGTTCGCCCGCCTGCGCGGCGGCGCCGCGCTCGGCCCCGAGGTCCACATCGGCAACTTCGTCGAAGTGAAGAACTCGGTCCTCGGGCGTGGCGCCAAGGCCAACCATCTCGCCTACCTCGGCGACGCCGACGTCGGCGAGCGCGTCAACTACGGCGCCGGCGCGATCACCGCTAACTACGACGGCGCGAACAAGCACCGCACCACGATCGGCGCCGACGCGCACATCGGCAGCAACGTGGTCCTGGTCGCGCCGATCAAGGTCGGCGAGGGCGCGACCATCGGCGGCGGCTCGACCCTCGCCAGCGACGCGCCGGCCGGCCAGCTTACGGTCGCCCGCGCGCGGCAGAGCAGCTTCGCCGACTGGAAGCGGCCGACGAAGAAGCGCTGAGCCCTCGGCGACGAGCGACCGATCCGGCTCAGTCGATCGCCGCCACCGCCCGGCAGAGGTCGGCCCAGGCGCGGGCCTTGTCGGCCGGGTGGCGCAACAGGTACGGCAAGGCGAAGGTGACGACCACCGGAATGCCGGTGCGCTCGTGGACCCGCTCGCGCAGCTTGCCGAGCGGCTCGTCGCCGCCGAGCAGCGTCGCCGCGGCGGCGCGGCCCAGCGCCAGGATGCCGCGCGGGCGCACCGCCTCGATCGCCGCATCGAGCTGGTGATCCCGCCCCTCTTCGACTGCCAGGTGGCAGGCGCGACCCTCGCGCCCTGCCGCCCGGCGCGAGACCCGGATCGCCTGCAGCATGTTGTCGAGCAGCTGTTCCTGCTCGAGGGCGGCTGCATCGGGCGCACCATCGGTGGCGGCGAAGGGCTCGCCGACGACCAGCCAGTCGGCGGCGACCCAGCCGCCCGGCGCCGCGGGGCCTGCCGGCGTCGCGCCGGCGACCGGGAGTGTGGCCGCAGGGCGCCGCTCGTAGGCAGCGGCAGGCGCGCGCGCCTTCGGCGGCGGCACGGGCGCGGCCGTGCGCTCGGCGACGAGCGTCGCGCCGCCGCTCTCGGCCGCATCGGCGGGCGCCTCGCGCGCCCAGACACGAATGCCCATCTCGCGCAGCATCGCGAGCTGCCGCTCACTCCAGCGCATCGGCTTCTCCGGAGGCGGGCTCGATGATCCTGCTCATGACGACCGCGTCCTCGCGCGTGCCGCCCGGCGCCGGGTAGTAGCCCTTGCGCACGCCGACCTTGACGAAGCCGAGCCGGGCGTAGGTCTGCTGCGCGTCGACGTTGGCCAGGCGAACCTCGAGCCAGAGCCGTTCCGCGTCCTGGTCGCGGCACTCGGCGACGAGCGCGTCGAGCAGGCGCCGGGCATGGCCACGTCGCCGCGCCGCCGCGGCGACGGTGATGTTGAGCAGGTGCATCTCCCCGGCGCCGCGCATCGCCACGCAGTAGGCGAGCAGCTCGCCGCCGCTGCCGTTCAGCGTCCAGGCGATGTAGCCGGCGGCGATCGAGTCGACGAAGTTGCCGCGGGTCCAGGGGAAGGGATAGACCTCGGCCTCGAGCGCGACCACGCCGTCGAGCGAAGCCAGCGTCATCGGCCGCAGGCTGTGGCCCGCGAACGTACGCACCGGTGGTCGCGGATTCGCGCTCATGCCGCGGCCGCCCGCATCGCGTCGCGCTCGCGCGTCGTCTGCGCGACCTTGTCGCGCACATAGAGCGGCAGGGCCAGCGCCGGATCGACGCCGGCGCCGTCGCGCCAGGCGCTCGAGGCCAGGGCGAGCAGCGCCTCGGCCTCGGCGCGCGCCTCGGGAAAGCGGCGTGCGGCGCCGGTGAAGAGGCGGTCGCCGAACGCGAGCAGGGCGTCGCCGGCCACGGCCTCGGGCGCGTGGTCGCGCCAGCGCGCCTCGAGGCCGGCGCAGTCGAGCAGCATCGGCGCTTCGAGCGTCGTCCAGCGGCCGTCGGCGTAGCGGTACTCGGCGGCGTAGATCTGCGCCATGCGCGCGTCGATGGCCGCCCAGACCCTGAAGGGCGTCGCCCCCGCCCGCGCCGCCTCGGCGACGACGAGCAGGCTGTCGATCGGCAGCACCGGCTTGCCCGCGCCGAGGGCCAGGCCCTGGGCGACCGAGCACGCGGTGCGCAAACCGGTGAACGCACCGGGACCGCGGCCGAAGGCGATCGCGTCGAGATCGGCGAGGCCGAGGCCGGCCTCGGCGAGCAGGCCGAGGATCGCCGGCACGAGCGCGGCCGAAGCCTTGCTGCCGCCGGCCGCGCTGCGCGACCAGCGGCGCCCGCCCTGGGCCAGGACGACCGTCATGCGTTCGCCTGCCGTGTCGAATGCGAGCAGGGCCGTCATGCGGCACGAGTTTAGCGGTGCCTCCCGGACCGGGTCGCCATGCAATGATGCCGGCCCATGAAGCCTCGCCTGTGCCGCCGCCTGCATGCCCTCGTGCTGGTGCTCGCGGCGATCGCCCTGCCGGCTGCGGGCGCACCGCCGGCCCCGGCTGCGCCGGCGGCGAGCCGCGGCCTGCCCGCGGAAGTCGAGGCGGCGCTGGCCCACGCCGGCCTGCCGCGCGAAGCGATGGTCGCCTGGGTCGAGGAGGTCGGCGCGCCGCGGCCGCGCGTCGCCTGGCAGCCGGATCGCCCGGCCAATCCGGCCTCGCTGATGAAGCTGCTCACCACCTACGCCGGGCTCGAGCTGCTCGGCCCGGCGTTCACCTGGGCGACGCCGGTGTGGCTGCAGGGCCCCATCGTCGACGGCGTGCTCCAGGGCAACCTCGTGATCAAGGGCAGCGGCGATCCCAAGCTGGTGCTCGAGCGCATGTGGCTGCTGATGCGCCGCGTGCAGCAGGCGGGGGTGCGCGAGATCCGCGGCGACATCGTGGTCGACCGCAGCGCCTTCGCCGCGGGCGAGATCAATCCGGCCGATTTCGACGGCGAGCCGCTGCGCCCCTACAACGCCGGCGCCGACGCGCTGCTGCTCAACTACCGCGCCCTGCTGCTGACGATCACGCCCGACCCGGCGCGCGGCGTGGCGAACGTCGCGCTCGATCCGCCCCTCGCCGGCGTGCGCGCCGACGCCAGCGTGCCGCTCGCCGCCGGCCCCTGCGACGACTGGCGCGGCGTGCTGAAGGGCGAGTTCGCCGAGCCGTCGCGCGTGGTCCTGCGCGGCGCATTCCAGGCCGCGTGCGGCGAAAAGGTCTGGGCGATCGCCTACGCCGACCCGAAAAGCTACACCGAGCGCGCCCTGATCGGCATGTGGCAGGAGCTCGGGGGGCGGATCGGCGGCGGCTACCGCGAAGCCGCCGCCCCGGCGACGCCGCCGAGCTTCGAGCTGCGCTCGCCGGCGCTGGTCGAGATCGTGCGCGACATCAACAAGCTGAGCAACAACGTGATGGCGCAGCAGCTCTTCCTCACGCTCGGTGCGACCCAGCGCGGCGCCGGCACGCCCGAGGCTTCGCGCGAGGTGCTGCGCCAATGGCTGCGCGGCCGCGCCGGCAACGCCGCGGCGGCGAGCGTCATCGTCAACGGCTCGGGCCTCTCGCGCGACGGCCGGCTCAGCGCCCGCACCTTCGGCAAGCTGCTGCAGTCGGCCTGGGCGAGCCCGGTGATGCCCGAGCTGATGAGCTCGCTGCCCGTGGCCGGCGTCGACGGCACGCTGCGCCGCTACAAGGGCGGCCCCGGCCGGGCCCACCTGAAGACCGGCTCGCTCAAGGACGTGGTCGGCATCGCCGGCTACGTGCTCGGCGACTCGGGCCGGCGCTACGTGGTCGTCGGCATCGTCAACCACGCCCGGGCCGACGCGGCGCGGCCGGCGCTCGAGGCGCTGGTCGAATGGGCGGCCGACGACGCCGCCACTGCCCCGCATCCGACCCGCCCCTGATAGCGGCACGGCGCCGCTGCGGCTCAGAACGGGTTGTTGCGCGCCCGGGTCGTGGCCAGGTTGCCGAGCAGCTGCTGACCGCCGTACGACAGGTGCCGGTCGTCGGCCCACAGGTAGGAGCTGGCGTTGCCGTTGACGATCAGCGTCGCGGCGGTGCAATCGAGGATCGACGGCGGCACGAGGTTCGACTTGCTGAGGTCGCAGACCGCCACCGTCGAATTGAGGATGCCGGCGGTGCCCGGAAACTTGTGCACCTGCCGCACGCTCTCGTCGAGCTGCACGAGGCCGACGCGGCGGCCGTCGTTGATGATCTTCAGGCGCAGCGACGAGTTGAAGGCCGTCACGAGCCGCAGGATCAGCGCCTGCCGGTCGGTGTCGATGTGCCCCGCCTTCTCGGCGATCGCGAAGGGCGAGAGGCTGACGTCGGGAATGGTCGAGATGATCACCTTGGCGTTCAGGTCGGCGAGGCGGTTCACCTGGCGGCCGACTTCTTCGCCGGCGGCCTCGATGTCGCTCGTCAGCTCGACCTCGCTGACGTTCGGGTACTGGCTGTACTGCGCCAGCACGTCGTTGGCGCCGACCAGCACGGTGACCAGGTCGCCTTCCTGGAAGCCGCTTTCGGCGAGCTGCGCGTCGATCTGCGTCGCGAGGTCGAGCGCCCGCGCGCCGACCGTGGCGCGAATCCGGTTCGGCGGATCGAACACCGCCGAGCCGGCCGGGTTGCAGGTCGGGAAGACGTAGGTGCCGAACGCCTGCGCCATGGTCTGGATCCAGATCGGGTTGCTGCGGCACTCGATCTGCGTCGTGGTGCCCAGGGCGGTGCCGTTGACGCTGAACTTGTGGCCGTTGGCGTTGCCGTCGATGTCGAGGATCACGCTGGTCTCGTCGCCGAAGGCGATGATGCGCGTCGGGCGGAAGTCGGAAACCTGCTGGCCGCCGCCACCGCAGGAGGCCAGCAGCAGCGCCCCCGCCAGCACGCCGCAGCCCATCGCCGCACGGCGCGCTTGCTTCGCAATCAATGTCATTCCAGATAGCTCCAGGGAAACGGGGATTCAGGTCGCCGCGGCGCGGCTGAGCCGGTCTCTGACGCCGTCCCATTCGGGACCCGGCGGTGGCTCCTCGACCCAGATCAGATGCACGCCGGCGTTGTCGAGTTCGCGCAAAACGGCAAACAATTCGTGCGCCGCCTGCTCCGGGCGGGCCGGCATCCGCCGGTGGCGAACGCCCGTCGCCACGCCCGAAGGCACCGAACGGGAATATACCGCCAGCTTCAGCGGGTCCGAGCCAAGCACCTCGAGGGCGGTTTTCAGCATCCCGGTGGGCATCAGGCGCAGGCGCGCCCGCGGCGCGTAGTGCGACTCCAGGGTGCCGGGAGCGCGCGGCGACGCCAGGTCGGCGCCGGCGAGCGGGGCGCCGAGGGCGGCCTCGAGGCGCTCCCGGGTCAGCACCCCCGGGCGCAGCAGCGCCGGCCGCTCGCGCGAGCAATCGACGATCGCCGACTCGATGCCGAGCTGCGCCGGGCCGCCGTCGAGCACCAGCAGCTCCTCGCCGAACTCCTCGATCACGTGCTCGGCCGAGGTCGGGCTGATCCGGCCGAAGCGATTCGCGCTCGGCGCCGCCACCCCGGGCACGCCGGCCTCGCGGGCGGCGACGAGCAGGGCGTGGGCGACCGGGTGCGACGGGCAGCGCAGGCCGATCGTCGCCTGGCCGGCGGCAGCGGCTTCGGCCGCGCCGGGCACGCGGCGCACGATCACGGTCACCGGGCCGGGCCAGAACGCGTCGACGATCCGCTCGGCAAGCGGCGACAGGCTGCCGAACCGGCCCGCCTCGTCGCGGCTGGCGACGTGGACGATCAGCGGATGACCGGTCGGCCGGCCCTTCAGGGCGAAGATCTTCGCGACCGCGGCGTCGTCGTCGGCGCGGGCGCCGAGGCCGTAGACCGTTTCCGTGGGAAAGGCGACGAGCTCGCCGGCCGCGAGCAGGCCCGCGGCCCGCGCCACTTCGGCGGCATCGCGACCGTCGACCCGCATCGTCACCCGCCCGCCAGCCCCAGGATCGCCGCGGCGCTGCGCGCCCGCGCCTCGGCGGCGGCGGCGGTGGCCGCGGTCAGGGTCAGGTGGCCCATCTTGCGGCCGGCCCGCGGCTCCTGCTTGCCGTAGAGGTGCAGGTGGGCGCCGGGCAAGGCCAGGATCCGCTCCCAGGGCGGCTCCACCGCGGCCGCGCCGCCGGCGAACCAGAGATCGCCGAGCAGGTTGAGCATCACCGCCGGCGAATGCTGCCGGGGGGTGACCAGCGGCGCGCCGGTCATCGCCCGCACCTGCAGGTCGAACTGCGAGAGGTCGCAGGCGTCGATGCTGTAGTGGCCCGAGTTGTGCGGCCGCGGCGCCATCTCGTTGGCGACGAGCGCGCCGCCGTCGAGGACGAACAGCTCGACGCAGAGCACGCCGACGTAGCCGATCGACTCGGCGACGCGGCGCGCGAGCGCGACCGCCTCGGCCTGGCGTGCTGCATCGACCGCCTGCGCCGGCACGCGGGTGATCGCCAGGATGCCGTCGCGGTGGACGTTTTCCTGCACCGGCAAGGCGACGATCTCGCCGAGCGCGCCGCGGGCGACGATGACGCTGATCTCGGCGACCAGCGCCAGGCGCTGCTCGAGCACGCAGGTCACGCCGCCGAGCTCGGCGAAGGCGCGGGCCAGCCCGGCGCGATCGTCGATCCGGCGCTGGCCCTTGCCGTCGTAGCCGAGCCGGACGGTCTTGAGGATGCCGGGCAGGAGCGCGTCGGCGACGCTGTCGACCTCGGCCGCCGAGCCGATCACGGCGTACGGCGCGCAGGCGACGCCGGCGCGGGCGAAGGCCGCCTTCTCCGCCGTCCGGTCCTGGCAGATCGCGACCGCCTCGGCGCCCGGCGCGACCGGGCGGCTCCTCGCCAGCGTCGCCAGGGCTTGGGCCGGAACGTTCTCGAACTCGGTGGTGACCGCCGCGCACAGCGTGGCCAGCCGCTCGAGGCCGGTGGCGTCGAGGTAGCCGGCCTGCACGTGCTCGTGGGCGATGCTGCCGGCGGGGCTGGTGGCGTCGGGGTCGAGCACGGCGACGCGGTAGCCGCCCTGCTGCGCCGCATGCGCGAACATCCTGCCGAGCTGGCCGCCGCCCATGACGCCCAGCGTGGCGCCCGGCGCGATGAAGCCGGAGCTCACTTCAGGTCGGCCGACATCGCCCGCGCCGCGTCGCTCTGTCGCGCCCGGAAGGCGTCGAGCTTCTGGCGCAGCGCGGCGTCGCCGTGGGCCAGCATCGCCACCGCGAACAGCGCCGCGTTGCTCGCGCCGGCACTGCCGATCGCGAAGGTGGCGACCGGAATGCCGCGCGGCATCTGCACGATCGAGTAGAGCGAATCGAGGCCTTGCAGCGCCCGGCTCGCGACCGGCACGCCGAGCACCGGCACGGTGGTCTTGGCGGCGAGCATGCCCGGCAGGTGCGCGGCGCCGCCGGCGCCGGCGATGATCGCGCGCAGGCCGCGCGCCGCGGCGCCCTCGGCATAGGCGAACATCTCGTCGGGCATGCGATGCGCCGAGACGACGCGGGCCTCATGGGGGATGCCGAACTCGGCGAGAATCTCGGTAGCGGCGCGCAGGGTTTCCCAGTCGCTGCTGGAGCCCATGACCACACCGACGACCGCGGGGGCGCTGCTCACTTGAGTCGCTTCCGATGGCTTGGGGGTTGGCTTGAATTGTAGGCGGCACGCCGTCACCTGCCTCTGCCGCGCTATCCCGACACCGAACCCGCCCCAAGGCGACCGACATGCAGGACATCACCCGCCAGAACTTCGAAGCCGAGCTCGTCAACGCCTCGCTCGAGCAACCCGTGCTGCTCGACATCTGGGCCGAATGGTGCGGCCCGTGCAAGGCGCTCGGCCCGGTGCTCGAGAAGCTGGAGACCGACTACGCCGGCCGCTTCAAGCTGGTCAAGCTCGACGCCGACGCCGAGCCCGAGATCGCGCAGCAGCTCTCGCAGATGTTCGGCGTGCGCAGCATTCCGTTCTGCGTGCTGTTCAAGGAAGGCCAGCCGGTCGACGGCTTCGTCGGCGCCCTGCCCGAGGGCGAGGTCAGGAAGTTCCTCGACAAGCACGTGCCGAGCGAGGGCGAGCAGGCCGCCCAGGAGCAGCTGCTCGAGGCCGAGGAACTGCTCGCCGAAGGCGACAGCGAGGCGGCGATCGACCGGCTGCAGGCGGCGCTCGCCACCAACCCCGGCAACGACGCCGCCCGCTTCGACTACCTGCGCGCCCTGCTCTCGGCCGGCCGCGTGGCCGATGCGAGGAAGGCCTTCGAGCCGGTGGCCGGCGCGATCGTCCCCGACCTGCGGCTGAGCGCTGCCGGCCACTGGCTCGCGGCGATGGAAGCGGCGCCCTCGGCCCGCTCCGACGAAGCCCTGGCCAGCGTGCTGGCGGCGAACAAGCGCGACTTCGATGCCCGATTCGAGCTCGCGCAGTCGCTGTTCGCACGCAGCGAGTTCACGCGGGCGATGGACGAGCTGCTCGAAATCGTGATGCGCGACAAGGCCTGGAAGGACGGCCTGGCGCGCAAGAACTACGTCGCCATCCTCGAGCTCATGGGCAAGCCCGCGAGCGCCAAGGCCGCGGCCGCGGCGCCCAAGCAGGGCACGCTCGAGGTCGCCGGCAAGATCGCGACGGCCTCGGCCGACCCGGTGGTCGACGCCTACCGACGCAAGCTCAGCATGGTGCTGTTCTGAGCGGCCCGCGCGGCGCGGCCCGCCAGCTCGCTCAGGTCGAGAGGATGCGCGCCACCGCGGCGTAGGTGGCCGCGGTCTGCGCGATCACCTCCGCGGGCAGCGCCGGCGCCGGCGCCGTCTTCGGCCAGGGCTTGCCATCGATGCGCACCGCCTCGAGCCAGTCGCGCACGAACTGCTTGTCGTAGCTCGGCGGGTTGCCGCCTTCGGCGTAGCCGCTGGCGGGCCAGAAGCGCGAGGAGTCGGGCGTGAGCACCTCGTCCATCAGCGTCAGCGTGCCGGCCGCGTCGAGACCGAACTCGAACTTGGTGTCGGCGATGATGATCCCGCGCGGCAGCGCCATCGCCGCCGCCTCGCTGTAAAGCCGGATCGCGGTGTCGCGCACGCGCGCCGCGAGCTCGGGACCGACGATCTCCGAGGCGCGCTCGAAGTCGATGTTCTCGTCGTGGTGGCCGGCCTCGGCCTTGGTCGCCGGCGTGAAGATCGGCGCCGGCAGCTTCGAGGCGTTGCGCAGGCCCGGCGGCAGCGGCACGCCGCACACCGCGCCGCTTTCGCGGTACTCCTTCCAGCCGCTGCCCGCGAGGTAGCCGCGCACCACCGCCTCGATCGGCAAGGGCTTGAGCTTCTTCACCAGCATCGAGCGGCCGCGCACCTGCTCGCGCTCCGCGGGCGCGACCACGCTTTCGGGATCGTCGCCGGTCAGGTGGTTGGGCACCACGTGCTTCAGCCGCTCGAACCACATCAGCGCCATCTGCGTCAGCACCCGGCCCTTGCCCGGGATCGGCTCGCCCATGACGACGTCGAAGGCGCTGAGCCGATCGCTCGCGACCATCAGCATGCGGTCGTCGCCGACCGCGTAGTTCTCGCGCACCTTGCCGCGCGCCAGCAGGGGCAGCGAGCGGATCGAGCTTTCGAAGAGCGGTGCCGCGTCGCCCGGCGCGCCGTCGCCCGCCATCAGACCACCGTCTGCGCGAGCTCGCCCTGGGCGTAGCGCTTCGCCACCTGGACCAGCGTCTGCGCCGCGATCTTGCCGGCCTGCCCCTCGCAGCCGAACTGCAGGTAGCGCTCGCGGCAGATCACCCGGGCCGCCTCGCGCGCCGGCTTCAGGAAGTCGCGCGGATCGAACTTCTCCGGGTTCTCGCTCAGGTACCTGCGCACCGCCGCGGTCATCGCCAGGCGGATGTCGGTGTCGATGTTGATCTTGCGCACGCCGTGCTTGATCGCCTCCTGGATCTCCTCGACCGGCACGCCGTAGGTCTCCTTCAGGCTGCCGCCGTACTTGCGGATCTCGGCCAGCAGGTCCTGCGGCACGCTCGACGAGCCGTGCATCACCAGGTGGGTGTTGGGAATGCGCTTGTGGATCGCCTTGATGCGATCGATGGCGAGGATGTCGCCGGTGGGCTTGCGGGTGAACTTGTAGGCGCCGTGGCTGGTGCCGATGGCGATGGCGAGTGCGTCGAGCTGCGTCTTCTTGACGAAGTCGGCGGCCTGCTCCGGGTCGGTGAGGAGCTGCTCGCGGGTCATCGTCGATTCGGTGCCGTGGCCGTCTTCCTTGTCGCCCTTCATCGTCTCCAGCGAGCCGAGGCAGCCGAGCTCGCCCTCGACCGTCACGCCGCGGGCGTGCGCCATGTCGACGACCTTGCGGGTAACGTCGACGTTGTAGTCGTACGAGGCGATCGACTTGCCGTCGGCCTCGAGCGAGCCGTCCATCATCACGGAGGAGAAGCCGAGGTCGATCGCGCTCTTGCAGACCTCGGGGCTTTGCCCGTGGTCCTGGTGCATCACCAGCGGCACCTTCGGCCACGACTCGATCGCCGCTTCGATGAGGTGCTTGATGAAGGGCTCGCCGGCGTACTTGCGGGCGCCGGCGCTGGCCTGCAGGATGACCGGGGCGCCGACCTCGCTGGCGGCGCTCATCACCGCCTGCACCTGCTCGAGGTTGTTGACGTTGAAGGCGGGAATGCCGTAGCCGTTCTCGGCGGCGTGGTCGAGCAGCTGGCGCATGGAAACGAGAGGCATGGCGAGGTCCTGGAGCGGGGAAGGGCGGAACCGGGAATTCTAGAAGGGCGGGGATCGCAGAGGGGCCAGGAGCAAGCTGGCCGCGCGGTCTTCCGGGGAGAGAATGCGCGAATGAAGGTCGGCCTGATCTTGTGCTGCACCCTGGTCCTGGCGGGGTGGGTCGGCGTGGCCGCGAAAGCCGGGGCAGCAACGTATGTGTGCGTCGATGCGCAGGGTCGCAAGACCATCCAGCAAATGCCGTGCCGCGACGATTTGCCTCCCCCGCCGGCACCGCCCAAGGCCAAGCTGGGCTGCGCGCTCAGCGCCGATCAGCTTCGGCGGGCGACGCGTCTTGAAAACCAGTTCCTCACGCGCTACCCCGACGAAGCCGCGCACGGTCAGGCGCAGGCAACGGACGTCAAGCCGGTGACCGAGCGGATTCGCGACGCCAAGGCGCGCGCGAAGGAGCTCGCCGAGCAGCGCAAGCCGCTCGACAAGGAGCGCGAGTTCTACGCCAGCAAGCCGATGCCTTCGGCGCTGAAGAGCAAGATCGACGCGAACGATGCGCAGGCGGCGGCGCTGGCCGACATCCTTCGCGCGCGCGAGCAGGAGCTGGTGGACATCCAGGCCCGCTACCAGTGTCAGCGCGATACCTACGGCAAGATGTGGAAGGGCGCCGCCAGCGGGTCCTCCGCCTGCGACCGACCGGCCTGCATGCCGCCCTGACTCCGGATTCCACCCACCATCGCCAAGGAGAGCGACCATGTTCGATCCGCAATTGATGGCCGGCCAGCGAATCCTCGTCACCGGCGGCGGGACCGGCCTCGGCCAGGCGATGGCCGCGCAGTTCCTGAGCCTGGGCGCCGACATCGCCATCTGCGGCCGACGCAAGGCGGTCTGCGACGCCACCGCCGAGGCCTGGCGGCAGCAGTTCCCCCAGCGGCGGATCGACACCTTCGGCGTCGACATCCGGATCGCCGACGCCGTCGAGGAGATGGTCGAGTCGCTCTGGCAGTCGGGCGGCCTGACGGGGCTGGTCAACAACGCGGCCGGCAACTTCGTCTCTCCGACCGAAAGCCTGTCGGCACGCGGCTTCGACGCCATCGCCGGCATCGTCTTCCACGGCTCGTTCTACGTCACGCAGGCGATCGGCAAGCGCTGGGTCGCCGCCGCGAAGGCCGGCGAGTGGACGAGCGCGCAGCCCTGTCGCAACGTCATGAGCATCATCGTCACCTGGGTCGACAACGGCTCGCCCTACGTCGTGCCCTCGGCGATGAGCAAGGCCGGCCTCGAGGTGATGACCAAGTCGCTGGCGATCGAGTGGGCGCGCTACGGCATCCGGCTGAACGCGGTCGGCCCCGGCGAGATCCCGACCGAGGGCATGAGCAAGCGCCTCAGCCCCGGCCAGGAACCGGGCGCGCGCATGCGCGAGACCAACCCGATGGCGCGACCCGGGCGGATGAGCGAGCTGCAGAACCTCGCCACCTTCCTCATGGCGCCCGGGCACTGCGACTGGCTCACCGGCCAGAGCATCATGATGGACGGCGCCGGAGCGCTGGCCAACGGCGGCAACTTCTACGAGCTCAGGAAGTGGGGCGACGGCGACTGGAAGGCGGCGCGCGAACTGATCGAGGCGCAGAACGCGAAGGACAAGGCGCAGCGCTGACCGGCTCGCCGCTCCAGGGGCGCGTCTCCGCCGGATGGGTGGGTGTCGCCGGTGTCCGGGTCGATGGCATCATGCCCGCCGGCATCCCCGACCGACCTGTGGAGGAAGCGACGCCATGAGCCTGCTCGAGAAACTCGGCCTGCCAGCGCGCAACTTCGGCGGGGACTCGCCGGCGCCGACCGCGAAGGCTTCCACGCCCGGCGCGAAGCCCACCGCACCGGGCGGCGGCAGTGCGGCGCCGAAGCCGACCGCGGCCAAGCGCGCCGCTCCCGGACCCTCCGCAAAGACCGGGGCCGCCGCACCCGCGGCCGCCGACGCTCCTGACACTCCGACCACCGCCGACGGCGAGCCGACGACCACGGCCGACGGGAAGTCCGCCGTCGCCGACGGGGATGCGCCCGCCGCCGACACCGGGCCGAAGACGATGCGGGTCGACATCGTCAACCGCAGCGGCGCCACGCTGACCCGCCTCGCCTTTGGCACCGAGGACTCGGAGCACGTCGCCTACGACGCGGAGCCGCCGGCGACGATCGCCGACAAGGGCTTCGCGTCGGTCATCGCCAAGGCGGTCGGCGACGGCGCCACGGGACCCGCCGGCAACGTCGAATACTTCGTCGGCACCGACGCCGGTATCGTCGCCTCGATGAGCTGGCGCCACGGGGCGAGCCCGGTGGGCAAGGTGAAGCCGAACGACGGCCGCTTCATCGTCACTTCGCTGCGCAAGGGCGAGGACCGCTTCCAGTACGTCGTCGAGTCGCACAAGGGTCCGGCGCCCGAGGCCGATCCGCCGATGCGGATCACCATCGACAACAGGTCGGGCAGCACGCTGGTACTGGCCAAGTCGGGCCTCGACAACGCGAAGTCGGCGTTCGCGCCGGAGCCGCCGGCGACGATCGGGGGCGGCAAGAAGGCGCAGTTCACGGTCTCCTCCTCGGACCCCGAGTTCCCGCAGGTGAGCGGCTTCGCCGACTACGGGTTCGCGGTCGACCCGCCGCCCGACCCGCAGGGCAACCCGAGCGGCCAGTTCAAGATGAGCATCGGCTGGGCCGAGGACGGCATCCAGATGGGCAACATCTCGCCCGAATCGAAGGGGATGGAGCTCGAGTTCTCCGGCGGCGACCGCAGCCCGGTGTTCACCCTTTTCGCCCCCGATCTCGAGTTCAAGCCGCCCGGCAAGGCGAGCGAGCCGACGCTGAGGAAGGGCGACAAGTCGGCCGACGGCTGGGTCGAGTACCTGCAGGAGCTGCTCAACCTCAAGGGCGCCAAGCTCGAGGTCGACGGCGACTTCGGCGGCGAGACGCTGAAGGCGGTGAAGGCGTTCCAGAAGAAGCACAAGAAGGAAGGCGTGCTCGAGGACGGCGTCGTCGGCGACGAGACCTGGTCGTTCCTGCGCGAGGGCGCGCCCGCGAAGCCGAAGACCGACGGGCGCAAGCCCCACACCTTCGTCGAGAAGGGCAACGAGGCGCGCTGGACGCTCGAGGCGCGCCAGCCGATCTACGACGAGGGCGAAGACATGGCGATCATGAACGCTGTCTCGGTCGGCGACATCGATGCGATCGCCAAGCGCATGGTGCGCTTTCGCATCGTCTCCCCGAGCGGCCAGCAGAAGGTGTTCGAGCTGCCGATCGGCGAGCCGTTCGAGAGCAGCAAGACCGGGCAGGGCAACCGGCACAACATCCCGATCAGGAACTTCTCCGAGCTGTTCGGGCCGCCGCCGGTGCCGAAGAAGCCCGTGCCGGGCGAGTACAAGGTGACGGCGTACTTCCCGGCCGAGCTCGGCGGCGACACCTTCGAGGGCGTGCTCAAGATCGAGGCGCCCTAGCGCCCGCAGGCGACCTTCCACTGCTGGTAGGCCGGCCCGCTGCCGCCGACCGGCTCCCAGACGCCGGCGCCTTCGTGCGAGGCCATGACGGCTCCCTTGCCCATGTGCTCGACAAAGCCGGTCGTGGCCAGCATGCGCTGGCGCGACCGGGCGCAATCGAACTCGTACTCGTTGCGTGTCGAGAGGAAGGGCTTGCCCTCGAACACCTGGCGCGTCCTGAAGTCGAACAGATCCAGCATCCGGGCCGTGTCGCCCGATCTGCGGATCGACGCCGGCGCCACGTAGAGGTCCGTGCCGCCGTTCGCGGCCAAGGTTGCCAGCAGTGTCCACTGCGGCGTCGCGCCGGTGTCCACCGCTGCAACGGCGGTGTTCGCCGCCGCCGCCCTGCCGGCGCCTGCCCCCGCGCGCGCCAGCCCGCAGCCGACCGCCGCGACGGTCGCGTGATCCGGGCCCTCGAAGTCGATGATCATGTGGGTGAACGTCGTCCCGCCCTGCGGCAGCACCACGACCCGCGAGCCGCCGCCGCGGTATTCGGCGCGGTACATCGTCCGCTCGCTGCCGTCGCGGCCGATCGCGAGCAGCCCCGCGGGGCGGAACTCGATGGTGCCGCGGCCGAGCATCGAGTCGCACAACCCGCCTGTGATGCCGCCGAGCAGCGCGTTGGCGAGCTGGGCCATCTCGGGCGAGACGCCGGCCACCGCCTTGCGCTGGCCGCTGCCGAGCGACTCCCATCGCCCGAGCAGCGGGTTCTTCTCGGGCGCGAGCGGCGGCCGCTGCTGCCAGCTCCGTCGCACCGCCTCGGCTTGCGCCATGTCGCCGGCGGCGCGCGACTGCTGCTGGCGCAGGGTGTCGTTCCACTGCTGGTCGGCCTGCTGCTGGCTGCTCTGCTGTTGTTGCGCGCGCTCCTGGGCCCGCTGCTGGTCGGCCTCCTGACGCAACGCGCCAGGGTCCTTGCCGAGCTGCTCGGTGGTGGGCGGGCGCCCTTGCGCCGCCGCGGCCAGGGCCGCCAGCCCGAGCAAGCCTGCGCCGGCGATCCTGAAGAAAGGCTTTGCCTTCATGGCGCCTCCTCGACGGTTGAGCCGCGACTGCCGATTCAGCCATGCGGGCAAGGCCGTTTTAGGAGCTTCGCGTTACCGGGGCGTTACCGGTGCCTACTCGAGGGCGATATCGAGCACGCCCCGCGCCCCGTGCCGGGCGCGCAGCCCCGCGAAGTAGCGCTCCAGGCTCGGCCAGGTCGGCCGCGAGTACAGCGCCGCCGGCAGCCCGAACCAGCGGTGCAGCTCGCAGCCGATCGGGATGTCGGCCATCGTGAAACGCTCGCCGCCCATGAAGGCGCGCGTGGCGAGGTGGGCGTCGAGCCGCGCGAACAGCGGCTCGGCCGCGCGCACCGAGCATTCCGCCGCTGCCGCGTCCCGCCGCTCGGCGGGCGTGCGCAGCCATTGGATGAAGGCCTCGCGGCCGGCAGGATTGAGCGTGGTCTGCTGCCAGTCCATCCAGCGCTCGGCGTCGAAGCGGACGGGCAGCGGCTCGGGGTAGAGATCGCCGGGCGAATGACGGGCGCAGAGGTAGCGCACGATCACGTTCGATTCCCACAGCCGGAAACGACCCGCCGCCGCATCGCCGTCGTCGACCGCGATCGTCGGCACGAGCGCGTTCGGATTGAGCAACAGATATTCCGGCGTCGTCACGACACCGAAACGGCCGCCCGCTTCGGTGCGCTCGAAGGCGAGGCCGAGCTCCTGCGCGCACCACACGACCTTGCGCACGTTGATCGAGCTGAGGCGGCCCCAAATCTGCAGCGGCCGGCGTGACTCCTCGTCCATCGTCATCACTCGTTCCCTTGGTGCGACGAGCGCCATTGTGGCGAGCGCGCGCCGACAGCACGGAGGCAGACGACTCGCGAGAATGCGCCGATGGCCACCACCCTCGCCACCCTCGTCGACGCCTCCGCCCAGGCTGCCGCCACCGCGATCGGCCTGGCGACGATGCTGTACGGCCTCTGGCAGATGCGCACCGGCCGGCGCACCCTGCGCGGCGCGGCGGGGGATGCTAGAAACCCGGGGTGACGCCGCTTCGCATCGCCCTTGCCGGCCTGGCCGCCCTCGCCGTCGCGATGGGCGTCGGCCGCTTCGCCTTCACGCCGATCCTGCCGATGATGCTGCACGACGGCGGGGTCGACCTGGCCCGCGCGAGCCTGCTGGCGAGCACGAACTACGTCGGCTACCTCGTCGGCGCCCTGGTCTGCACCTTCGACCCGTGGCTGCGCCGCCGCCTCGGCGTGCGTCGGCCGGCCGACGGTCCGGCGATCGTCCGCTACGGCCTCGCCGCCACCGCGCTGCTCACCCTGGCGATGGCGCTGCCCTGGCCGGCCGCCTGGCCGACGCTGCGCTTCGCCGCCGGCGTGGCCAGCGCCTACGTGCTGGTGTACGCCTCGGGCTGGTGCCTGGCACAGCTCGCGGCGCACGGCGCGCCCGCGCTCGGCGGCGTGATGTTCGCCGGCCCGGGCGCCGGCATCGTCGCCAGCGGCCTGCTGGCGAGCGCGATGGTCTGGTGGCAGTGGCGCGCGAGCAGCGCGTGGATCGTGTTCGCGCTGCTCGCCGCGGCGCTGAGCGTGGCGGCGTGGAAGGTGTTCCGGCACGAGAACGAGCGGCTGCCGGCAGGCGCCGCGGCGACGACACCGCGGGCGGCCGCGGAGGCAGCGTCGCCAACCCGTTCGGAGAACGAGCCCGAGCGCGCGAATCCTTCCGCCCCGCGCCCCGCGTCGCCGCCCGAACGCGGCCGTGCCGAGCTCGCGAGCCTCGCCCTCGCCTATGGCATCGCCGGCTTCGGCTACATCGTCACCGCGACCTTCCTGCCGGTGATCGCGCGCGCGGCGATCGCCGGCTCGCCGCTGATCGACCTGTTCTGGCCGATCTTCGGCGCCGGCGTCGTCGCGGGCGCGCTGCTCGCCTCGCGCCTGCGCGTCGTGCCCGACCAGCGCCGGCGGCTCGCCGCCGCCTACCTGGTGCAGGCGATCGGCATCGGCCTCGGCGTCGCCTCGCCCACCGAGGCGGGCTTCGCCTTCGGCAGCCTGCTGCTCGGCCTGCCGTTCACCACGCTCACCTTCTTCACGATGCAGGAGGTGCGGCGCCTGCGGCCGCAGGCGGCGGCCAGCACCATCGGCCTCGTCACCGCGGTGTATGCGCTCGGCCAGGCGCTCGGCCCGCCGATGGTCGCGGCGCTGCTGCAGCACAGCGGCGGCGACGCGCACGTCGCGTTCCAGCGCTCGCTGATGATCGCCGCCGCCGCGCTGCTCGCCGGCGCGGCGATCTTCGTCGCCTCGGCGCGGGCGTGGCCGGCGCCGGGCGCAGGCGTGCGAGCCGCGCCGCGGCGCGGCTGAGCGGCACTCGGCAGACAAGGCTCCCCGTCGATCCGGGCGGCGTGCGCCTGGTGCGGCGCAACCCGCAGTTCGTCGCAACGCGCTGGGCGCAACGGCTCGCGCCTCTTTACAGTGCGGCCATCGCTCACCGACCCAGGAGACACGCAATGGGCATCGCCAACGACCTCGAACGCCTCGCCGAGCTGCACCGGAGCGGCGCCATTTCCGACGCCGAGTTCGCCGGCGCCAAGGCCCGCGCCCTCGGCGAGACGCCGCAGGCCGCGAAGAACGCCGTGGTGCACTGGCTGCACGCCCTGCGCCGCAGCCGCAGCGATGCCTGGCTCGGCGGCGTCTGCGGCGGCCTCGCGCCGGCGACCGGCCTGCCCGCGTGGCTGTGCCGCCTGGTCTTCGTGCTGCTGGTGGCGTGCGGCGGCACCGGCCTGATGCTCTACGTGCTGCTCTGGATCCTGGTGCCCAAGGACGACGGCGTCGTCGAGCACGGCGCGGGTTCGTTCCGTTCGACCTGAGGCCTCGCCATGGGAACGCTGTTCACGCTCGTGCTGTGGTGCCTGCTGTTCGTGCTGTGCTGGCCGATCGCCATCGCCGCGCTGCTGCTTTGGCCAGTGGTCTGGCTGCTGAGCCTGCCGTTCCGGCTGATCGGCATCACCTTCGACGCGCTGTTCGCGGTGCTGCGCGCCGTGCTGTTCCTGCCGGCGCGCCTGCTCGGCGGCGGGCGCAAGACCGCCGCCTAGGCGTCCGGCCGCAAGGCCCGGCTCTCAGGTGCCGGCGCGTTGCGCGCCGAGATGGACGGCGAGGTGCACGCTCAGGTCGCGCGCGTCGTCGCCGACCCCGTCGATGAGGCTCGATTTCCGGCGCCGCAGGAACGGCAGCCGCAGTCAGTTCGGCACGTCTGCCGCAGGTCGGCGTCCCGAAACGATCCTCATGTGGGTCTTCAGCACGTAGTGCTCGCCGTCGCGGAACGGCTCGTAGGCTCGGGCAACGGCCTGGTGCACAGCCTGGCGTTGCTCGCTGCCCAGGCCGTTCCACACATGGGCGGCATTCATCTCGAGCAGCGGTGCCCAGAAGGGGATACCGACCTTGATCCTCGGCTCGACGACGATCTCCTGCTCGCGCGAGTCCTGCAGACCCGCGGACGTCATCAGGCCGGCGACCAGCCCCGGATCGGCAAGCCGCGGGGCGATACGGAAGCCGTCTTCGGGGATGGGCTTGCCGAGGAATTCGTTCGCGGCCCGCAAGCCATGAAAGAGGAGGTTGTTGTTCTGCTCCGGACCCCAGACCATGTAGGCAACGCGCCCGCCCGGACGAACCACCCGGGCCGCCTCGGACACCGCACGCGCCGGGTCACGGGCATACATCAGGCCGTAGCGGCAGGTCACGGCATCGAATCCGCCGTCGGCGAAAGGCAGCTCCTCCATGTCGGCCTGCTGGCAGCGCAGGTTCGTCAGACCCTGCCGAGCGATTCTCTCGGTCAACGCGGCCAGCATCGGCGCGCTGATGTCGGTCGCCGTGACCTGGCCCTCGGCTCCGACCAGCCTCGATGCCGTCATCGCCGGTTCGCCCGCGCCGGACGCGAGATCCAGCATCCGCGAGCCCGACTTCACGCCGGCCGCCATCAGCAAGCCCTGGTTGACCCGGTCCTGCTGCTCGGCAAGCTGATCGGCCCACTTGGCCCAATAAGCCGCTGCTTCGTCGTAGTGGCTGCGCCATTGATTCGCGGTGTCTTCCGACCAGATCTCCACGGAGTTCTCCTTCGGCAAAGTCACGGGTCAGGTTTCGGCCAGACCGGCCGCCTTCAGGAACCCGGCGAACCTGGCGGCGGCCGCTTCATCGCGCAGCGGCTGCCTGCGCATGACGCGCCGAACTGTCAGGGCGGGGTCGAGCTTGCGTGCGCTGTCGAGCGCCCGCCTCGCCTGCTCCTCCTGGCCGAGCGCCATGAATCCCGCGACCATCATCGTGTGGGCGTAGACCCATTCCGGCAGTTGCCGCGACACCCGTTGCGCAGCGGCGATCAGTTCCGCGTGACGCTCCAGGCCGAAGAGCGCGATCGAGCGGGACTGGTGCACCCAGTAGATCATCGGATCCTTCGGGCTCAGCCGGAGGGCGCGATCCAGAGGGGGGAGAGCCTCTTCGTACCGGCCCGCGAAGGCCAGCGTCTGCCCGACCTGGCTGACGGCACCGAAGTCTCCGGGGGCCAGTTCCCGGCCCCGCTCGGCGGCAGCGATGGCTTCGTCGTAGCGACGCATGCCGATCAGGACCGAGGCCATGACGACATGCCCGATCGCAAGGGCTTCGTTCAGATTGATGGAGCGCTGCGCCATGTGCAGCGCCTCCTCGGTCGCGGCGCGGCCTGACGGGATCCAGCCGCTGACGGCGGCGGCCCAGAGACTCGTCGCCAGGTAGGCGTGGCTGGCGGCATCGTCAGGCGCAAGGGCGATGGCGCGGCGACTCAGCTCGATCGCCTTGAGCATGTCGACACGGTTCCAGCGGTAGAAGGAGTCCGTCGCCTGGACCCGAAGCTGCCAAGCGTGCAGGCTCTGCGTCGTGAGCTTGCGGCTCGTCCTGGCCTCCGACTGATCGATGGTGACGCGGATCGAGTTCATGATCCGCGCGGTGATCTCGTCCTGGACGACCAGGAGATCTTCCACCGGCGCGTCGAAGCGCTCGTTCCAGAGACTGCTGTTGGTCCGGCAGTCGACCAGGCCTACGTTGAGGCGGATGCGTTGCGCCATCACGCGCAGCGTTCCCTCGACCACATAGCGAACGGCGAGCTCGCGGCCGACGGTGCGCGCGTCGACACCCCGACCGTGGTAGGTGAAGGTGCTGGAGCGGGCGATGACGACCAGACCGCTCACCGTCGCCAGCGATCCGATGATGTCGTCGGCCAGGCCGCCGGCGAAAGCCGCCTGCTCGCCGTTGTCGGCCGCGCACTCGAACGGCAGGACCGCGATGCTCGGCTGCCCGTCCAGGTCGGCATCGCTGGGCAACGCTTCGAACGGCTGCATCGACGCAAGCGCCGGCGCGGCCCGTGCGGCGAGCGCTCCCGGCACCGGCAGCACCTTGAAGGCCTTCACCGGATCCGCGATGTTCTTCACCCGCTGCTCCCCCTGGTCCTCGAAGTCGGCGGCGATCCGGCCCTTGACCGTGCCGCGAACCGATTCAGAAACCGTCACGCCGCCAGGGTCGGCCAGGCTTTCCAGGCGCGCGGCGATGTTGACGCCGTCGCCATACACGCTTCCGTCCGCCTTCTCGATCACGTCGCCGAGATGCACGCCGATGCGAAAGCGCATGCGGCGCTCGGCATCGCCGTCGTGGCCAACGGCTTCGCCGAGTTGGCGCTGGATCGCCAGCGCGGCGTTCACCGCCCCGGTGGCGTTCTCGAACACCGCCAGCACCGAGTCCCCGGCCATGTCGACCACGCGACCGGCATGGGCGGCAATCTCGAAGCGAAACACCCTGCGTGCGGCATCCAGCGCGGCCACCGTGCCGTGGTCGTCGAGGGCCATCAGGCGCGAATACCCCGCGGCATCGGCCGCCACCACAGCCAGCAGACGGACCCGAGGTGATGTGTCCGTGGTGATCACGGTCTCCCGCCCTGGTTGCTATGCCAATCATCGATCGCAGCCGAAGCGAGTCTACACAGCCCCCGGTCAACTAGGATGCGGAAACGATCGAAAGTCCCAGCCTCCAACCGGCCATGCTCGACCCGAACCAGATCGACACCCGCTACGCCAAGAGCGGCGAGCTGAACATCGCCTACCAGGTGTTCGGCAGCGGCGACGTGAACCTCGTGTTCATTCCCGGCTGGGCCTCGCATGTCGAGAACATCTGGACGTTCCGGGCCTTCGCCGAGTTCGCCGAGAGCCTGGCCCAGTTCGCCCGCGTCGTCATGCTCGACCGGCGCGGCACCGGGCTATCCGATCCGGTCTCGAACCCGCCGACGCTCGAGGAGCGCATGGACGACGTGCGCGCGGTGCTCGACGCCGTGGGCTGGGAGCGCGCCGTGATCTGGGGCATCTCCGAGGGCGGGGCGATGGCGATGATGTTCGCCGCGACCTATCCCGAACGCACCCGGGCCTTGCTGCTCTACGGAACCTTCGCCCGCTTCAGTCGCGACACCGACTATCCGCACGGCTATCCGGCGGAGGCGAATTCGCGGTGGCTCTCCAGGCTCGAAACCATGTGGGGAACAGGCGAGCTGTCGAGCTGGTTCGCCCCCAGCGTCAAGGACGACACCGTCGCGCTTCGGGTCCTCGCCCGGCTGGAACGAATGGCGATGAGCCCGGGCACGGCCCGCAAGCTGTTCGGCATCATGACGGAGGTGGACGCGCGCCACGTGTTGCCGGCGATCCGCGTCCCGACGCTGATCCTGCACCGGGTCGACGACAAGCCGGTGCGCGTCGGCCACGCCCGCTACATCGCCGAGCACATCGCCGGGGCGAGGTACGTCGAGCTCGCCGGCGAGGACCATCTTCCCTGGTACGGCGACGCCGACGCCCTGCTCGACGAGGTGCGCGAATTCCTCACCGGCGAGCGCGCCGAAGCCCAGCCGGACCGCGTCCTGACGACGATCCTGTTCTGCGACATCGTCGAGTCGACCCGGCGACTGGCGGAAATGGGCGACCTCGGCTGGAACCAGGTGCTGGCGAACTTCTACGCGTTGGCCGACGACAAGCTGCGCCACTTCCGCGGCCGCAAGCTCGACACCGCGGGCGACGGCCTGTTCGCCGCCTTCGACGGCCCGGCCCGCGCCGTGCGCTGCGGCGTTTCGCTGGCCAGGGCGGTGGAGGCCCTCGGCCTGAAGCTGCGGGTCGGCGTGCACACGGGCGAATGCGAGGTGCTGGGCGAGAAGTACAGCGGCCTGGCCGTACATGTCGGTGCGCGCGTGGCCTCGGTGGCCGAACCGGGCCAGGTGCTCGTCTCTTCGACGGTGAAGAACCTGGTTGTCGGATCGGGCCTCCGTTTCGAGGACATCGGCGCCCGCTCGCTCAAGGGCGTGCCCGGCGAATGGCAGTTGTTCGCGGCCACGGTCGCGTAGTCGCGCACGAACGGCCTGCGCTCGGACGCCATGGACGACATCGCAGCACTGCGCCAACGCCTGCGCGCCCTCGCGACGCTCGGCGCCCTGCTCTCGCTTCCCGCACGGCTGCTCGGCGGCGGCCGGCGGCCGCTGGCCTGAGCCGCGGCGCGAGGGCCGCTTCGCCGGTCAGCCGCGCACCGCGGCCTCGATCGTGGCGACGTCGATCTTCTGCATCGGCATCATCGCCTGGAAGGCGCGCCTGGCGACGTCGCCGCCCTTGGCGATGGCATCGATCAGCACCCGCGGCGTGATCTGCCAGCTGATGCCCCACGGGTCCCGGCACCAGCCGCACTGGCTGGCCTGGCCACCGTTGCCGACGATCGCGTTCCAGTAGCGGTCGGTCTCCTCCTGGCCGTCGGTGGCGATCTGGAAGGAGAAGGCCTCGCTATGCTTGAAGAACGACCCGCCGTTGAGGCCGATGCAGGGAATGCCGAGGACGGTGAACTCGACGGTGATGGGGTTGCCGGCCTTGCCGCCGGGATAGTCGGTCGGCGCGAGATGGACCTTGCCGACGCTGCTTTGCGGAAAGGTCGCCGCATAGAAGCGGGCCGCGGCCTCCGCGTCGTGTTCGTACCAGAGACAGATCGTATTGGTCGCCACTGCAGGCTCCGGAGGAAGGGTTCGGCCGGGGCCGAGGGAAGGATCGAGAGCGCCCGCTAGGCACGCAAGGGCAGCACGGCGCCGACGAGCATGAACACGCCGCCGCAGGCCTGGTTGAAGCGCCGCCCCACCCTCGCCAGCCAGCGGCTGATGCGGTGGGCGACGCTGGCGATGAACATCTCGGTGGCGAACTCGATCGCCGCGAACGTGGCCGACATCACCAGGAACTGGCCGAAGAGGCTGCGCGCCGGATCGATGAACTGGGGCAGGAAGGCGGCGAAGAAGAGGATGCCCTTCGGATTGGTCACCGCCGCCAGCGCGCCCTGGCGAAACAAGGTCCAGCCGCTGCGCGGCTCGGATGGACGCGCCGCGCCCAGGCCGATCGGCGGCGAGCGCCAGACCTGGATGCCGAGCCACACGAGATAGGCGCCGCCCACCCACTTCAGAACCGCGAGCCAGACGAGCGACGACTTGAGCAGGGCGCCGATCCCGAACATCGAGAGGGCGATGATGGCGACGAAGCCGAGCGTGCCGCCGACGACGGTATAGAGCGCCTTGCGCCGGCCGTGCATCGCGCTGTGCGTGAGCGCGAGCAGGCCGTTGGGTCCGGGCGAGAGCGACAGTCCGGTCGCGGCCAGGAGATAGATGAGCCAGGTGTGCAGGTCCATCGTCGAAGCTCAGGGTTCCGGCTCGCGTGCCGGCCTGCGCTCGAGCGTGTCGTCGAACGGCGGGCCGATCTTGAAGATGCCGCTGACCCGCGCCACCCGGGTGCCGTCGGCCTGCACCAAGCCCTGCATGAAGACCAGGCTTCGCGTCGCGCGCAGCACATGCGCTTCGCCCTGCACCCAGGCGCCGAGCGGCGAGGCGGCGAGGTAGTCGATCTGCAGGTTGATGGTCGGCAGGAACCGGTTGCCGACGTCGGAGAGGACGTGCGCCGAGAGCGGCAGCAGCATGTCGCAGAAGGTCGCCATCATCCCGCCGTGGCAGATGCCCATCGGGTTGCAATGCCGCTGCTCGACCCGAAAGCCCAGCTGGAAGCCGCCGTCTTCGCGGCGGGCGTAGAGCGGGCCGTTGACGGCGATGAAGCCGTCGCCGAAGCGCCGGGCCTTGAAGCCCTCGGGAACATCGGCGCCGGCCGGAGCGGACGCGCTCATGGCGATCCTTTCGAGAAAGGCGCATTGTCGCAAGCGCGGCCCGCCGACCGCCGCAACGCCCCTGCAACGCCCCGTCCGTAAGGTGCGATCCAGCGCGAACCCGCGCGTCGGCTGCAGGAGCTTCGCATGACATTCCACCCCGGTATCCCGGCCGCCTGCCGGAGAGGGCGATGAAGAAGGCCGGCGCGATCCTCGCCGCCGTCGGCGTGGTCTTCTTCGTCGGCCTGATCGCCTTCGTCTTCCTCGGGCCGATGCGCAGCACCTTCGGCCCGCCCGAGCGCCAGGGGCAGGCGATGCTGGTGCTGCACCAGGGCCAGCCGCGCCTCTGGATCCTGCTCAAGCAGGAGGAGCAGCGGCAGGTGACCGTCGGCGGCGGCCGCCGCAGCAGCTTCGGCTTCCGCAACGACACCTTCTTCCACTTCGAATTGCAAGCGCACGACGTGCATAGCGCGCAGCCGGCCTGGAAGGCACGCGTTCTGACGCTCGGCGACACCGAGGCGCACGGCAGCGCGCCTTCGCGCGTGATCGGCAGCAGCGCCGGCGGCCGCCTGCTCGGCCAGGAGGGCGACACCGTCTGGCTGCTCGTCGACAGCCAGCCGATCGCCGTCTCGGCCGCCGACGGCAGCCTCAAGGCGGACGCCCAGGCGCTGCAGCAGCGCAACCCGGCGCTGAAGGGCCTGCTGCCGGCATCGTCCGACCTCTACGGCTTCGACGACGGGCTGGTGCTGATGGCGGCCGACGCGCAACGCTACCGGGTGCGCGGCGCCGGCCTCGCGGCCGAGCCGCACCAGCCGCCGCCCGCGGCGCCGGCGCCGACCGCCACCCGCTTCGTCCACACCCGGCCGTTCGGCGAGCCGGTCGTGCGCCAGACGCTGCTCGCCGGCCGCTGGCTCGGGCTGTACACCGACCGCGAGGCCGTCGATGCCGGCAACGACTCCTTCGGCACCCGCTACGCCGAGCCTTTCACGATCGTCGACGACGGTCCGCTCGTCCGCCGCATCTTTCGCCGCGCCACCATCGGCAAGACGCGCCAATTCCCGGAAGGCCGGCACGACCGGCTGCTCGAGGTCGTCGCGGTGGCCGATTCGCCCGCCTTCCTGCGCGGCCGCTTCTTCCACACGCCGGGCACCGAGCAAGCCCTGGCGGTGAAGGAGCCGGCCGGTGTGCTGGTGCAGCACCAGACCCGCATCGACGCCGAGGGCCGGGTGGCGATCACCCGCATCGATTCCGAGCTGATGCCGGTGTGGACGGCGGCCCTGCCCATGACCGAGCTCGGCTCGCGCTGGATCTCGCCGAACCAGCTGCTGCTGCTCGGCACCGAGCAGACAACGAAGGACGGGGTGCGCTCGCGAGAGGAGCAGCTGGTGGCGCTGGACCTGGCGGATGGGAAAGTGCGGAGCTGGAACCTGCAGAAGGGGAAGGCGGCGCCCTGATCGATCGCCGCGCGGCGCTACCTGGCCGCGCCTTTTCCGGCCTCCTCGATGCGAACTAGCGCAGCCTGCAAGGGCACGGTGTACTGCCGACCGAGCGCCGGATGGCGCGCGCGGATGGCCTGTGCTTCGGACATCGCCGCGCGCGCCTTCGCCAGGTCGCCCGTCGCCAGCTCGGCTTCGCTCAGCACCACCAGCGCCAGCAAGCGGTCGAGGCTCATCTCGGCATCGCACGCTTCTGCATTCCATGACAGCGCGCGGCGCAGATGATCCGCGGCATCGCCGGGCTTCGACTGGGCGAGCAGCGACCGCGCCAGGACGAGCTGCAGGCGAAAGCGGTTGTAGGCAGCGCCTTCGTCGGGCGGCCTGGCGTTCATCTCGTCCAGGCCTTGCGCGGCGCGGGCGCCGGCAGCAATGGTCTCGCCGCGGGCCCAGAGCATGTCGCTCTCGACGGCCGCGACCGTGCTGCGGTTCGGCGGATGATCGACCCGCAGGCGCTTCCAGACGGACTCGGCCTCGGCGACGCCGCCCTCGCCCTCGGCCCAGGCGAGCGCCATCTGCGCGAACCCCAGCTCGCGAACGGTTGTCGCGTGCGTCAATCGCCTGGCCTGGCGCAAGGCATCCGCTCGTTGCAGGCTTTCACGCGCTTCGCGCAGACGGCCGAGATCGACGAGGCTGCGCGCCGCGGCGGACACCCGAGCGACGTCGCTGATCGGCTCGTCGACCGGGTGCGTCTCGAACGCCTGCAGCTCGGCCTGCTTCGCCAGCGCCTCTTCCGGTCGACCGATGCGCCACACGGCCAGGGCCGCGATCGGGGAGATGCCGCGGGCAGCGAAGGTCTGCGCGATCGAATCGCGTGCAAGCTCGGGAAGCCGCGCCGTGACGTCGGCGAGCAGCGGCAGCGCCGCTTTGGGCTTGCCGTTTTCGGTCAGGAATCTCGCCAGGCGAACCTTCTGCGTCATGACGCGTCTGCTCGTCGGCCCTGCCGGCTCGGACAGGCGCAGTGCCGTGCGACGGCTCGCCTCCGACCCCTCGAGGTCGCCAGCATGGCCTTGCGCCTCGCCGAGCTCGAGATAGACCGCACCCAGTCCTCCGGCAATGCCCCCTGGAACCTGCTTCTCGATCTCCAGGGCCGTCCGAAACGACCGGATGGCGTCTTCGTCGCGTCCCGCGACCCTCTCCCGCTCCCCTTTCAGCAAGAGCGCATGAAACTGGTCCTTCGAGGCCGGCCTCCCTTCGAACATGGCGACCAGGCGCCGGGCGTCTTCCAGCGACTCGGAGTCGGAGCTGGCTTCCACGCGCTGCAGGTCCACCCGCGCCATCTGCACCTGCATGCGCGCGGAGAAGTCGGCCCGGGGGTTCCGTGCCAGCAGGGCCTGCGCCTCGGCAAGACTGGCCTTCGCTTCCACCGGGCGGCCGTTGTAGGCGTGCGAGATCGCCAGCTCCGCCAACGCCACGATGTTCTCGTTGGTCGCACCGGGAAACGCCTTTGCCGCGTAGGCGGCGCGGCGCGCCGTCAACGACGACTCCTTGTCGGAACGGTCCATCTGGTCGTAGAGGTCGCTCAGGATGGCCAGGATCCGCAGCTTGCTCTTCGGCTCGTCGTCGAGCGCGTTCTCGATCCGCGCCGCGCCTTCGTCGAGGATCGCTTCGGCCGTCTTCGTCCGCGCAGCGATCGGGTCGGCCTGGTCGATCGAGTTGTGGCGGAACAGGCTCTCCAGGAAATCCTGGACGGCCTGCGCCGTCTTCGACTCCTCTCGGGCGATGCGGCTCTGCTCGCGCGCCACCTGCGCCTGGTGGATGGACACGCCGCTGGCAACGACGACGGTCACGAACACGCCCGCCGCCGCCACGGTGGCCGCGAGATTGCGAGCCACGAACTTGCGGGTGCGATACCAGAGGCTGTCGGGCTGGGCGAGGACCGGAAGGCCGCCGAGCCAGCGATCGAGATCCTGGGCCATCGCGTTCGCCGCCGGATAGCGCTCGGCAGGCATCCGCTTCATCGCCTTGGCGAGGATCGTCGCGAGGTCGGCCGCCACGCCGGCGGCTCGCGGCGCGTCGCGTGACAGGATCGCCTCCTCGAGCTGGCGCCTGTCGCCCTGGAACGGCCGGGTCCCGGTCAGCAGCTCGTAGAGCAGGACGCCGAGCGCCCACACGTCGGTTGCCGTGCTGACCGCTTCCCCTGCGATCTGCTCGGGGGCGGCATAGCCCGGCGTCAGTGCCCGCCCGCCGACGCGCGTCAGCTCCGTCTCGGCCGCGTCGGTATCGGCGTCTTCCAGCAGCTTGGCGATGCCGAAGTCGAGCAGCATCGCCTGGCCGGCCGCATCGACGAGGACATTGCTCGGCTTGATGTCGCGATGGACGACCAGGTTCGCGTGCGCGTACTGGACGGCCTCGATGACCTGCTGGATGAGGCGGACCCGCGCCTTGATGTCGAGGCCCGCGTCGCGACAGAAGTCGGTGATGTGCTTTCCCTCGACGAACTCGAGCGCGAGGTACGGCTGCCCGGACTCGGCGACGCCCGCGTCGTACAGCCGGGCGATGTGCGCGTGGGCGAGGCGGGCCAGGATTTCGCGCTCGCGTTCGAATCGCTGCGCCAGGATGCCGCCGCGCGAACCGAGGAAAGGCAGCTTGAGCGCGACGGCACGCTTCATCACGCCGTCGCTCCGCTCGGCGATCCAGACTTCGCCCATGCCGCCGCGGCCGAGCGGCTGCACCAGCCGATAGGCGCCGACCTGATCGCCCGCGGCGAACGCGGAGTCGGATCCCGGTTCCTCGAGAGCGGTGAACGACGGCCCCCGGCTCAAGCTTTTGTCCGCCGCCGACTTCCCCGCCGTGGAGAGCAGCTCGCGAAGTCGTGGCGCCATCGCCGCGGCGTCGCCCTGCAAGCCCGCGAGCCACGCCTCCCGCTCGGCGCCGCCGAGATCCATGGCCTGGTCGAGCAAGGTCGAGAGAAGCCGCATGTCCTCGGGCGTCATGAATGCAGCTTCTCACATCGCCGGCGGGCCGCCAACACGCACGCGCAGCGAGCCGCTCCAGGACACGCTGCGCTCAGGCAGCGGTCCGCGGCAGCGCGAGCGCGATCGCCTCGTCGGTCGACATCGCGGCACCGGCGGCGAGGGCGCGCTCGAACGCGGCGTCATCGCCCACCGCGGCACGCGTCGACGCCAGGGCACGCTCGCGCGTCGCGGCGCTCGATCCCGGCAACGCGTAGCCCGTTTCCGCGAGCAGCCGGTTCGTCTGTCCGCGCAGCATCGCCGACCGCTCCGCGTCCCCTTCGGCCTCGACGAGGTCGGCGAGCGCCTCGCAGGCGTGCAGCAGCGCCACCCGGTCGCCGTTGTCGCGCGCGATCTTCACGCCCTCGGCATGCAGCGCCCGGGCGCCGACGAGGTCGCCCCGGCGGACGGCGAGATCGGCAAGGCCGAAGACGCAGCGCTGGATGCCGAGCGCGTCGCCGAGCTCGCGCCGGACCGCGAGGCTTTCCTCGTAGAGGCGGCGGGCCTCGGCGTCGTCGTCGCGCAGCGCGGGCGCAGTCCTCGTCGACGTGCTCGCAGTTGTCGAGCACGAGCAGCGCGCGCCGGTCGTCCAGGCGTTCGGCGATCGCGTCGACGACCGACGTCGAGGCCGACTCGGCAACGCCGAACGCCGAGGCGATCGCCTGGCCGACGAGCGCGCCGTCGCTGAGCGGCGCGAGCTCGACCCAGCCGACGCCGTCGGGAAAGTCGTGCAGCGCCTCGTTGGCCACCTCGATCGCCAGGCGCGTCTTGCCGAGCCCGCCGGTGCCGAGGATCGTCACGAGGCACGCGGACCTGAGCTTGCCCAGCACGTCGGCGCGCTCGGTCTCGCGGCCGACGAACGACGACGGCGTCGCCGGCAGGTTGTGCGGCGTCTCTCGCACCGGCCGCCAGCGGCCGGCCGCGTGGACGACGCGCCAGCCCTTGTCGCCGTCGGCCGGCGTGGTGAGCGCGGCGAGGTCGCCGTCGGCGGCCACCGCGTGGAGCGCGACCGGATCGGCGATGCCCTTGAGCTGCCAGTGGCCGACCGGCTCGATCCGCACGCCCGCCGCCGGCTGGCCGAGCGCGGCGCGCGCGGCCGCGGTCAGCAGCGTCTGGCCGCCGGCGGCGAGCGCCATGACCCGCGCCGCGACCGGCTTGGCGACGCCTTCGAGCTCGAACGGCTTGGCGCCGCGGGCGACGTCGGCGGTGTCGTTCGCGCGCAAGCTCACCGGCCCGACGTACAGGCCGGCACGCGCGCGCAGCCGCGAATCGAGCGCCGCCAGCGCGCGGTGGTAGTCGAGCGCGTAGCCGAGCGCGTCGGCGGCGGACTCGAACAGGAGCAGGAAGCCGTCGCTCTTGTCGATCTCGCGCCCGCGCCAGGCCCCGAGCCGCTCCCGCGCGACGCGGTCGTGCGCGGCCCACAGCGCCGCGGCCGCGGCGTCGCCGAGCGACTCGGTCAGCCGGGTGCTGTCGACGAGATCGGTCAGGAGGAGGGCGCGTTCGTCGCTCACGGTGCAGGGGCGCGGCTGTGTGGCACGCGGCGCCACGAGGCTACCGGAGCCGCGCCGTGCGGTCGAGCCCGGATGCGCCGGCGCTCTCGGCGCTCTCTATCATGGGCGACCCTCCAAGGAGCACCGCGCCATGACCCTTCGATTCCAACGCCGCTCCGTGCTGGCGCTCGCCGCCGCAGCCGCCGCACCCGCCGCCTGGGCCCAGGCCTCGGCCGACAGCACCCTGGCGCAGATCAGGCAGCGCGGCACGCTGCGCGTCGGCGTCACGCAGGCGCCGCCGTGGTACTCGAAGGACCCGAAGTCGGGCGACTGGTCCACCGGCGTCGGCGTCTCGCTCGGCAAGGCGATGGCGGCCGGCCTGGCCGTGAAGTTCGAGCCGGTCGAGGTGACCTGGGGCACGGCGATCGCCGCGCTGCAGGGCAACAAGATCGACATGATGTCGATGATGGACGCCACGCCCGAGCGCGCCCAGGCGGTCGATTTCCCGAAGACGCCGCTGCTGTTCTATTCGCTCGCCGTGCTGGCGCGCGACGACCTGCCGGTGCAGACGTGGGCCGATCTCGACAAGCCCGCCGTGCGCATCGCCGTGCCGCAGGCGAGCAGCATGGACAAGTACCTCACCGAGAACGTGACCAAGGCGCAGGTCTCGCGCTTCCCCGACAACGCCGCGGCGATCGCCGCCTTCCAGGCCGGCCGCGCCGACGCGGTGTGCCTGTTCCACCCGCCGCTGCTCGCGGCCCGGCAGAAGCTCGGCGCCGGCAAGATCGTGGTGCCGACGCCGGCGCAATCGGTCGCGTCGAGCGTCGCGGTGCGCAAGGAAAGCGACAAGTCCTGGGTCGAGTACGTCGACAAGGAAATCGGCAAGTTCTATGCGAACGGCCAGACGCAGAAGTGGTACGAGGAGTTCCTGGTCGGCTTCGGCCTCGACCCCAAGGCCTCGCCGCCGGTGATGAAGGAAATGCTCGGCAAGTCGTAGCACGCGGACGCCTGAACATCGTCGGAGCATGGGAGCGTGGGACTTCGCTCCGCCCGCGCACTTTTGATCGCTGGTTTGACCGCTCCCAGGTCTTCGCGGACACTCGGCTGCATGCGCGTGTCGCCATGAGAAGCGCCCTGCGGATCGGCCCGGCGCCGGCTTCAGGCCCCATAACGAGCTGACAGGGGCCAACCATCCCTGCCGTCGCACCGCTCGAGGCCAAACGTCGCCTGCTTGCGATTCTCGCGGCCGACGCCGCGGGTTACTCGCGCCTGATGGCGATCGACGACCACGAGACGGTCGCTGCACTCGATGCGGCGCGCGCGGTGTTCCAGTCAGGAGTCGTGCTGCAAGGCGGACGGGTGATCGACATGGCCGGCGATTCGGTGCTCGCGGTCTTCGACACCGCGGCCGGTGCGGTCCGCGCCGCGAGGGACATCCAGGCAGAGTTGGCCCGACGCACCGAGACCCTGCCAGCCGACCGGCGCCTACAGTTTCGCGTCGGTGTGCACCTCGGCGACGTGATCGAGAAGCCCGATGGGAGCGTCTACGGCGACGGGGTGAACGTCGCCTCGCGTCTGCAGGCGCTGGCGCAGCCTGGCAGCATCGTCGTCTCGCAGGCGATCCAGAGCTCGATTGGCGGGCGAGCGCGCGCCGGCTTCGTCGATCTCGGCGAGCACTCGGTGAAGAACATCGCGCAGCCGGTGCGCGCCTATTCATGCTCGGTGGCATCGAGCAAAGGCGACGCGTCGCCGGCCGGCGGAGACGCGACCGCCGCGGGCCCTGTGTCGAGCCCGACCTTGGCTGAAGGCCGACGACGCGCCGCGAAGCTCGTCATCGTCGCGCTGCTCGTGGTGTTTGCGCTCGTGGCCGGCGGGTTCGCCGTCCAACGCTTCAACACCGCAGCCGACCCGGCGCCTTACTCGGCCGCCGATCGCCGCATGACGTTCGCTGTTCTGCCCACCGATGCCCCCAATGGCGATCCGGTGGCTGAGCGGCTGGCGCGCTCGATAGGCGAGACGGTGCAGACCGAAGCGGAAGCGCGAAGTCTCTGGTCGCGGGTACTCCCGCAGGGGCTGGTGCTGCAGGCGATCGCGAAGCCCTCCAGCCTCCGGCAGGTCGGCGCTGCGCTCGACGTCCACTACTTGCTGCGCCCACGCGTGAGCCGTGCCACGACAGGATACGACGCGGCTCTGGCGCTCGTCGATGCGCAGACGGAGCGCGTGATCGACACTTTTCCGCTCCAGGTCGCAGGCGGCCCCGAGCCGAAGGCGATAGCCTCGATCCTCGAAGACGCGGTGTCGATCGCGACCTACCGGGCCCTGCGCGACGAGGTCGCACGCGCGCGCTCGAAGCCCGACGCGCGGCTCGACGTGCGCGACCTCGGGATGCGGGCCTACTCGGACTGGGGGGAACGCGACAAGAATGCGCCGGAGGCCTACGCCCGCGCGCAGCGCAACATCGAGCGCGCGCTGGCGCTCGCACCCGACGACCTGCTCGCGCTCCGCGTCGCCGCCGAAATGAACCTCTGCGAATGCGCCCGCGCCTGGGCCGGCGAGCGGCGGCAGGAAATGCTGAACGTCGGCAGCAGGGCCCTCGACCGATACTTGGTGCTGAGCCCGGGCGCGAACTACCCGCTGTTCCTGCGAAGCAGGCTCCTGTTCGAGCAGCGGCATTTCGACGCGGCGCTTGCGGTCGCCGACGACATCCTGAGGCGCGCGCCGAACGAGGGTCCGGCGCTGCGCATCAGGGCCTCCGCGTTGTACATGCTGCATCGGCTGCCCGAAGCGCTCGACGCCACCCAAGCGGCGCTCTCGCACAGCGCACTCGGCGACGCCGAAGACGCTGACATGAACAGTCTGGCGATGCAGATCCGTTACGCGATGGGAGACGATGCCGCGACCATCCGCCATGCAACGCAAGCCCTCAGCAAGCTGCCGAGTCGCGGCTTCGAGGAGCCTAGCGACGCTCAAATCCTGCTCTACCTCGCTGCGGCGCACGCCCGCTCGGGAAACAAGGTCCGCGCCAAGAAGGCGCTGGACGAATTCTTCACCGCCGTCCCCGGAGTGCGCAACACCGCGCAGTTCCAGGCTTGGCTCGGAAAGATCGACGAGACCGTGGATCCGGAGCTGCTCGTCGGCCTCCGGCTGGCGGGCGTCAGCGACTGAGCGAACCTCCCGGTCGACTCGGCATGTAGATTCGACCAATGCTGGGCTATCGTCGCAGCCCATGCAGCACGTCTGGAACTTCGCCCCGGTGTGGGCGAACGCCGACCTGCTGGCGCTCGGCCTCCTCAACACGCTGAAGGTCACCGGCGCGGCGCTCGCCTTCGGCGTGCCGCTCGGCCTGGTGCTGGCGCTGATGCGGCTCTCGTCGTCTCGCTGGCTGCGCTGGCCGGCGAGCACGGTGATCGAGGTCTTTCGCACCACGCCGCCGCTGGTGCAGCTCTTCTGGTTCTTCTTCGCGCTGCCGATCCTGATCAAGGTCGAGATGACGCCCTACGTCGCCGCGGTGCTCACCTTCTCGATCCAGTCGGCCGCCTTCTTCGCCGAGGTGTTTCGCGGCGGCATCGTCTCGGTGGAGCGCGGGCAGTGGGAGGCGGGGCGGGCGCTCGGCATGGCGCCGCGGCAGGTGATGCGGCGCGTGGTGCTGCCGCAGGCGGTGAAGCGGATGATCCCGGCCTTTCTCGAGCGCGCGATCGAGCTGATGAAGACGACCACGCTGGTCGCCATCGTCTCGTACGCCGACCTGCTGTTCCAGACCAACGAGGTGGCGCAGAAGACGTTCCGGCCGCTCGAGGTGTTCACGGTCACGGCGCTGATCTACTTCGTGGTCATCTTCGCGGCGAGCCAGCTCGTGCACGGGCTCGAGCGCCGCCTGGCCACGAGCGGCGAAGGGATGGCCCGCTGATGGGTGCCGCCTACCGCTGGAACTTCGGGCCCGTGCTCGAGAACCTCGACGTGCTCTGGACTGGCGCGCTCGGCACGCTGCGGCTGTTCGTCATCTGCGTGGTGCTCGGCTTCGGCTTCGGTCTCGTCGTCGGCCTCGGCCGGCATGCGCGAGCCCGCTGGGTGCATCTGCCCGCGACGGCCTTCGTCGAGTTCTTCCGCAACACGCCGGTGCTGGTGCAGATCCTCTGGTTCTACTACGCGCTGCCGATCCTGCTGCCGTTCGAGATCAGCCCGCTCGTGGCGGCGGCGCTCGGCATCTCGCTGAACTCGGCGGCGTTCTCGGCCGAGATCTTCCGCGGCGGCATCGAGTCGATCGACCGCGGCCAGGCCGAGGCGGCGCGCGCGCTCGGCATGACGCCAGCGCAGGCGATGCGGCGGATCGTGCTGCCGCAGGCGCTGCGCCGGATGCTGCCGGCCCTCACCAACCGCGGCATCGAGATCTTCAAGATGACGACGCTCGCCTCGGCGGTGGCCTACGTCGAGCTGCTGCAGCAGGGCAAGCTCCTCGCCTCGCTGAACTTCAACCCGATCGAGACCTACACCGTGATTGCCGTCGTCTTCTTCCTCTGCCTCTTTCCGCTGGTGCAGGCGACCTATGGGCTGGAGCGGCGGCTCGGCCGGTCGGACGCATGACAACGACCGAGCCGCTGCTGCGCGTGCGCGGCCTGGAGAAGCGCTTCGGCGACCACGAGGTGCTGCGCGGCATTGACCTCGATGTGATGCCCGGCGACCGCATCGCCATCCTCGGCGCCTCGGGCTCGGGCAAGAGCACGCTGCTGCGCTGCCTCAACTTCATGGAGCGGCCGAGCGCCGGCGTGGTGGAGCTGGCCGGCCAGGCGATCGGGCGCGCCGCGCCGGGCAAGGCCGACCCCGGCCGGCGCAGCTACGACGAAGCCGAGCTGACGCGCGTGCGCCAGCGCGTGGGCATGGTGTTCCAGCAGTTCAACCTGTTCCCGCACATGACCGCGCTCGGCAACGTGATGGAGGGGCTGCGCACGGTGCGCGGCCAGCGCGAAGCCGAGGCGCGCACCCGC
>JANMCC010000067.1:0-5970 GCA_031360885.1 Burkholderiales bacterium | reverse complement strand
GTGCAACCCGCAGCTGCTGATCGCCGACGAGCCCACCACCGCGCTCGACGTCACCATCCAGGCGCAGATCCTCGACCTGCTCGCCGAGCTGAAGGAGCGCCTCGGCATGGCGATCATGCTGATCACGCACGCGATGGGCGTGGTCGCCGAGGTCGCGCAGCGCGTGGTCGTGATGTACGCCGGCATGGTGGTCGAGGAGGCGACCGTCGAGGAGCTGTTCGCCAACCCGCGCCATCCCTACACGCAGGGCCTGATCCGCTCGATCCCGCGCATCGACACCGCCGCCCTGCACAAGGTGCGGCTGGAGCAGATTCCGGGCACCGTGCCGAAGCTGGTCGACCCGGCTCCAGGGTGCCGGTTCGCGCCGCGCTGCAAGTTCGCCACCGCCGATTGCCTGAAGGCGACGCCGGCGCTGCGCGAGCCGGTTCCCGGGCACAAGGTGCGCTGCATCTACGACATCGTCCCCACCGGCGCGCCGGCCGCGCCGCTGGCCGGAGCGATGGCATGAGCGAGCTGGCCGGGAGCGCGCGCGCGCCGCTGCTGCGGGTGAGGGACCTGGTCAAACGCTTCCCGATCAAGGGCGGCTGGCTCGGCCGCGAGATCGAGAACGTGCATGCCGTCAGCGGCGTCAGCTTCGACCTCGAGGCCGGCGAGACGCTGGGCGTGGTCGGCGAGTCGGGCTGCGGCAAGAGCACCACCGGCCGCTGCATCCTGCGCCTGATCGAGCCGACCTCGGGCGAGGTCTGGTTCGAGGGCCAGGACGTCACCCGGGCCGGCAAGGAAGAGCTGCGCGCGCTGGCGCGCGACATGCAGATCATCTTCCAGGACCCCTACGCCTCGCTCAATCCGCGCATGACCGTCGGCGCGATCGTCGGCGAGGCGCTGATCATCCACAAGCTGACCAGGAGCCGGGCCGAGTTCGAGGCCCGCATCGTCGAGCTGCTCGAGACCGTGGGCCTCTCGGCCGACCACATGCGCCGCTATCCGCACGAGTTCTCCGGCGGGCAGCGGCAGCGCATCGGCATCGCCCGGGCGCTGGCGGTGAACCCGAAGCTGATCGTCTGCGACGAGGCCGTGTCGGCGCTCGACGTCTCGATCCAGGCGCAGGTCATCAACCTGCTCGAAGACCTGCAGGGCCAACTCGGCTTGACCTATATTTTCACCGCCCACGACCTCTCCGTGGTCGAGCACATCAGCGACCGGGTGGCGGTGATGTACCTGGGGCGGATCGTCGAGATCGCGCCGGCCCGGGAGCTCTACACCCAGCCGCTGCACCCCTACACCGAGGCGCTGCTCTCGGCCGTGCCGATCCCCGATCCGCAGGTCAAGCGCAAGCGCATTCCGCTGCAGGGCGACGTGCCCAGCCCGATCCGGCCGCCCACGGGCTGCCACTTCCACACCCGCTGCCCGATCGCGAAGTTCCCGCTCTGCAGCACCGAGAAGCCCGAGCTCAAGCAGAGCGCCGAAGGGCACTGGGTGTCGTGCCACCTGCGCGGCTGAGCACCGCGTTTTGCCGGTCGTCCTAGAGGGGCGGCGGCGTGACCAGGAACCAGCAGGCCGCCGCCGCGGCGGCGACGAGCGCGTCGAGGAGGGCGAGAAAGCCGTACAGGCCGCCCTGGCCGTAGAGCGAGCCGATGCTGATGATGAACGGCTCGCCGCCCTGCCCCGCCACCACCGGCAGCGCCAGCGGCTCGCCCGGCGGCGGCACCGGCGGCAGCGTCGCCGGCCGGGCCGCGACGGCCTTCCCGAACTCGGCCGGATCGTCGGCGCGGATGACGAGGCGCGGCCGCTCGGCCCTCTGGTTCAGCAGCCCGGCCTGCACCTGCAATTCGATCGCCTCGGCCGAAGCCGGCGTGAACCAGCCGTGCACGCTCAGCTCGTCGCCGGCGCAGAGCAGCCGCTCGCCGGCGCCGTAGCGGCGCCCCCCGTGGCCGGTGATGTCGGTCGGTTCGCTCAGCTTCATGGCCTTCGCCTCGACGAGCTTGCTGCTGCCGATGATCTCGGCGCCGGCCGGCAGGACGACGCAGGAGCCGCTCGCATCGACGAGGAGGAACGGCCGCACGCTGTCGAACGCGTCGTAGCGACGCACGATCTGCTCGCTGTGCGTGAACCACAGGCAAGGCACGCCGTCGGGCGAGAGCAGCGGCGCGGCGTTCGGCAAGGGCTCGGCCCGGCCGCGCAGCGACACCGCGCCGGGTCGGGCCTGGGCCACCGGCACCGCCGGCGCCGAGCGAAGGCGCCAGGCGGTCCACGCCGCCACCAAGAAGCCGATCGCGGCGATCGCCAGCACCGAGGCCTGGACCGGCCGCGAGCGGAAGATGTCGTGCTCGCCCTGCAGCCAGGCGAACACGAGCATGCCCGCGCCGATCAGCGGCGCGGCGGCGACCAGCAGGCGCCACTTGGTGTCGTGGGTGTGAACCGGCATCTCTTGCTCCCCGTGAATGCGCGATCTTCGGCCCTGCGGCCGCCGCCGGCGAACCGGCATCGCGGCGTGCCCGACGACAGCGCCGCTCCGTTCCCTCCGACGCCGCTGTCGGCGTTCTTCCGACGCCCTCTACCGTGGCGCCCCGACATATTTCGCCAAGGCGTCGCGCCACACTGGCATCACCCGCCGGGAATTCCGATCGCCTGGCGCGCTGGAGATAGCGAAATGAATGCTGGCTACGAGATCCGCTTCAAGCCCCTGTTTCGGGAGCCCGGTCTCTGTTTTCCGTGCGACGAGCGCGGCCAGGTCGAGCTCGACGCGCTCAGTGAGCGGGCCCGCGAGAACTACCTGTACGCCCGGGCCGTGGTCGGCGTGGAGTTCGCCTACCCGCAGGTTTGCCGCGCCGCCCCGTCCGGCTGCTGAACCGGGACCACCCCTCAGGCACCCAGGTCGCGATAGAAGTAGCTGGTCGCGCACGGCTCGCCGTTCGGCAGCAAGGCATAGCGCGGAATCACCCCCGAAAGCTTCCAGCCGAGTCGCGCATACAACCGCTCGGCGTCGGCGCTAGCGGTGTCCAGCACCAGCAGCGTGCGGCCCGACTCGCGCGCGAACCCTTCGGCCGCTCGCATCAACGCCGCCCCCAGCCCCCGCTTTCGTGCCCGCCGGTGCACCAGCATCTTCGAGACGTCGGCCCGGTGCGGCTGGTTCTCCGGCAGGTCGAGCACGAGTTGCACCGTGCCGACGATGCCTTCGCCGTCGGCGGCGACGAACAGGGCGCGGCCGCCCGCCGCCACGTCCTCCGCGACCCGGGTCCAGAACGCGGTCGCCTTCTCCGCCGGCAGCGGATGCATGAAGCTGACCGAAGCGCCGCCCTCGACGCAATCGATCAGCAGCGCGGCGAGCTGCCGGATCTGCTCGGCGCTCGGGCGTTCGAGGCGGTGGACGGTCGGCAAGGTGGCAGGGTTGGCGCTCATGTCATCATCTCCGCAGCGCCATTGTGAAGCCCTCCCCCCGCTGCCGCCCTAGCCTGCGAGCTCCGGACCGGCGGCAGCGCCAGCGGCGGCCGGCCGTTCGGGCACCCCCCAGGCGCCGAGCGCCGCGGCGACGAGCGCGAACACCGCGCCGTCCGCGAAGGCGAGCTGATAGCCCCCGTTCACCGCCGCCATGTCGGCGCCGCCGCCCGCCGGCCCGGCGAACGCCTCCCATAATCGAGCCGCAATGACGCCAGCGGGCAACCCCGTCGAAACCGCGCTGCGCGAAAGCGAAGCGCGCTACCGTTCCGCCCTCATCGCCGGACGGATGGGGTCGTGGGAGACCGACCTCGAGGCCGGGACGCGGACCTGGTCGAAGGAAGGCATGGACCTGTTCGGGATCGACCTGCCCGAAGGGCGCGGCCAGGTCGGCGGCGAGCACGACGAGTACGAAGCAGCGCTGCACCCCGACGACCGCCATCTGGCGCGCGACTTCCACGCCCTCGCCGACCGGCAGGACTCGTTCATCGCCGAATACCGCATCGTCCGGCCCGACGGCAGGACGCTCTGGCTCTCGGGCCGCGGCCTGGTGGTCGCGCGCATGGCGGACGGCCGCGCCCGCCGGCTGATCAGCATCATGGCCGACGTGACCGAGCGCAGGCAGGTCGAGGAGGTGCTGCGCATCGAGCGTGAAAGGCTCGCGCTCGCGCTCCAGGCCGGACAGATGGGCGTCTACGACCTCGACGTCGTCAACGATTCGCTCTGGTGGTCGCCGCAGACCTATGTCGTCTTCGGCGTCTCGCCCGAGACCTTCACGCCGACCCGCGAGTCGGTGACCGACCTGATCCATCCCGACGACCGGCGCGAGTTCCTCCGGGGCCGCAAGGACGCGCTCGACCGCCGGCAGCCCTTCATCCACGAATTCCGCTGCCTGCGCGCCGACGGCCGCATCGCCTGGATCAGCCACCGCGGCCAGGCCGAGTACGACGCCAGCGGCAAGCCGGTGCGCAGCTTCGGCGTCTCGCTCGACGTCACCGAGCGCAAGCTCGCCGAGCAGACGCTGCAGGAGGCCGACCGCATGAAGGACAGCTTCATCGCCACCCTGGCGCACGAGCTGCGCAACCCGCTCGCGCCGATCAGGAACGCGGTCCAGTTGCTGGGCCGGGGCGAGGCCGCCGACCCGCAGGTCGTCTGGTGCCGCGAAGTGATCGACCGGCAGGTGACGCAGATGTCGCGCCTGCTCGAGGACCTGCTCGACGTCTCGCGCCTGACGCGCGGCCAGTTCGCGTTGCGCCGCGAGCCGCTCGCGATGCCCGCCGTGGTCGAGCAGGCGCTGGAGATCGCCCAGCCGCGGATCGAGGAATACGGGCACTCGCTCACGATCCGCCTGCCGGAGACGCCTGTCCGCGTCGACGGCGACCTGACTCGCCTGGCGCAGGTGTTCTCCAATCTGCTGATCAATGCCGCCAAGTACACCCATCCCGGCGGCCGGCTCGTCCTGGCGATGCAAGTGCTGGGCGATGCGGTCGAGGTGCGCGTCAGCGACAACGGCATCGGCATCGCTGCCGAACAATTGCCGCATGTGTTCGAGATGTTCGCCCAGGGCGCGGCCGCGAACGACAGCTCGCAAGGCGGGCTGGGCATCGGCCTGGCGCTCGCCAAGGGCTTCGTCGAGATGCACGGCGGAAGCATCAGCGCGTACAGCGCCGGCCACGGCAAGGGCAGCGAGTTCGTGGTCCGGCTGCCGCTGGCCCAGGCCGGTGCTCCGGATCCGGCGGCAGCGGCGGCGGCGACGAAGGGGAGTGCCGCCGATTCCGCCGCGTCGCCGGCACGCTGCCGCATCCTGGTGGCCGACGACCTGCACGACAGCGCCGACAGCCTGGCGCTGCTGCTAGGCGCGATCGGCCACGATGTGCGTGTCGCCTACGACGGCGAGGAGGCCCTGCGGGTGGCGGGCGAGTTCCGCCCCGAGATCGTGCTGCTCGACCTCGGCATGCCCAAGCTGAGCGGCTTCGAGGTCTGCCGGCGGATTCGCGGGACGACCTGGGGCGCAGGCGTGCGGCTGGTGGCGCAGTCGGGCTGGGGCCAGGACGAGGACCGCCGCCGCACCGCGGAGGCCGGATTCGACCACCACCTCGTCAAGCCGATCGACCCCGAGACGCTCGAGGAGCTGTTGCGGACGCTCGCGGCCGCGGCCGCGGCCCGGCCCTAGCGCCGCGGCGGCGGCCGGCGCATCGCCCGCAGCCGGCCGACGACGCCGTTCGGGAAGTAGTAGACCGAGAGCACGAACAGGATCCCGAGCCAGAGCAGCCAGCGGTCGGGCGAGACGATCTGCGAGACGACCGGGATGTTCTGCACGCTCTCGGCACCGACCTTCATCAGGTCCTGCAGGTAGTTCTGGGCCAGCACCAGCAGCACGCTGCCGACGACCGCGCCGTAGATCGTGCCCATGCCGCCGATGACGACGATCAGCAGCACGTCGAGCATGATCTCGAACGACAGCGTGGTGTCGGGGCCGTTGTAGCGCAGCCAGAGCGCGAGCAGCACGCCGGCGAGCGTGGCGAACAGGGCCGA
>JANMCC010000009.1:0-7395 GCA_031360885.1 Burkholderiales bacterium | reverse complement strand
CCGGCCGCGGCGTGATCCGCTGGCTGCGCAGCGCCGCCGACCCGCTGCCCGACCCGCGGCTGGCGCTCGGCCCGGAACGCGTGGCGCCCGGGCTGGTCGCCGCCGGCGGCGCTCTCGTCCCCGTGCGCCTCGCCGAGGCCTACTCGAAGGGCATCTTCCCCTGGTACAGCGTCGGCCAGCCGGTGCTCTGGTGGTCGCCCGATCCGCGCATGGTGCTGCTGCCGGCCGAGTTCAGGCTCGCCCGCTCGCTGAAGAAGACGATCCGCGGCCTGCTCGCCGCCGGCCGCCTCGAGGTGCGGATCGACAGCGCGTGTCGCCGCGTCATCGAAGCCTGCGCGAGCGCGCCGCGCGACGGCCAGTCGGGCACCTGGATCGTGCCCGAGATGATCGACGCCTATGCCGCCTGGCACGCGGCCGGGCGGGTGCACAGCGTCGAGACCTGGATCGACGGCGAGCTCGCCGGCGGCCTCTACGGCGTCTCGCTCGGCCGCATGTTCTTCGGCGAGTCGATGTTCGCTCGCCGCACCGACGCTTCCAAGATCGCGCTCGCCGCGCTGGTCGCCTTCTGCCGCGACCGGGCCATCGCCACCATCGACTGCCAGCAGCGCACCGTCCACCTCGTCTCCTTCGGCGGCCGCGAGCTGCCGCGCGGCGAGTTCATGGCGCGTCTCGGCACGGCACTTGCGATGCCTCCGGTCGTGGATTGGACCTATGATTTGCGCCTGTGGCGGCAGCTCGACATCCCGGGCACGCCCGCCGAGGACGCCACGTCGTGATGACACACCCGAAGGAACTTCCGCTCGCCTCGCTGCAGTTCTACGCGACCGCGCCGTACCCCTGCAGCTACATCCCCGGCCGCATGGCGCGCTCGCAGGTCGCCACGCCCAGCCACCTGATCCACGCCGACGCCTATTCGGGGCTGGTCGCCAACGGCTTTCGGCGCAGCGGCATGTTCACCTACCGCCCCTACTGCGACGGCTGCCGGGCCTGCCTGCCGCTGCGCGTGCCCGTCGCCACCTTCGTGCCGAAGCGCAGCCAGCGCCGCGCCCAGCGCGCCCACGGCCACCTCGAGGCGCGCGTCCTGCGCCTGGGCTTCGTCGCCGAGCACTACCAGCTGTACCTGCGCTACCAGGCCGGCCGGCACATCGGCGGCGGCATGGACCACGACTCTATCGACCAGTACACCCAGTTCCTGCTGCAGAGCAGGGTCAACTCGCGCCTGGTCGAGTTCCGCGAGCCCTCGGCCGACGGCAGCGGCGCGCTGAAGATGGTGTCCATCCTCGACGTGCTGAACGACGGCCTCTCGGCCGTCTACACCTTCTTCGAGCCCGAGCCGCGCACCAGCTACGGCACCTACAACGTGCTCTGGCAAATCGAGCAGACGCGCCTGCTCGGCCTCGCCCACGTCTACCTCGGCTACTGGATCGACCGCAGCGGCAAGATGGCCTACAAGGCGCAGTTCGGCCCGCACGAGCTGCTGGTCGGCGGCGCCTGGCAACGTACCGATGCCGCGGCGGCCGCGGCGGAGACCTGAGGCGATGGAGTTCAACGTCACCCGGGAGCAATGGATCGACCGGTTCGTCCTGCGCCTGAGCACGCTGCAGGCGGGCGCCCAGCCCGCCACGTACCTCGAGACCGCGGAGAGGCTCTGGCCGACGCGCGGCCAGTTCGCGCCCGAGGCGGCGGCCGAGGCCGAGGCGGCGCTGCGCCGCGACCGGGTCGCGGCCCCGGCCGGGCGCCCCGAGAACAGCGAGCGCTTCGAGCGCACCGAGCGCATCCCGGTCGAGCGGGTGCAGACCGCCGAGGAGTACGTGCGCGACAGCGACGAATGGATCGCGCGCTGCGTCGCCCGCGTGCTCGAGCTCGACCCGATCATCAAGGCCGACGAGGCCCGGCGCTCGGTCGGCGACCTTGCCGCGCTCGATCGCTGGCGGCTGATGAAGCCGGAAGCGGCCGCCGAGCAGCTCTACACGCCGATCAAGCCGCGCGGCGCCTGACCGCGCCCGGGCGGCTCGAGGGCCGCCTCACAGCCAGTTTTCCGGGAGCAGCGCACCGAGCAGGCGCGACTTGAAGCGAAGCCACGCGTCGGTCTCGGGCTCGGTGGTCAGTACCTGCTGCTTGCCGCCGCTGCCCGAGACCCACTCGACGCCCTCGCCTGTCGCGTCGAGCCGCAGCGCGTACGAGCTGCCCTCGAAGTCGAGCATCTCGAGCACGTCCTCGGCGAGCTCGGCGCTGTCGATGAGGACGCCGAGCTCGGTGTTGTAGCGCTCCGAGCGACCGTCGATGTTGAGCGAGCTGATGAACAGGCGCGCCCGGTCGATGACGAGGATCTTCGCGTGCAGCATGCCCATGGAGTCGCCGAAGCGGCCGAGCCGGGCGCGCTGGCGCGCCAGCGACGGGCTCAGCTCGTAGATCTCGAGGCCGGAGCGGAGCATCCGCACGATGTAGCGCCGGTAGCCGGCGTAGACGACGGGCTCGTCGGTCGCGGCGAGCGAGTTGGTGAGAACGCGCATCCGCACGCCGCGCTTGCCGAGCATCGTGATCGTTTCCATGCCTGCGTCGCCGGGAACGAAGTAGGGCGAGATCGAGACCGCCTCGGTCTGCGCCGCGCGGGTGAACTCGCCGACGAAGCCGCGCACCGTTCCGGTCCGCGAGATCAGGCGCGTGCCCGCCGCCTTGTCGAGCGGGTCGGCACGCAGCTCGGCGTGTGCCGCGGCCAGGCGCACGAACCCGGCATCGAGGTCGGCGCGGACCTTGACGTAGGGCCGATAGCGCGGCGGCACGGTCAGGTCGGGCGGCGGTGGCGAAGTGGCGCCCAGCGCCCGGTCGAACCCGGCCCGCCGCTCCGCCCGGCCCGCCGCCGTCGGCCTGACCAGATCGATGGGATAGGCGTACTCGCTGTTCCAGTAGGTGTCGAACGACGCCGACAGCGCCGGCACGACAGGCCCGGCGGCGAAGATGTCGAGATCGATGAAATTGCGGTCCGGCGCCCGCATGAAATAGTTGTCGCCGATGTTGCGCCCGCCGAACACGGCGAACGCGTTGTCGGCGACCAGCATCTTGTTGTGCATGCGGTGGTTGACGCGGCTGAGATCGTCGAGCGAGCTGACGAGCTTCCAGAGCTGCGAGCCGCGCCTGCGCACGAACGGGTTGAACAGGCGCACCTCGGCGTTGTCGAAGGCGGCCAGTCCGGAGAACAGCTCGTCGACGCCGTCGCTGTGCAGGTCGTCGACGAGGATGCGGACCCGCACGCCGCGCTCCGCGGCCCGGCGCAGGCTGGCGATCAGGTAGCGGCCGGTGGCGTCGCCGTGCCACTCGTAGTACTGCAGGTCGAGGCTTCTCTCGGCGCCGTCGACCAGCGCCAGCCGGGCCTCGAGCGCACCGGTGGCGACCGGCAGCAGCTGGAAGCCCGATCCGGGAAGTCCGCGCATCGACGCGGCGGCGACCTGTTGCAGCCGCGTGCCGCCGTCGACGGCGACCGCGAACGACGACGGCACGCCCAGCCGCGTCGGCAGCCCGGCGCAGGCCGCGAGCAGCGGCAGGACGAGAAGCGGCAGCCAGAGCACCCGGCGAGAGAGAAAGATTCGATGCGGCATGGCTGCGTCCCTCGGCTCGGCACCGCCAGGGTGCCCTATCCCTTGACGCAGCGCGGGTCCGAAATCGACAAGGGCGTCCTGGATCAGGCCCTGCGACGGCCCGTGCGGGCCGCGGAGAGCTCTGCCCACACGGGCGCGTGGTCGCTGGCGCCCTCGCGGCCGCGCTCGTCGCGGTCGACGCCGGCGTCTTTCAGCCGTGCCGCGACGCTCGCGCTCAGCAGCAGGTGATCGATGCGCAGCCCGGCGTTGCGCGGCCAGCGCTGGCGCAGGTAGTCCCAGAAGGTGTAGACGGTCTCGTCGGGGTGGATGGCGCGGATCGAGTCGGTCCAGCCCTGCGCGAGGAGTCGCCGGAACGCCTCGCGCGGCTCGGGCTGGAGCAGCGCGTTGTCGCGGTAGGAGGTGGTCGGGTAGATGTCGCGCTCGGTCGGCACCACGTTGAAGTCGCCGGCCAGCACCACCGGATGTCCGCTCGCCTGCAGCGAGGCGGCGTGCGCGATCAGCCGCTCGAACCAGGCCAGCTTGTAGGCGTACTTGGGGCCGGGCTGCGGGTTGCCGTTCGGCAGGTAGAGGGCCGCGAACAGCATGCCGCCGATCGCGGCCTCGAGGTAGCGGGCCTGGGTGTCGCCCGGGTCGCCTGGCAGCGAGCGACGGACGACAACCGGATCGGCGTCGCGCGCCAGCAGCGCCACGCCGTTCCACGGTCGTTGCCCGACGGTGGCCGAACCATAGCCGGCACCGGCCAGCGCCGCGGCCGGAAACTCGGCGTCGGTGGCCTTGGTCTCCTGCAGCGCGACGACCTCGGGCTTCGCGCTCGCGAGCCAGGCCAGCAGCAGCGGCAGGCGCCTGACCACGCCGTTGATGTTCCAGGTGGCGATCTTCACCGCGAGGACGAGCGCCGAAGGGCGCCGCAATCGATTGGTGGGCGGTGAGGGTTTCGAACCCCCGACCCCGACAGTGTGAATGTCGTGCTCTACCCCTGAGCTAACCGCCCCGCGCGGCGCCGGATCGGCCGCTTCGAGAGGGCGTCATTGTGCCATGGCACCGGGCGTCGCCAGGGCGGCCGCTCGCCACACGGCGTGGCCGCGGCTGGCCTTGTCGATCTCGGCGAGCACCGCCTCGTGGGCCGCGGTTTCGGCCTCGTCGGCGACGACGACGATCAGCTCGAGCACGCTGAAATCGATCGGCCGGGCCGCCATGTCGGCGGCGAGCGCGTCGGCGGCGTCGATGACGAGCGAGTTCTGGCCGCGCGTCATGCGCACGTAGACCTCGGCGAGCAACCCGGCGTCGAGCAATGCGCCGTGCAGCTCGCGCGCCGAGTTGTTGACCTCGAAGCGCTTGCACAGGGCGTCGAGCGAGTTCGACTAGCCCGGGAAGCTGTCACGCGCCATCGACAGGCTGTCGACGACTCGGCCGACGTGCTGGGTGAACGCCGGCCGATCGATCCGGCGCAGCTCGGCGTCGAGGAAGCCGACGTCGAAGGCGGCGTTGTGGATGACGATCTCGGCGTCCTTCACGTACTCGAGCAACTCGTCGGCGATGTGCGCGAACAGCGGCTTGTCGGCGAGGAACTCCTCCGAGAGGCCGTGCACCGCGATCGCGTCCTGGTGGCTGCGCCGCTCGGGGTTGACGTAGAAGTGGAGGTTGCGGCCGGTGAGGCGCCGGTTGACGAGCTCGACGCAGCCGATCTCGATCACCCGGTCGCCCGATTCGGGGCTGAGGCCGGTGGTTTCGGTGTCGAGAAAGACCTGGCGCACGGGTTCTCGCGCCTCAGGCTTGCCGGGCCGCGAGCGGCAGGCCGCCGGCATCGCCCGGCGAGCGGCCGCGGCCCCAGGCCCAGAGCGCGACGCCGCCGACGATCATCGGCACGCACAGCCACTGCCCCATGCTCATGCCGAGCGCGAGCAGGCCGAGGAAGTTGTCGGGCTCGCGGAAGAACTCGGCGATGAATCGCAGCAGCCCGTAGCCGGCGAGGAAGGCGCCGGACACCTGGCCGAGGCCGCGCGCCTTCTTGCCGTAGATCCAGAGCACGACGAACAGCAGCAGGCCTTCGAGGGCGAACTGGTAGAGCTGCGAAGGGTGGCGCGGCAGCGGCGAGCCGGACTGCGGAAAGACCATGCCCCACGGCAGGTCGGCGCTGGAAAAGCGCCCCCACAGCTCGCCGTTGATGAAGTTGCCGATGCGGCCGGCGGCAAAACCGGTCGGCACGCACGGCGCGACCAGGTCGGTGACCTCGAGGAAGGGGCGCTTCCTCGTGTGCGCGAACAGGGCCAGGGCGGCCATCACGCCGAGCAGGCCGCCATGGAACGCCATGCCGCCCTTCCACACCGCGAACACCTCGAGCGGATGGGCCGCGTACCAGCCCGGCTTGTAGAACAGCACGTAACCGAGCCGCCCGCCGATCACGGTGCCCATGACGCCGTAGAACAGCAGGTCCTCGACGTCGCGCCGGGTCCAGCCGGTGGCGGCGTAGTGCGGCAGGCGCGAGCGGCGCACCGCGAGGAACAGGAAGAGCGCGAAGCCGACCAGGTAGGTCAGGCCGTACCAGTGGATCGCGATCGGCAGGCCGATCTTCGAGAGGTCGAGCGCGATCGGGTCGAACTGGGGATGAACGAGCATGCGGGGATGATATCGAGAGGATTGTTGTCATCCTGAGCGAAGCGAGGGATCTCGGCGCTACCATGGGATCCTTCGCTTCGCTCAGGATGACAGGGGCTTCCATGCCGATCAATCGCCGCTCCCGCAACATCACCGAGGGGGTGGCGCGGGCGCCGAACCGCTCGATGTACTACGCCATGGGCTACGAGGCCGGCGACTTCGCCAAGCCGATGATCGGCGTCGCCAACGGCCACTCGACCATCACGCCCTGCAACTCCGGCCTGCAGAAGCTCGCCGACGCCGCCGTCGCCGGCATCGAGGAGGCGGGCGGCAACGCGCAGATCTTCGGCACGCCGACCATCAGCGACGGCATGGCGATGGGCACCGAGGGCATGAAGTACAGCCTGGCCTCGCGCGAGGTGATCGCCGACTGCATCGAGACCTCGGTCGGCGGGCAGTGGATGGACGGCGTGCTCGTCGTCGGCGGCTGCGACAAGAACATGCCCGGCGGCATGATGGGCATCCTGCGCGCCAACGTGCCGGCGATCTACGTCTACGGCGGCACCATCCTGCCGGGCCGGTACCAGGGCAAGGACCTGAACATCGTCAGCGTGTTCGAGGCGGTCGGCCAGTTCACCGCGGGCACCCTCAGCGAGCACGACCTCGGCGAGATCGAGCGCCGCGCGATCCCCGGCTCGGGCTCCTGCGGCGGCATGTACACCGCCAACACCATGAGCTCGGCGATCGAGGCGCTCGGCATGAGCCTGCCGGGCTCGAGCACGATGGCCAACGTGCACGACGAGATCGTCGCCAGCGCCCGGGCCTCGGCCAAGGTGCTGGTGGAGGCGGTGCGGCAGAACCTGAGGCCGCGCGACATCGTCACGAAGAAGAGCATCGAGAACGCGATCGCCGTCGTCATGGCCACGGGCGGCTCGACCAACGCGGTGCTGCACTTCCTCGCCATGGCCCATACGGCCGGCGTCGAATGGACGATCGACGACTTCGAGCGCGTGCGCAAGAAGGTGCCGGTGCTCTGCGACCTGAAGCCCTCGGGCCGCTACATGGCGGTCGACCTGCATCGCGCGGGCGGTATTCCGCAGGTGATGAAGATGCTGCTCGAGGCCGGCCTGCTGCACGGCGACTGCATGACGATCACCGGCAAGACGATCGCCGAGACGCTGGCCGAGATTCCCGCGGTGCCGCG
>JANMCC010000085.1:0-7370 GCA_031360885.1 Burkholderiales bacterium | reverse complement strand
CGGCGCGACAACACGACGTTGTTGCGCTTGCGGTCGAGCTTGATGACCTTGAACTCCATGGTCTTGCCCTCGAACGGGCTCATGTCCTTGACCGGGCGCGTGTCGAGCAGCGAGCCGGGCAGGAAGGCGCGGATGCCGTTGACCAGCACCGTCAGGCCGCCCTTGACCTTGCCGTTCACCGTGCCGGTGACGAACTCGCCCGACTCGAGCGAGTTCTCGAGCGAGAGCCAGGAGGCGAGGCGCTTGGCCTTGTCGCGCGACAGGATGGTGTCGCCGTAGCCGTTCTCGACCGCGTCGATCGCGACCGAGACGAAATCGCCGGGCTGGACTTCCAGCTCGCCGATGTCGTTCTTGAATTCCTCGATCGGAACGTAGGCTTCGGACTTGAGGCCGGCGTTGACGACGACGAAGTTGTGTTCGACGCGGATCACCTCGGCGGTGATGACCTCGCCGGTGCGCATTTCCGCCTTCTTGAGCGAGTCCTCGAACATCGCGGCGAACGAATCGGGGGCGTGCGAAGGCGTGGCGACTTGAGCTTGAGACATGTGACTTGGTTTCCGTGCAGCTTCCGCTGTGGGTTGGGTTGTCGATCCGGCGCTTCGGTGTGCCATGCGGCACGAGGAGGGAAAGCGACGGGCCTGACCTCTAGACCAACGTTCGGTCGAAAGGCCTGCGCTCTTGCCAGGCTTTCAGGACGACGTCGACCGAGGCTTCGATCGACAACGCCGAGTTGTCCAGCATGAGCGCACCTTCGGCTGGCTTCAGAGGCGAGGCGCTGCGATTGCGATCGCGGGCGTCGCGCGCCTCCAGGTCGGCACGAAGACTGTCGATATTAGCGGGAATTCCCTTTGAAATCAACTGCTTGTAGCGCCGATCTGCCCTTTCGGCGGGACCGGCGGTGAGGAACACCTTGAGCTCGGCGTCGGGGAAGACGACGCTGCCCATGTCGCGGCCGTCGGCCACCAGGCCGGGGACGTCGCGAAAACCGAGCTGCGCGTCGAGCACGGCGGCCCGAACCGCCGGCCAGGCCGAGATCCGCGACGCCATCGCGCCGACCTCCTCCAGGCGCAGCGACTCGGTGACGTCGCGCCCGCCGAGCAGGCAGCGGTCGCCGTCGAAGCGGAGCTCGAGCGAGGCCGCGAGCGCGGCCAGGGCATCGGCGTCCTCTGCCTCGATGTCGGCGTCGAGCGCGGCGACGGCGGTCGCGCGGTACACGGCACCGGAGTCGAGCAGCCGGTAGCCGAGCGCGGCCGCGACCTCGCGCGCCAGCGTGCCCTTGCCGGAGGCGGTGGGACCGTCGATGGCGAGCACCGGAACCGCCTCGCGCCGCGCACGGGCGACCGAGAACAGGGCCTCGAAGTAGTCGGGCCAGGTCTTGGCGACGCAGCGCGGGTCGAGGATGCGCACCGGCACGTTGCCGCCGGCGAGCGGGTTGAACGCCGCCAGCGACATCGCCATCGCCATGCGGTGGTCGTCGTAGGTCGCGATGCTGGCGGCGCGCCACGCCCGCGGCGGCGTGATCGCCAGGAAGTCGGGGCCTTCCTCGACGCCCGCGCCGACCTTGCGCAGCTCGCTCGCCATGGCGGCGAGGCGATCGGTCTCCTTGACCCGCCAGCTCGCGATGTTGCGCAGGACCGAGGGCCCGTCGGCGAAGAGCGCGAGCGAGGCGAGCGTCATCGCCGCGTCGGGCAGGGGGTTGCAGTCGAGGTCGATGGCGGCGAGCGGCCAGCGGCCGCGTCCCACCGCCAGCCAGCCGTCGCCCGACTCGACCGTCGCGCCCATGGCCCGCACCGCCTCGGCGAAGGCGATGTCGCCCTGGATCGAGCTGCTGTCGATGCCTTCGATGCGCAGCGGCGCGTCGATCGCGCCGATCGCCGCCGCGGCGATGAAGTACGAGGCCGACGACGCGTCGCCCTCGACCGCGAATCGCCCCGGCGAGCGCAACTGCTGGCCGGCGGCGAGGCGAAAGCGCTGCGTGCCTTCGCGCTCGACGGCGATGCCGAAGGCGGCGAGCAGCTTCAGAGTGATGTCGACGTAGGGCTTGGAGATCAGCTCGCCCGCGACCTCGATCACCGCGTCGACCGGCTCGGCGCGCAAGGGCAGGGCGAGCAGCAGCGCGCTGAGGAACTGGCTGGAGACGTCGCCGCGCACCCGCAGCGGTGCGGCGAACGAGAGCGGCCCCTTGCCGGCCGAGACGCGCAGCGGCGGGTAGCCCTCCTTCTCCAGGCATTCGACGCCGCAGCCGAGCGCGCGCAGGGCGTCGACCAGGTCGCCGATCGGCCGCTCGTGCATGCGCGGCGTGCCGCGCAGCTCGAAGCTCGCGTCGGACGACGCGGCGAACAGGGCCAGGGTCGCGGTCAGCGGCCGCATCGCCGTGCCGGCGTTGCCGAGGAAGAAGGTCGCGTTCTTCAGCGCCGGCCGGCCGCCGACGCCGCGCACGGTGAGGCGGTGCGGCGCGGCCTCGATGCCGCAGCCGAGCTGCACCAGCGCGTCGATCATGACGCGGGTGTCGTCGGAGTCGAGCACGCCTTCGATCGCCGTCGTGCCCGAGGCGAAGCCGGCGAGCAGCAGGGCGCGATTGGAGATGCTCTTCGAGCCCGGCACGCGCACCGTGCCGGCCACGCCGCTGAGCGGCGGGATGTCGATGAACTTCGTCGTCAGCACGATCGGCTCGGGTTCGGTAGGCGCGACCCGCTTGTCAGCGATGCGTGTTCGGGGTCGCCGAGTTCATCTGCCAGCCGGCGCGGGCGTCGCTGGCGCTGCGGATCAGGGCTTCGAGGGCCTCGGTGTTGCCGGTCTTGACCACGTGCTCCATCGCGTCGAGGGCGTGGCGGAAGCGCTGCGTCTGCTTCAGGATCTCTTCGCGGTTGGCCATCAGGATGTCGCGCCAGACCTCGGGGTTGCTCGCGGCGATGCGCGTGAAGTCGCGAAAGCCCGGGCCGCCGAGCGAGAGGTAGTCGCGGCCCGCGGGCTGGCGCGAGACCGAGTTGAAGTAGGCGAAGGCGAGGATGTGCGGCAGGTGGCTCACGGCGGCGAACGCGGCGTCGTGGTTCTCCGGCGTCATGCGCAGCACGTGCGAGCCGATCGCCGCCCAGGTGTCGGTGGCCCGCTGCACCAGCTCGGGCGAGGTCTTGGGCAGCGGCGTGAGGATGACCTGGCGGCCCTGGAACAGCGACGCGTCGGCATGGTCGATGCCGGCCACTTCCTTGCCGGCGATCGGATGCGCGGGCACGAACGAGACGATCCGGTCCTTCAGCACCCGCCGCGCCGCGTCGACCACGTCGCGCTTGGTCGAGCCCACGTCCATCATCAGCGCGCCCGGCTCGACCAGGTGGCGGATCGCCTTGAAGATCGCCTCGGTCGACGACACCGGCACGGCGATCAGCACCAAGTCCGAGCCCGAGACCGCGAGCAGGGCCGACTCGGCCGCCTGGTCGATGACGCCGAGGCGGCGCGCCTGCTCGGTGGTCGAGGGCGACTTGCTGTAGCCGATGACGCGCTTCACCAGGCCGGCGCGCTTGAGGGCGAGCGCGAACGAGCCGCCCATCAGGCCGCAGCCGATCACGCCGAGTTGCTGGAACATGGCTTGGCGCCGGCCCCGCCGGGCCGCCCCCAGGGGCCGGCCGCCCCCTCGGGGGGCAGCGAACGAAGTGAGCGTGGGGGCTTCATTTCTAGTGGGAGTCGACGGGATACGTGCCCAGCAACTTGAAGAACGAAGACACCTCGCGCAGCTCGGCGAGGGCCGCGGCCACCTCCGGCTGATCGGGATGGCCCTGCAGGTCGACGTAGAAGTAGTACTCCCACTGGCCCGAGCGGGCCGGCCGCGACTCGAAGCGCGTCATCGAGACGCCGTGAACCTTGAGCGGCACCAGCATGTCGTGCACCGCGCCGGGCCGGTTCGGCACCGAGACCACGAGGCTGGTGCAGTCGTGGCCGGTCGCCTTCGGCTGCGGGTGCGCGTCCGGATGCGCGACCACGGCAAAGCGGGTCCGGTTGTGCGCGTCGTCCTGGATCGCCGGCGCCACGAGGTGCAGGCCGAACTCGCTCGCCGCGCGGTCGCTCGCGATGCCGGCCAGGCTCGGGTCGAGGCTCGCGAGCCGCGCCCCTTCCGCGTTGCTCGCGACCGGCCGGCGCTCGACCCCTGGCAGGTGATGGCTGAGCCAGGCGTGGCACTGGGCCAGCGCCTGCGGGTGGGCGCAGACGGCGACGATGCCGTCGCTCGAATCGACCTTGCGCAGCAGGTTGTGGCGCACGTACAGGCTGGTCTCGCCGACGATGATGAGCGGCGTGGTCAGGAACAGGTCGAGCGAGCGCGTGACCACGCCTTCGCTCGAGTTCTCGACCGGCACCACGCCGAAGTCGGCGGCGCCGGCGCTGGTGGCGTGGAACACCTCGTCGGCATTGGCGCAGAGCACTTTGACGATCGAGGAGCCGAAGTAGCCGAGCGCGGCGAGCTCGCTGAAGGTGCCGGCGGGCCCGAGGTAGGCGACCCGCGTCGGCGTTTCCAGCGCCCGGCAGGCCGACATGATCTCGCGCCAGATCGGCGCCACGCTCTCGCCCGGCAGGGGGCCGGCGTTGCGCGCCTTCAGGCCGTCGATGACCGCGGCCTCGCGGTCGGGCCGGAACGCCGGCGAGCCGTCTGCGCGCTTGAGCTCGCCGATCGCCTGGGCCACGCTCGCCCGGCGATTCACCAGGGCGAGCATCTCGGCGTCGAGCGCGTCGATCTGCTCGCGCAGGACGGCGATCTCGCTTTCGCGGCCGGGCGCGGTCGGTGCCATGCGAGCCGGGGGTCGCGCGGTTCTACTTGCCGCTTGCCCGGGCCGCCGGGGGCGCGGGGCGCGGCGGCGGGCCCGAGGCGCCGGCGCCTTGCGTCGCCGGCGGCACGCCGAGGATCACGCGGATCCGCGAGTCGAGCGCGCCGACCGTGGGGTCGACCGCCGACATCGATTCGGCGAGCACCTTCTGCACGAAGGCGTTGCGCGCCGGCCCGAGCTGCTGGAATTTCTTGTTCGCCGGCGATTCGAGCCAGGCGAGCAGCTGCTTCAGCTCGTCTTCGGTGAGCTTTTCCTCGATCGCCGCGCCGAGGGTCGAGGGCGCCAGGCGGATCGCCCGCTCGCGCACCAGCGGATACGACTCGTCGACGTACTTCTTGACCTCGACCTCGATCGCCTTGCCCATCGCCTCGCGCTTGTCGGGCTGCACCTGACGCTGCATCGCCAGGCCCGCCTCCTGCATCATCTGCGCCGCAGGCCGCTCGACGATGCTGCGCGCCACCGCCTCGATCTCGGGCTGCTGCAGCAGCAGGATCTTCTGCACCAGCTCCTTCTTCGCCGGGCTCGACGGCAAGGTCGTGGTGGTCGTGCCCTGCGCGGCGGCGCCCGAGGTTAGGGCGAGGGCGAAGCTTGCGCCGGCCAGCCAGACTGTCACGTGCCGGCTCATTCGCCTTCTCCTTCGGGTTTGGATGCTTCGCCGTTGCCTTCCGGATCGGCGCCGGGGTCCTCTGCGGCGTCGTTCTCGACGATGCGCTGCAGGCCGATCAGCCGGGCGCCGTCGTCGAGGGCGATCAGGGTCACGCCCTGCGTCGCCCGGCCAAGCTCGCGGATCTCGGCGACGCGCGTGCGCACCAGCACGCCGCTGTCGGTGATGAGCATGATCTCGTCGTCGGGCCGCACCAGCGTCGCGGCGACGACCTTGCCGTTGCGCTCGGATTGCTGGATCGCGATCATGCCCTTGGTGCCGCGGCCGTGCCGGGTGTACTCGACGATCGAGGTGCGCTTGCCGTAGCCGTTCTCGGTGGCGGTGAGCACGCTCTGCGTCTCGTCGTCGGCGACCAGCATCGCGATCACGCTCTGGGTGGTGTCGAGCGCCATGCCGCGCACGCCGCGGGCGCCGCGGCCGACGGCGCGCACGTCCTTCTCGTCGAAGCGCACCGCCTTGCCGCCGTCGCTGAACAGCATCACGTCGTGCAGGCCGTCGGTCAGCGCGGCGCCGATCAGGTAGTCGCCGTCGTCGAGGTCGACGGCGATGATGCCGGCCTTGCGCGGGTTGCTGAACTCGTCGAGCGGCGTCTTCTTGACCACGCCTTGCGCGGTGGCCATGAAGATGAAGTGATCGGCGGGGAAGGTGCGAAAGCCGCCGGTCAGCGGCAGCACGACGTTGACCTTCTCGCCCGGCTGCAGCGGGAACATGTTGACGATCGGCCGGCCGCGCGAGCCGCGCGAGCCCTGCGGGACTTCCCAGACCTTCAGCCAGTAGACGCGGCCGAGCGTGGTGAAGCAGAGGATGTAGTCGTGCGTGTTGGCGATGAAGAGCTGCTCGACCCAGTCGTCTTCCTTGTTCTGCGTCGCCTGCTTGCCGCGGCCGCCGCGCCGCTGCGCCCGGTACTCGGAGAGCACCTGGCTCTTGATGTAGCCGGTGTGCGAGAGCGTGACCACCACGTCGGTCGGCGTGATCAGGTCCTCGGTCTCGAGCTCGGTCGCGTTCTTCTCGATCACGCTGCGCCGCGCGCCGAGCTTGGTCTGGCCGAACTCCTGTTTCAGCGCCGCGAGCTCGTCGCCGATGATGGTGGTGACGCGCGCCGGCGTCGCCAGGATGCCGAGCAGGTCGGCGATCTCGGCCATCACTTCCTTGTACTCGCCGATGATCTTGTCCTGCTCGAGGCCGGTGAGGCGCTGCAGGCGCATCTGCAGGATCTCGGAGGCCTGGTCGTCGGAGAGGCGATAGAGGCCGTCGGCCTGCAGGCCGAAGTTGGGCGAGAGGCCGTCGGGCCGGTAGGCGTCGCGGCCGCCGACGGTCTGGTCGCCGACGCGGGCGAGCATCTCGCGCACCATCGAGGAGTCCCAGCTCTTGCTCATCAGCGCGCTCTTGGCGACCGGCGGCGTCGGCGAGGTCTTGATCGTCTCGATGAACTCGTCGATGTTGGCCAGCGCCACCGCCAGGCCTTCGAGCACGTGGCCGCGCTCGCGCGCCTTGCGCAGGGCGAACACGGTGCGCCGGGTCACGACCTCGCGGCGGTGCTCGAGGAAAATCGAGATCAGGTCCTTGAGGTTGCAGAGCTTGGGCTGGCCGTCGATCAGCGCCACCATGTTGATGCCGAACGAGTCCTGCAGCTGGGTCTGCTTGTAGAGGTTGTTGAGCACGACCTCGGGCACCTCGCCGCGCTTGAGCTCGATGACCACGCGCATGCCCGACTTGTCGGACTCGTCCTGGATGTGGCTGATGCCCTCGAGCTTCTTCTCGTGAACCAGCTCGGCCATGCGCTCGAGCAGGTTCTTCTTGTTCACCTGGTACGGGATCTCGTCGACGATGATCGCCTGGCGCTGGCCCTTGTCGATGTCCTCGAAGTGGCACTTGGCGCGCATCACGACGCG
>JANMCC010000344.1:0-4368 GCA_031360885.1 Burkholderiales bacterium | reverse complement strand
GTTGCTGGAAGCCGAATTCTTCGGCTATCGCAAGGGCGCATTCACCGGCGCGGTCGAGGATCGCGAGGGGTTTTTCCAGGCGGCCAACGGTGGCACGTTGTTCCTGGACGAGATCGGCGACCTGCCGCTGTCGATGCAGTCGAAGCTGCTGCGCGCGATCCAGGAGCGGTCGGTGCGGCCGGTCGGCGCGGTCACCGAGCAACCGGTCGACGTGCGCCTCTTGAGCGCCACGCACAAGGACCTCGGCGCCGAGGTCCAGGCGGGCCAGTTCCGCCAGGATCTCTACTACCGGCTCAACGTCATCCAGATCCGCGTGCCGCCGCTGCGCGAGCGGCTCGAGGATCTGATGGGCATCAGCGAGCGCGTGCTCGAGCGGCTGGCGCGCGACGCCGGCGTCTGGCCGGCACCGCGGCTGACGCGCGATGCGCTTGTGCACCTCTCGCGCTATCCGTTTCCGGGCAACGTGCGCGAGCTCGAGAACATGCTGCACCGCGCGGTCGCGCTTTCGGGCGGCGAAGAGCTCGACGTCTACGACCTCGACCTGCCGGAGTCGGTGTTCACCGACAGCGCCGCGCAGGAGCTCGACCGCCTCCCCACCGAGGCGAGCGCCGCCGAGAGCGCCGCGGTCGCGCCCAGCCTGCCGGTCGAGGAGCCCTTGCCGAAGGACCTGGCGCGCTACCTCGACGACGTCGAGCGCGAGATCCTGGTGCGCGCCCTCGAGCACCATCGCTACAACCGCACCGCGGCGGGCATCAGCCTGGGCCTGTCGCTGCGGCAGATGCGCTATCGCATGGCTCGGCTGAACGTCAACGTCGGCGGCGACCTGACCGGAACCGATCGCGAGTGAAGCGCGGCAAGGCGGCGCCCGCCGCGGAGCGCTCGCCCTGGCGGGGCGGCTGGCTGCGCGAGGCGCGCCGGGTGGCCTCGCCGAACTTCGGGCCGCGGCCGGCGGGCACGGCGATCGATCTGGTCGTCGTCCACTCGATCAGCCTGCCGCCGGGCGAGTACGGCGGCGACGGGGTCGAGCGGCTGTTCACCAACCGGCTCGATCCGGGCGCGCATCCCTACTTCGAGACGATTCGCGACCTGCGGGTCTCGGCGCACTTTCTGGTGCGCCGGGACGGCGAGTTGCTGCAGTTCGTGTCGTGCGATCAGCGGGCCTGGCACGCGGGCGAATCGGCCTGGAATGGCCGCACCAACTGCAATGACTTTTCGCTCGGGATCGAGCTCGAGGGACTGGAAGGAGGTACCTTCGAATCGCTCCAGTACGAGCGTCTCGCGGCGACCGTCTTTCGCCTCGCGGCGCGCTACCCGATCGGCGCCGTGGTCGGCCACGAACACGTCGCTCCGGGGCGCAAGAACGACCCCGGCGCCGGCTTCGACTGGCCCGCTCTTCGGCACCGACTCGAGGCTCTGAGGCTGGACTTTGTAGCGTGAAATATGTACGGGTTCATACGCTATAGGTAGTGCTTGTTGGCCACAATGACCCCAGATATAGTGTCCAGCGATGCTATGCTGGACTTCTCGTCCAGACCCCCCTTCAGACCTCTTTCGCGACCGCAAAGGCACCCGACGAGTCCTTGCCGGCGACAAACAATTCAGCCCCGGCGGCAGCAGGCCAGCCGGTGTGCCTCAGAGGAGATCTCAATGCAAGCTACCCCCGCCCAGGCGACGCCCACGACCGCCGCCGCGCTGCGCCCTGCAGCCCGGCCCGCGCCGGCCGTGTCCGCGTACCAGGGCTATCAGATCCTGCGCCGCAACGGCGCGGTCGTTTCGTTCGAGCCGAACAAGATCGCGGTCGCCCTGATGAAGGCGTTTCTCGCGGTTCACGGCACCCAGGGTGCGGCCTCGGCGAGCGTTCGCGAGACCGTCGACGGCCTGACCGAGTCGGTGGTCCGCGCGCTGCTGCGCTCGCGGCCCGGCGGCGGCACCTTCCATATAGAAGACGTGCAGGACCAGGTCGAGCTCGGCCTGATGCGCGGCGGCCACCACGAGGTCGCCCGCGCCTACGTGCTCTATCGCGAGCGGCGCGCGCAGGAGCGCGCCAAGCAGGGCCCTGCCCCGGCCCGGCCCGAGCCGGTGCTCATGGTCACCGACCGCGGCAACCGCGTTCCGCTCGACGCGGCGCGGCTGCAGACGCTGATCGAAACCTCGTGCGCCGGCCTCGGTGCCGACGTGCGGCCCGAGCCGATCCTGGCCGAGACCAAGCGCAACCTGTACGACGGCGTGCCGATCGACGAGGTGCACAAGGCCGCGATCCTCGCCGCCCGCACCCTGATCGAGAAGGACCCGGGCTACACGCGTGCCACCGCGCGGCTGCTCCTGCACACCATCCGGCGCGAGATCCTCGGCGAGGAACTGCTCCATTCGGACATGCACGCGCGCTACGCCGAGTACTTCCCGCAGTTCATCAAGAAGGGCGTGCAGGCCGAGCTGCTCGACGAGAAGCTGCTCCAGTTCGACCTCGCCAGGCTGGGCGCGGCGCTCAACGTCGACCGCGACCTGCAGTTCGACTACCTCGGCCTGCAGACTCTGTACGACCGCTATTTCCTGCACATCGACGAGGCCCGGATCGAGCTGCCGCAAGCCTTCTTCATGCGCGTGGCGATGGGCCTGGCGCTCGGCGAGATCGACCGCGAAGCGCGCGCGATCGAGTTCTACGAGGTGCTCTCGAGCTTCGACTTCATGAGCTCGACGCCGACCCTGTTCAACGCCGGCACGCGCCGCTCGCAGCTCTCGAGCTGCTACCTCACCACCGTCTCCGACGACCTCGACGGCATCTACGAGGCGCTCAAGGAAAACGCGCTGCTCTCCAAGTTCGCCGGCGGCCTGGGCAACGACTGGACCAACGTGCGCGCGCTCGGCAGCCACATCAAGGGCACCAACGGCAAGAGCCAGGGCGTGGTGCCGTTCCTCAAGGTCGTGAACGACACCGCGGTCGCGGTCAACCAGGGCGGCAAGAGGAAGGGTGCGGTCTGCGCCTACCTGGAAAGCTGGCACCTCGACATCGAGGAGTTCCTCGAGCTGCGCAAGAACACCGGCGACGACCGCCGGCGCACGCACGACATGAACACCGCCAACTGGGTGCCCGACCTGCTGATGAAGCGGGTGATGGAAGGTGGCGACTGGACCCTGTTCTCGCCCAGCACCTGCCCTGACCTGCACGACAAGTTCGGCAAGGCGTTCGAGACCGCCTACGTCGCCTACGAAGACAAGGCCGCGCGCGGCGAGATCAAGCTGTTCAGGAAGATGAAGGCCGCCGACCTCTGGCGCAAGATGCTCACGATGCTGTTCGAGACCGGGCATCCCTGGATCACGTTCAAGGACGCGTGCAACGTGCGCTCGCCGCAGCAGCACGTCGGCGTCGTGCACTCGAGCAACCTGTGCACCGAGATCACGCTCAACACCGGCGACACCGAGATCGCGGTCTGCAACCTCGGTTCGGTCAATCTCGCCCAGCACGTGGTGAACGGCGCCCTCGACCATGTCAAGCTGAAGAAGACCATCGCCACGGCGATGCGGATGCTCGACAACGTGATCGACATCAATTACTACGCGGTCAAGAAGGCGCGCGACTCGAACCTGCGCCATCGCCCGGTCGGCCTCGGCATCATGGGCTTCCAGGACGCGCTCTACGAGATCGGCGTGCCTTACGCCTCGCCGGAAGCCGTGAGCTTCGCCGACCGTTCAATGGAGGCGGTCTGCTATCACGCCTACTGGGCCTCGACCGAACTGGCCGCCGAACGCGGCCGCTATTCGAGCTACCGCGGCTCGCTCTGGGACCGCGGCATCCTGCCGATCGACACCCTCGACCTGCTGTCGGAGCAGCGCGGCACGCTCGCCAACGGCACCCCGCTGGTCGACATCGACCGCTCGTCCACGCTCGACTGGAACGCGCTGCGCGCGCGGATCGGCGAGCACGGCATGCGCAACTCGAACTGCGTGGCGATCGCGCCGACGGCGACCATCTCCAACATCGTCGGCGTCAGCGCCTCGATCGAGCCCTCGTTCGGCAACCTGTCGGTGAAGTCGAACCTCTCGGGCGAGTTCACGATCGTCAACGAGTACCTGGTGCGCGACCTGAAGAAGGCCGGCCTCTGGGACGAAGTGATGGTCATGGACCTGAAGCACTTCGACGGTTCGCTGCAGCGCATCGACCGGGTTCCGGCCGATCTCAAGTCGCTCTACGCCACCGCGTTCGAGATCGAGACGCAGTGGCTGGTCGAGGCCGCGGCGCGGCGCCAGAAGTGGATCGACCAGGCGCAGTCGCTCAACATCTACATGGCCGGCGCCTCGGGCAAGAAGCTCGACGAGACCTACAAGCTCGCCTGGCTGCGCGGCCTGAAGACGACCTACTACCTGCGCACG
>JANMCC010000328.1:0-1689 GCA_031360885.1 Burkholderiales bacterium | reverse complement strand
CGATCAGCGACTTGTGCTCGGCCTCGGCCAGCGACTCCATCAGCTCGTCGCGCGAGTCGGGGCCCGGCGCAACGAATTCAATGAGTCGCTGGAACAGGGAGCGCCGGTTGGGCAGGGCGGCGGCGCTGGATTCGCCCCCTTTGCGGGGGCGGCCGGATTGCGGCTCGGGCATCGCGCGGCAGGCGGGGAGTTGGGGGCCAAGGGAGCTTAACCGAACGTCGCCCGGGCGCAGGGCCGCGGCGCCGTGACCCTGGCTTGACACATCTGCTACCTTGAACGGCGCTCCAGGATCCCCCTCTGCACCGGTCGGCCCGCCGACAAACCAGAAAGCGACACCGCCATGGCCCTCATTCCCGCGACCATCCTGACCGGCTTCCTCGGCTCGGGCAAGACCACGCTGCTCAAGCGCGTGCTGACCGAGGCCCACGGCCAGAAGATCGCCGTGATCGAGAACGAGTTCGGCGACGAGAACATCGACAACGAGATCCTGGTGCAGGACTCGAAGGAGCAGATCATCCAGCTCAACAACGGCTGCGTCTGCTGCTCGATCCGCGAAGACCTGCGCACCACGCTGGCCGATCTGGCCGAGAAGAAGCGCAAGGGCGAACTCGACTTCGACCGCGTCGTCATCGAGACCACCGGCCTGGCCGATCCGGGCCCGGTGGCGCAGACCTTCTTCATGGACGACGAGATCGCCGAGAGCTACCTGCTCGATGGGGTCCTGACGCTGGTCGACGCCAAGCACGGCGACCGCCAGCTCGACGACCGCCAGGAGGCGTGGCGCCAGGTCGGCTTCGCCGACCAGATCTTCATCAGCAAGACCGATCTGGCCGAGCCGGCCGCGCTCGACGCGCTCGCCCACCGCATCCGCCACATGAACCCGCGCGCCAAGCAGACGCGGGTCGACTTCGGCGTGGTGCCGCTATCCGAGGTGTTCGACCTGCGCGGCTTCAACCTCAACGCCAAGCTCGACATCGATCCGGAGTTCCTGAAGGCCGACGACCACGGCCACGCGTCCGGCCACGATCACGACGCGCACCACGGCCACGACCACGGCCCGGGCGAAGCCTGCGACCACCCGCACCACCACGCCCACGATGACGACGTGAAGTCGTTCGTGTTCCGCGCCGACCGCGCTTTCAACCCGGCCAAGCTCGAGGACTTCCTCGGCGCCATCGTCCAGGTCTACGGCCCGAAGATGCTGCGCTACAAGGGCGTGCTGCACATGAAGGGCAGCGAGCGCAAGGTGATCTTCCAGGGCGTGCACCAGTTGATGGGCAGCGACCTGGGGCCGAAGTGGGCGCCGGGCGAAAAGAAGTCGAGCAGGATGGTCTTCATCGGGATCGACCTACCGCGGGACGTGTTCCTGCAAGGGCTCGAGGGGTGCCTGGTCTGACCCCGCCGCTGCCCCTGAATCCGAGCCGCTTCGGCGGCATTTTCTCAATGGCGGCGGGCGCATGGCCCGCCACTACAATCCGCGGCGCCCGGCGACCCCTCCCCCTCTGCGCGGATGAGTGCGCCGCGGCGAGGAGATCCCCGTGAGCAAGACACCGGCCCCGAAAGCGCCCGACAGACAAGCCGCCGCTGGCAAGCCGGCAACGCCTGCGCCGTCGGCCAAGGCCGCCAAGACCAGCGCCGCGAAACCCGCGGCGCCGATGCCGGCGGCGCCCTCACCGGCGGGCCGGTCGG
>JANMCC010000319.1:0-3158 GCA_031360885.1 Burkholderiales bacterium | reverse complement strand
CCGCTGTTCCTGCTCGACGAGATCGACAAGCTCGGCATGGACTTCCGCGGCGACCCGTCGTCGGCGCTGCTCGAGGTGCTCGACCCCGAGCAGAACCACACCTTCAGCGACCACTATGTCGAGGTCGACTTCGACCTGTCGGACACGATGTTCATCGCCACCTCCAACTCGATGAACATCCCGCCGGCGCTGCTCGACCGGATGGAAGTGATCCGCCTGGCGGGCTACACCGAGGACGAGAAGGTCAACATCGCGCTGCGCTACCTGATGCCCAAGCAGGCCAAGAACAACGGCATCCGCGAGGGCGAGCTCGAGATCACCGAAGCCGGCGTGCGCGGCATCGTCCGCTACTACACGCGGGAAGCGGGCGTGCGCTCGCTCGAGCGCGAGATCTCCAAGATCTGCCGCAAGGTGGTCAAGGCGATCCAGCCCAAGCAGGTCACGGAGAAGGTCGTCGTCGTCGAGGACAACCTCAACGACTACCTGGGCGTGCGCAAGTTCGACTACGGCCAGGCCGAGAAGGAAAACCAGGTCGGCCAGGTGGTCGGGCTCGCCTGGACCGAGGTCGGCGGCGACCTGCTGACGATCGAGGCGGCGGTGATGCCCGGCAAGGGCAACATCATCCGCACCGGCCAGCTCGGCGACGTGATGAAGGAGTCGGTCGAGGCGGCGCGTTCGGTGGTGAGGAGCCGCGCCCGCAGGCTCGGCATCAAGGACGACATGTTCGAGAAGCGCGACGTCCACATCCACGTGCCCGACGGCGCGACGCCCAAGGACGGCCCGAGCGCCGGTGCGGCGATGACCACGGCCTTCGTCTCGGCGCTGACCGGGATTCCGGTTCGCGCCCACGTGGCGATGACCGGCGAGATCACGCTGCGCGGCGAGGTCACGGCGATCGGCGGCCTGAAGGAGAAGCTCCTGGCGGCGCGCCGCGGCGGCATCAAGACCGTGCTGATCCCGCAGGACAACGTCAAGGACCTGCAGGACATCCCGGAGAACGTGAAGAACCAGCTCGAGATCGTGCCGGTGAAGTGGATCGACCAGGTGCTCGAGTTCGCGCTCGAGTCGGCGCCGCAGCCCCTGCCCGACGAGGAGCCCGCGAAGGCCGCCGAGCCGGCCGCCGCGGCGCCGGTTCCGCCGGTCGGCGACGTCCTGACCCATTGAGCCTGGCAGCGGCAGCTCGCGGGCGCGAGCCCGTCGGCTTGCCGCTATACTTGCGGCCTTCGTCGCCGGGGCTTTCGGGCCCCGGTCGAACGATGCGGGAGTAGCTCAGTTGGTAGAGCGCAACCTTGCCAAGGTTGAGGTCGAGAGTTCGAGACTCTTCTCCCGCTCCAGACGTGAAGAAGAAGGGAAGCCTCGGCTTCCCTTTTTATCGACAGTCAGTGCGGCGCGGTAGCAAAGCGGTTATGCACCGGATTGCAAATCCGAGTAGGTCGGTTCGACTCCGGCCCGCGCCTCCATCCTGATGACCACCATCCTCTACGGCATCCCGAACTGCGACACCGTCAAGCGGGCGCGTACCTGGCTGTCCGAGCACGAGGTCGACGCGGCGTTTCACGATTTCAAGAAGGGCGGCGTGCCGCCGGCCCGGCTCGACGCCTGGCTGACCGCCGTCGGCTGGGAAGCGCTCCTCAATCGCAAGGGAACCACCTGGCGCCAGCTCGACGAGGCCTTGCGCGCGGGCGTGAACGATGCCGCATCGGCGCGCGCCGTGATGCTCGCCCATCCCAGCGTCATCAAGCGGCCCGTCGTGGAGTGGCCGTCCGGCGCGCTCACCGTGGGCTTCGATCCGCAGCGCTGGCCATTGGCCTGAGAGTGCGACCGGCGTCCTCCGGAGCGCACCGTATGATCGATCGACTCGCCCGGGTGACGGAATCGGTAGACGTAGCGGGCTTAAAACCCGCAGTCGAAAGGCGTGCGGGTTCGAGTCCCGCCCCGGGCACCAGCGCCGCCAACGTGTTCGCGGGAGCTCCGTCGCCCCTCGGTCGCGGGGGGATGGCCGACGAATGGCTGACGTCCTACGGGCACGGGCTGGCTTTGCGACTAGCATTTTGGCAATGAGGCTCGCACCGGCAGTCGCCGTGGGATCGTGCATCGCACTGCTGGCGGGCTGCGCCAGCATGAGAACGCCGGAGCCTCCTCGGGTCCTGCGCGCGCCAGCGCCCGTGAACTACGAGAAGTCGATCGTCAACTTCTTCGACCTGACGATCAAGGGACCGCAGCGCAACCGCGAGCTCGACATCGGCAAGCCCGAACCCGGCGGCTGCCCGGTCGGCGGCAACGTGAGCTCGCAGCGGGGCTGGGTCGTTCCGGTGATATACGCCACCCGCAGCGGCCAGTTGACCGGCAAGGAAGCGATCAACATCACCGGCAAGGCGTACTACTTCTGGTTCCGCGAGGACACGATCTACGGCGTCACGCCGCGGCCGGAGTTGTGTCCCTGAAGGGGAAGGTTGCTCAGGCGAGGAGCGCGGGCTCGGGCTCGGGCTGGCTAAAATAGCACGCTCGTTCGATACGACCCCGCGAGCAGGAGCACCCTCGATGAAGATTCTCGTCCCCGTCAAGCGCGTCGTCGACTACAACGTCAAGGTGCGGGTCAAGGCCGACGGCAGCGGGGTCGACATCGCCAACGTCAAGATGAGCATGAACCCGTTCGACGAGATCGCCGTCGAAGAGGCGGTTCGGCTGCGCGAGAAGGGAGCCGCCACCGAGGTGATCGCCGTCTCTTGCGGCGTCACGCAGTGCCAGGAAACGCTCCGCACGGCGATGGCGATCGGCGCCGACCGCGCGATCCTGGTCGAGACCGCCGAGGAACTGCAACCGCTGGCCGTCGCCAAGCTGCTCAAGGCGGTGTTCGACAAGGAACAGCCCGGCCTCGTGATCCTCGGCAAGCAGGCGATCGACGACGATTGCAACCAGACCGGGCAGATGCTCGCCGCGCTGCTCGACCTGCCGCAGGCGACCTTCGCCTCCAAGGTAGAGGTCGCCGACGGCCACGCCAGCGTCACGCGCGAGGTCGACGGCGGTCTCGAGACGCTCCGGATCTCGCTGCCGGCGATCGTCACCACCGACCTGCGCCTCAACGAGCCGCGCTACGTGACGCTGCCGAACATCATGAAGGCGAAGAAGAAGCAGATGGACATCTTCAAGCCGGCCGA
>JANMCC010000311.1:0-2540 GCA_031360885.1 Burkholderiales bacterium | reverse complement strand
CCCGGCAAGATGGTCAAGGGCATGGGCGGGGCAATGGACCTCGTGGCCGGCGTCGAGCGCGTGCTGGTGCTGATGGAGCATGTGGCGAAGAAGAAAGACGGCAGCATCGACCTCAAGATCCTGCCCGCCTGCACCCTGCCGCTCACCGGCGTGGGCGTGGTCAACCGCATCATCACCGACCTCGCGGTCATGGATGTCACGCCGGGCGGCCTCACCGTCGTCACGCTCGCCGATGGCGTCTCCCGCGAGGAGCTTCAGGCGAAGACCGGCGTCGCGCTGCGGTGAGCTCCCGGGCGGCGCGCGCCCTCGTCGCCGTGGCGCTGGCCGCCGCGGCGCTCGTGCCGCCGGCGGTGCAGGCCCAGGAATTCGACTTCCAGCGCGACTGCGCCAGGTGGATCGAGCAGCACGGCTACTCCTCCGACTACAGGCCGCCACGCCCAGTTCCGATCGACACCGTCGTCCGGGTCTGGCGGCCGAGCCTGCCGCTCTAGCCGCCGCCCGCGCTCAGCCCTGCTGCTGGCGCTTCATTTCCTTGCGCTTCATCTCGAGATAGTCGTTCTGCTCCATCTCGTGCAGCTGCGGCGCGTAGCGCTCGGTGCTGCCGTACCACTCGCGAATGCGCTTCTCGAACTGCTCGGTCGGCGGCAAGGCGTAGGAGTTCAGGTAGGCATCGATCGCCAGGTAGTAGCGCATCGTGTTGCGCTCGAGCAGGCCCAGCACGCCGCCGATGAAGATCGGCTTGCCCTCGGCATTGCGGCCGGTGATCGAGAAGCCCACCTTGTTGCGGCCGAGCGTGCTCAGGTAGGTCTGCATCGCCATCCTCGCGGCGAAGCCGTAGCCGTAGGCATACGACATGTGGATCATGCTGTGCCTGGCGTCGATCGGCACCGCCTCCACCTGGATCCGGTAGTTCCTGGTGCTGAGCGGTCCTTCCTCGGCGCTCAGCTGGACCGAGAGGTACTCGGCCGTGGAGGCGCCCAGGCGCCAGTCGAACTCGAGCTCGTAGGAGTCTTCGAGCGGCTGGTCGAACTTGCGGCCCACGTTGAGGGCGATCGACCTGCCATTGGCGCCCGGCCGGCAGCGCTTCACGTTGAGGTGCAGGATCAGGATGTCGCACCAGTTCTCGATCGAGCGCAGCGCCTGTTGCGCCGTGGCGAACGGATGGTCGACGATGGCGTAGACGTCGCCGCGCAGGTCGCCCGAGGTCTGGGTCGATTCGAGCACCAGCGGCCGGCCGAACTGGTTGGTGGCGAACTTGTCCTGCGAGGCAGCGTGCTTGCTGCGCATCGCGGCGGCATCCTGGGCCTCGGCGGGCATGGCCAGGGCGAGCAGGCCGGCGAGCAGCCAGGCGGCCAGGCCGAGGGTGCGTGCGGCAGGCGGGAAACGTGTCACAGCCAGTACTCCCACAGACGACCGAACCACTCCTTGGTCCGGATGCCCAGTCCCCGGCTTCGCCAGGCCTCGAGCGTGATGCGGTTCGAGGCCGACAAGTCGCGCTCGAAGGCTTCGCGCATCTTCGCGCTGAACGCCCCGCCCAGTATGACCGCGGTCAGCTCCTGGTTGTGCAGGAAGCTTCGCCAGTCCAGATTCGTCGATCCCACCGTCGCCCAGACGCCGTCGATCACCGCGGTCTTGGCGTGGAGCAGGGCGTCGCGCCGCTCGTAGATCTGCACCCCGCCGGCGAGCAGGTTGTCGTAATGCGAGCGGCCGGCATGGAACACCAGCCCGGAGTCGCTGACGCTCGGCACGATCAGCTTCACGTCCACGCCGCGAGCCACGGCCCGCAGCAGCGCCTTCACCAGCTGCGGATCGGGCACGAAGTAGGCATTGGTCAGCAGGATCTCGCTGTCGGCGCTGTTCAGGGCCGAGATCAGCGTCACGTAGATCTGGCTGAACGGCTCGTCGGGGGTGCTCCCGATGGCGCGCACGACCTCGTCGCCGCTGCGGGCGAGCGGCGGGAAGTAGTTGCGCGCGGCGAGTGGCCGCCCCTTCTGGCTCTCCCAGGTTTCCATGAACAGCTTCTGCAGCTGCTCGACCACCGGGCCTTCGATCTGCAGGTCGGTGTCGCGCCAGGGCAGGCGGTCCTTCGCGCTGGTGCCGCCGCCGCCGCTGCCCAGGCGGCCCGCCGAGGAGCCGCCCGAATAGACGCTGCTGATGTTGATGCCGCCGAGCACCGCGATCCGGCCGTCGACGACGAGCAGCTTGCGGTGGTCGCGCTGGTTCACGTCCCAGCCGGCCTTGGCCGCGAGCGGATTGACCGGGTTGAACTGGAGCACGGCGATGCCGGCGTCGGTCAGGCGCTGGAAGAATTCCTTCGGCGTGCTCAGCGCGCCGACGGCGTCGTAGATCAGATTGACCTGCACGCCCTGCGCCTGCTTGGCGATCAGCGCCTCGGCGAAGCGCCGGCCGGCCTCGTCGGCATCGAAGATGTAGGTCTCCATGTTGATGTGGTCGCGCGCGCCGGCGATCGCCGACAGCATCGCCGCGTACGTGTCTGGTCCGTTCTCGAGCAGCACGACGCGGTTGCCGAGGCTGAGCGG
>JANMCC010000302.1:0-22136 GCA_031360885.1 Burkholderiales bacterium | reverse complement strand
CATGTCCGAAGTCTCCGATCTCCTGTCCACCGACATCGAGCAGTACCTTCGCCAGCACGAGACGAAGAGCCTGCTGCGCTTCATCACCTGCGGCAGCGTCGACGACGGCAAGAGCACGCTCATCGGCCGCCTGCTGTACGAGGCCAAGAGCCTGTTCGAGGACCAGCTCGCCGCGGTCGAGGCCGACTCCAAGCGCTGGGGCACGCAGGGCGGCGACATCGACTTCGCGCTGCTCGTCGACGGCCTCGCCGCCGAGCGCGAGCAGGGCATCACGATCGACGTCGCCTACCGCTTCTTCACCACCGACAAGCGCAAGTTCATCGTCGCCGACACCCCGGGCCACGAGCAATACACGCGCAACATGATCACCGGCGCCTCCACCGCCGACGTCGCCGTGATCCTGATCGACGCGAGAAAGGGCGTGCTGACGCAGACCCGGCGTCACTCGCTGCTGGTCTCGCTGATCGGCATCAGGAAGGTCGTGCTGGCGATCAACAAGATGGACCTGGTCGACTACTCCGAAGAGGTGTTTCGCGACATCGAAAGCAAGTATCGCGAGTTCGCGAAGGGTCTCGGCCTCGAGGACATCACGGCGATGCCGCTCTCGGCGCTGCGCGGCGACAACATGCTGGCGCACAGCGAGAACACGCCCTGGTACGCCGGCCCGACGCTGATGGCGTTCCTCGAATCGGTCGAGCTCGACGAGACCCGGCGGCAGAAGGAGGTGTTCCGGATGCCGGTGCAGTGGGTCAACCGCCCCGATCTCGACTTCCGCGGCTTCTCGGGCACGATCTCGAGCGGCATGGTCAAGTCGGGCGACGCGGTCCGCGCCCAGCCTTCGGGACGCGAGAGCCGCATCACCCGCATCGTCACCGCCAACGGCGACCTGCCGCTCGCCGTTGCCGGGCAGTCGATCACGCTGACGCTGGCCGACGAGATCGACATCTCGCGCGGCGACGTGCTGTCCGCCGCGACCGCGCCGGCCGAGGTCGCCGACCAGTTCGAGTGCACCGTCGTCTGGATGGCCGAGGAGCCGATGCTTCCCGGCCGCGCCTATCTCCTGAAGATCGGCGCGCTGACCCTCAGCGCCACCCTGGCCGAGCCCAAGTACCGGATCAACGTCAACACCCTCGAGCATCTCGCGGCCAAGCGCCTCGACCTGAACGAGATCGGCGTTTGCAACGTGGCGATGGACCGGGCCGTGCCCTTCGATCCCTACGCCCACAACCGCGACACCGGCGGCTTCATCCTGATCGACCGGATGACCAACCACACCGTCGGCGCCGGCATGCTCCACTTCGCGCTGCGCCGCTCGCACAACATCCACGTGCAGCCGGTCGACGTCGACAAGGCGGCGCGCGCGGCGCAGAAGCGCCAGCGCCCGGCGGTGCTGTGGTTCACCGGCCTCTCCGGTGCGGGCAAGTCGACCATCGCCAACCTCGTCGACAAGAAGCTGCACGCCCTCGGCCGGCACGGCTACCTCCTCGACGGCGACAACGTCCGCCACGGCCTGTGCCGCGACCTCGGCTTCACCGACGCCGACCGCGTGGAGAACATCCGCCGCGTCGCCGAAACGGCCAAGCTCATGGTCGACGCCGGCCTGGTCGTGCTGACCGCCTTCATCTCGCCGTTCCGAGCCGAGCGGGCGATGGCCCGGGGGCTGTTCGCCGAGGGCGAGTTCGTCGAGATCCACATCGACACGCCCCTGGCGGTGGCCGAGGAGCGCGACGTCAAGGGCCTGTACGGCAAGGCGCGCCGCGGCGAGCTGACCAACTTCACCGGCATCGACTCGCCGTACGAGGCGCCGGAGGATCCCGAGATCCGGATCGACACCGTCGCCGCCAGCGTCGAGGCCGCGGCCGACCGGGTGATCGCCCGGCTGCGCGAGCTCGGCCTGATCGAATGAACGCCCTGGAGGTCGTCTCGACCCCCCGGTTCGCTGGGGAGGCCTCGTGGACGGCCTGAACATCCTGGCCGGCTTCGGCGTCGGCGCGATCGTCGGCATGACCGGCGTCGGCGGTGGCGCGCTGATGACGCCGATCCTGGTGCTGCTGTTCGGCGTGGCGCCCGCCGCGGCGGTCGGCACCGACCTCTGGTTCGCCGCCTTGACCAAGATGGTCGGCGGCACGGTCCACCAACATCACGGCGGCGTCGACTGGCAGGTGTTTCGCCGCCTGGCCCTCGGCAGCCTGCCGGCCGCGGCCGCGACGCTCTGGTGGCTGAACGCCACCGGCGCCGGGCAGATCAGGAGCGGCTTCCTGCTGCACGCGCTCGGCGCGGTGCTGATCCTCACCGCCGTGGCGATGCTGTTCCGCCATCGCATCCACGCCTTCGGCCGCACGCTGCGCGGCGCCACGCCCGACCGGTTCAAGCGCGTGCAGCCGGCCCTGACGGTCGCGGCCGGGGCAACGCTCGGGATCCTCGTCACCCTCACCTCCGTGGGCGCCGGCGCCCTCGGCACGGTGATGCTGCTCTATCTTTACCCGCTGCGCATGACGCCGTCGCGGCTCGTAGGCACAGATATAGTGCATGCGATCCCGCTGACGCTGCTGGCGGGGGCCGGACATCTCGCGATGGGCAACGTCGACTTTCGACTGCTGGGTTTCCTTCTCCTCGGATCGGTTCCCGGCGTGCTGCTCGGCTCGCTGATCGGCACCAAGGTGCCGCAGGCCCTGCTGCGCGGCGCCATCTCGACGGTGCTGGTGGCAGTGGCGTCGAAGTTGCTCCTTTCCTGATCGCGCTCGCCTCTTCCTTCCTTACGGACCTGCATCGTGGCCAGTAACCATATCGTCTTCATCGTCATGGACAGTTGCCGCTACGACTCGATGATGGCCGCGGCGACGCCCAACATCGACCGGCTCGGCCAGGCCGAGAAGCGCTATTCGTACGCCTCGTGGACCGCGCCCTCGCACTACGCGTTCACCATGGGCCTGATGCCGCACTCCAGCCCGAAGGACGTGGTCGCCTCCGAGATCTACAAGGAGGAGTTCATGAACTGGAAGGAGCGCACCGGTGCGGCCGAGGTGACGTTCAGCGACTTCCTGCCCGAAATCTCGCTGCCCAAGGTGCTGAGCAAGCTCGGCTACCACACCGTGGCCAAGGTCTCGATGCCGGTTCTCAACAAGTACACGCTGATCAGCAAGCACTTCGACGAGTACAAGCTGATGAGCCACCACAACGACTTCGCGACGATGGTCGAGGAGATGGAATTTCCCGACGACGAGCCCCAGTACTACTTCCTCAATCTCGGCGAGACCCACTATCCCTACATGCTGTCGGGCGCCGATCTGCCGCATATCTCCGGCGTGCACGGCGCGATCAAGTCGATCGGCAAGGACGCACCGTCCGCGCCGCAGAAGATCGATGAAGCATTCGATCGGGAGCAGCTGAAGATGCTGCACAAGCAGCAAATCAAGTGCGTGGAGTACATCGACGGGCTGATCGGAAAGCTGATCGAAAAGGCGCCGAAGGACACCTGGTTCATCGTCACCGCCGACCATGGGGAGCTGTTCGGCGAAGATGGCTATTTCGGCCACGGTCCGATCATGCATGAGAAGTGTTTCGAGATTCCTTTCGTGGAGGGCCGGGTTCGCTGAGAGCCCGGTTCGGCAAGGCGGTGCGAGATGGCCGCGCGGTTGGGGGTAATGTTCTGTGAGATTTCTGGGCTATGCCACGCTTCTTGTCGCGATGACGTTGTCTGCCTGCGGCGGAGGCCGCAGTGCGAACGGAGGAACCACGGTTCTGCCGGACGATCTCAACCTGTCGCAGGTCGGGCCGGCGACGGTGGGCGCGGGGACCATCGCCACCTTTACGGTGCTCGTCGTCAACACCGGGCGGAACGACGCGACCAACCTCGTCATCACCGAGACGCTGACGGCCGGCTACACCTCGACCGTCACCTGCTCGCCGTCGTTCGGTGCGATCTGTCCGGCAGTGCTCGGCCCGAACATGACGCTGCCGACCCTGGCGTCGGGCAAGGCCCTGACATTGACCTATCAAGTCTCGGTGCCGACAGCGAGTCGCGGCGACATCGTCCATCAGGTGAAGGTTGCCAGCGACCGGGACGATGACCTGTCCGACAACTCGTCGTCCGTCACCGCCGTCGCGATCGACGGACGCAACGGCGCCTACAAGGCGTACGCCGCGAACGGCAAGCTGTACGACCTGACAATCGACTTCGACGCGCTGAGCTACACCATGACCGGCGGCGACGCGCCGGTGACGAAGACGTTCGTGGTGGGGGCTGGCGAGTACATCGTCGGCGGCACGCAGCGGCTGCGCACTGCGACAGACCTGGTGATCGGCAACCACGACTTCGGCGGAGGCGTTCTCCTGCCGTACATCGCGGCGCGCCGGTTCGGGACTACGCTCGTCGACAGCGTCTTCAATCTCGCCACCCGCAACGTCGCCGCCGACGGAACGGCGACTACCCATCCGGGGACGGCGCGCATCTCCGGCAACGTCCTTTCCGTCTGCCAAACCGACAGCTCGGTGAGCGCGACCCAGAACTGCCCGGTGGTGCTGACGAGCTACATGCTCAGCGTCGCCGGCGACCTCTACACCGGTGTCGACACCAGCACCGGCGCCGTCTTCACCTTCCAGCTCGCCCGCTCCGGTGCTTCGATCATCTTGCTCAGCGCCCTGACCGCACCCGACGCCACGCGACAACTCCGGGTCGGTCTGCAGGAGTCTGCCGGACTGGCTTGGGGAAGGCTGTTCGGGCCGTCGATCACCCGCTCGACGGGGTTCGCCGACATTCCCGACTGGGTGACGATGGTGCTCGACGCCGATACTGTCTCGTACGCGGTCCTCGGCACTGCCTCGCCCGCTCCCACGAACGACCAGGCCGGCCTGCAGCGGATTTCCGGCGCCGGTCCGTTCGCGATGATGGTCGGCAAGCGACTCACGGACAGCGCCGATGTCTACGTCATGCAGACCGCTCCCCTGGCGATCGTCGTCGGGGCGTTCGACGACACGGCGAGCGGCACCTTCCAGGTGGCGGTGCCGTGAGCGACGGTCGCGCCGAAACGTTGCAGGCGAAGGCCTAGCCATGGCCGCGCCGCTGTTCCTGCTCGCTCCGCCGAGGTCCTATACCTCGCTGATGAATGCCATGCTCGGCCAGCATCCGCAGGCCTTCGGGCTGCCGGAGCTGTGTCTCTTCAACGTCGAGACGTTGGGGCAGCTGTGGATCCGCACCTCCGACGAGATGGGCAGCGACGCCAAGACCCGCCACGGCCTCCTGCGCGCCGTCGCCGAGATATATGGCGGCGAGCAGACGATGCACACCATCCGCATGGCCGAGCACTGGTGCGCGGCGCGGCAGAACCACGACGTCGGCTCGGTCTACCAGGAGCTGGTGGAGAAGATCGATCCGCTGATGGCGGTGGAAAAGAGCCCGGCTTACACCGTCGACGTCAAGCGCATGCGGGCGATCTACAAGGCGTTTCCCGACGCCCGCTTCCTGCACCTGACGCGTCATCCGGTCGGCCAGTGCAAGTCGGTGATGAGCCTCTACGACGGGACCTTCGCCCTGTTCGTGAACTCGATCGAGTTCCAGGCCGACCGCGCCGTGGTCGAGCCGCAATACGCCTGGCACGACTTCAACATCAACATCCTCAACTTCCTCGACTCGGTGCCGCCGGAGCAGCAGATGCGGGTGCGCGGCGAGGACATGATGAGCGATCCGCCCGAGTACCTCGGCCGCATTTGCCGCTGGCTCGGCCTGCGCCACGATGCCGAGGCGATCGAGCAGATGATGCACCCCGAGCGCTCGCCCTTCGCCTGTTTCGGCCCGCTCGACGCCCTGTTCGGCAACGATCCCAATTTCCTGTCCGGCCCGACCTTCAGGCCACACAAGGTGAAGGTGCCGCGCCTCGACGAGCCCGTGCCCTGGCGCGAGGATGGCGCAGGGCTGAAGCCGGAAGTCGTCGCGCTGGCGCGCGAGTTCGGCTACTGAGCCGGCGACGCAGTTCGGAGACGAGCATGAGCGAACCAGACAACGCCAGGAAGGAAGGCAATCGGCCGCGGATCGGCCCGGTCCAGGGCGATCCGGTGAGCACCCATCCCGACCTCGAGAAGCTGAGCCCCTACCAGCGCGGCCTTCGCGAGGCGCTGCTGCGCGAGTTCAAGGCGCGCAAGGTCAAGAAGTTCGTCGAGAAGCAGGTCAAGTACATCAACGGCAACCGCCAGGTGGCCGAGGAAATCAAGATCCTCTTCGACGAGCATGGCCAGCCGCCGGCCAACGCGCCGATGGAAGACATCATCGCCGAGCGCCGCCACCTCGAATACCAGATCAAGTGGTTCGAGGCGATGCTGCTCGAGCTGCAGACGCGGCTCCTGCGCGTCCGCGAGATCGAGGCGCTGGCGCTCGACGTTCTCGAGCATTCGCCCGAGGCATGAGCGGGTTGCGCGGCCTGCTCCTCCCAGGGCGCCGGTCGGCGTCGTCTCTGGTCGTGGCCGGCCTGTTGGCGGCATGCGCCCCGATCGGCCCGGACTACCAGCGTCCGGCGGTGACCGTGCCGGCGCAGTGGCAACCGGCGCCGACGGTGGGCAGCCCCGTGCCTGCCGTGCCGGCGCCGGCAAACTCCCAGCCGCCACCGCCCGGCCCGGCGCAGCTGATCGATACGGCGTGGTGGTCAGCGCTCGGCGATCCGCAGCTCGACGCGATGATCCGGACCGCTCTCGAGGAGAACAAGGATCTGCGGATCGCCGCCCTTCGCGTCGAGCAGTACAACGCCCAGCTCCAGGTCGCGTATGCAGCCGGGCAGCCCCAGGTCAACGCCTACGGCCAGCGCACCCGCGACGCGGTCAGCCAGAACCGCTTCATCCCGCTGGTCAACGGTGCCTACCCGGTCGGCAACGTCTACGAGATCGGCGGCACGGTCAACTGGGAGCTCGACTTCTGGGGCCGGGTTCGCCGCGCGAACGAATCGGCGCTCGCCGACCTGATCGCGACCGAGGAAGACCGTCGTGCACTGGTGCTGTCGCTGGTCTCCGAAGTCGCGTCTTCGTACGTGACGCTGCGCGGCCTGGACTACGAGCTCGAGCTGCACAAGCGAACGGCCGCGAGCCGCTATGAATCGCAGCAGCTGCTGGGCAAGAAGCTCGAAGGCGGCGGCGTCGGCGAGCAACCGTACCTCAAGGCGAAGGCCGAGTACGAGGAGGCCCTGGCCGACCTGACCGGGAAGGAGGCCGAAATCGCCGTGCTCGAGCACGCGCTCAGCTCGCTGGTCGGTCGCGGTCCGGGTCCGATCGAGCGCGGCAAGCCCTTGTTCGAGCTGGCCATGCCCCCGATTCCGGCGGGTTTGCCTGCCGACCTGCTGGTGCAGCGGCCGGACGTGCGCAAGGCGGAACAGGAACTCGTCTCGGCGAATGCGCGGATCGGCGTGGCCAAGGCGCAGTACTTCCCGACGATCGCGCTGACGGGGCAGTACGGCTTCGCCAGCGCCGAGCTCAACAAGCTGACGCAGGCGTCTTCGAACGTCAGCAGCTTCGGCGTCAACCTGCTCGGTCCGGTCTTCACCAGTGGGCGGATCGCCGGCCAGGTGCGCGAGGCCGAGGCGATTCAGCAGCAGAAGGCGGTTGCCTTCCAGCTGAGCGTGCAGACCGCACTGCGCGAGGTCGAAGACGCCCTGGTCCTGCATCGCCAGACCTGGCAACGTTCGCTGATCCGCACGCGCCAGCTCGACGCCCTTCGGGCGCATGGCGTCAGCGCGCTGAAGCGCTACGAGGGCGGCCGCAGCAGCTACCTCGAGGTGCTCGACGCTGACCGCAGCACCTACGTCGGCGAGATCCAGCAGAGCCAGACACGTCGCGACCAGTACGTCGCCCTGATTTCCGTCTACAAGGCCATGGGAGGCGGCTGGGGAATCACCGACTCGCCGCTGGCGGCACCCTCCGCGAAGGCCACGACACCATGAGTGAATCCAAGAAGGTCGCGCTGCCGGCGTACCTGCCGCGTCGCCTGCAGGCGTTTCGTATCGTCCAGGGCGACACCACGTCGTACCTGCTGCGCGACAAGCTCGCCGACAAGACGCACGACCTCGAGCCCTGGCAGTTCTTCGTGCTCGAGGTTCTGCCGGGTTGTGAGACCATCGGCAAGCTGCTCTCGGTGTTCGAGGACCGCTTCGGCCGCCAGATCAGCGAAGCCGAGGTGATGAAGTTCTTCGGCTGGCTGGCCGACAACAAGCTGCTCGACGAGGAGAGCGCGGCCCATCCCCTGCTCAAGCCGTTCACCAAGCAGGGCTACGCGCTCGAGCATGGGCTGGTCAAGCCGAAGTCGTTCGAGGAGCTGGCGGCGGCGATGGCGCCGGCGACGACCCTGCCGGCCGCCGCCGTCGCCGCTGCCAGCGGCGGCGCAAAGGAAGGGATTCCCGAGGACGCCACGCTGGCCGCTGGCGTCAACGAGGCCGACAACCTCGACCCGCGCGCCGCCGGGCGCGGCTGGAAGCTGTTCGGGATCAAGCCGATGCTGGCGGCGCTGCTGCCGCTGGTGTCGCCTCTGAAATGGGTCGTCTACCTGATGCCCTTCCTCGGCCTCTCGGCGCTGATCCTGGCCGTCCGCTATGCACCCCTGATATATCAGGATCTGGAAACGCTGCACGACCTGACGAACCTGTTCACGCATGCGCTCACCAGCCTGTTCGCGATCAACATCACGGCGGTGTTCACGCAGGCCTTCATCGCCCAGGCGTTCCGCGCCAGCGTCGGCCCGCTGACCATCGCGCTTCGCTTCGGCTTCTTCCCGCGCTTCGTGGTGCAGATCCGCCACACCGAGCAACTGAGCCGGCGCGAGCGCATGTGGCTGCACGCCGGTCCGCTGCTGATGCGCGTGTTCCTGTTCAGCATGGGCGTGCTGGTCTGGTACAACACCCGAGACACCTTCTTCACCCTGTCGCGCGCCGGTCTGGCGATCGCCTTCATCTGCGCCGTCAACATCGTGCTCGAGGGCGGCAATCCGCTGGTCAAGGGCAACGGCTACCACCTGCTCGCGGCGTTCATGAACGAGCCGCACCTGCGCGGCAAGTCGTACCTGGCCTTCATGTCGAAGCTGCGCGGCGGCTCGGCGAGCGAGGCCGACAGCAGCGTGCTCGTGACCTACGCGCTGGCGAACTTCCTCTATGCCTTCCTGATCGTGGCGGTCATCGTCATGATCGTCACGAAGTTCCTCGCCCAACTGCAGATCGGTGGGATGACGATCATCCTGGCGCTCGTGCTCTTCGGCTACCTGCTGGTGCGCACCGCGCAGCGCTTCAGCAAGATCTCCACGGCCTACGAGCGGTCGGTGCAGTTCGACCGCTGGCGCCGGCGCGCCATGCCGGCAGAGGGCGGCGAGGCCAAGCAGGTCGACACGCCGATCCAGCGGACGACGGTCTATGTCCGCACCGCCGTCGTCTTCAGCCTGCTGCTGCTCCTTTTCCTGCCCTATCCCTACGACGCCGGCGGCACCTTCGACATCTACCCGAGCGACCGCCAGGTGATCACGACCGACGTTTCGGGCATCGTCGAGGAGGTCAATTTCATCGGCAGCGAGTCGGTAAAGAAGGGCGTGGTCATCGCCCGCATCGCCGCCACCGACCTGAAGTCGGAGATCAACGTGCTGACCGCGAAGATCGCCGAGCAGGCGGCGGTGATCAAGGACCTTCAGGCCCGGCCGAAGAAGGAGGAGGTGATCGTCGCCGAGCGCGCGCTCGACGTCGCCAAGAAGCACGAGCAGTTCACCCGCGACCGCGAGCCGCGGATGGAGCGCCTGTACAAGGACCGGGCGATTTCATTCGAGGAATACGACGCCGCCAGGCGCGATCACGAGGTCGACGTCGACGAGGTCGCCAAGCGCGCCGCGGACCTGGCGCTGGTCAAGACGGGGGTCACGCCGGACAAGATCGCCGCCGAGAAGGCCAAGCTTGACGCACTGGTCGAGGAGCGGGCGACGCTGAGCGGCAAGGTCGATCGGACCACGCTGCGCATGCCGTTCGACGGCAACATCCTCACCCTGCACCTGAACGAGCGCCTCAACAGCGTCATGGAGAAGGGCCAGCCCTTCGCCACCGTCGAGAACACGCGCCAGGTCACGGCGGAGATTCAGGTGCCCGAGTCGGATATCGCCTATGTGGCGATCGGCGCCACGATTCGCGCCAAGCCGGCCGCCTTCTTCGACCGCGAGTTCGTTGGCAAGGTGCAGACGCTGGACCGCAATGTCACCGTCAGGCCGTTCGGCAACGTGGTCAAGGTCATCGCCACGATCGACAACCCGAAGGGCGAGCTCAAGACCGGGATGACCGGCTACGCCAAGATCGGCGGCACGACGATGCCGGTCTGGAAGGCGTTCTCGCTGGCGCTTGTCCGCTTCATCAGCGTCCAGGTCTGGTCCTGGATCCCTTGAAGAAACCGGCTCGGGGGGCTTTCCCCGTCAGGGCCGGGGTGGCCCGAGCCCGAGGTCGACACGCCATACGCCGTCGTTGACGGCCGGGTGTGTTGCCGTCTCCGGCACGAGGCGGTTGTAGTACATGAACGGCCCCTGCGCCGTGATGTAGTACTCCGGATCCAGGCGCAGCCGCGGCGTGGCCGTGTCGTTGGTCACCAGTCGTGAGTCCAGGCGCAGAGGATCGATGCCGCTGATCGCGAGCTGGTTCGGCACCGTGCGGTCGTAGAAGGCCGCGGCCGAGCTCACCGTGGCGAAGATATAAGAGCGGCCGTTGTGGACGAAGACTTCGGGCGAGAAGAAGTAGTTCAGGGCGACGGGCGCGTCGATCGTCTTGACGATGGTCCAGCGCATCACCTTGTCGGCACCCGGGAGCTTGCGGTAGACGAGGATCTGCCGGCGCTCCTTCACCATCGTGAAGAACACGTACTCGTTCTTGAACTCCGGCGCACGCCACATCATTCCCCCGAGCACGCCCAGCGGATTGAACGTGAGCTGCTCGACCGTGTCGGTGTCGATGTCGTAGGTGAACATCTGATCGCGCAGAACCAGCGGATCATTGGGATCGTGGCCCTGGAACAGGATCTTGTGCGTGTCCGGCACCCAGCGGCGAGAGTTGCCATCGGTCAGGTTGCTGATCGGAAGCTCGTGCTCGGTGTCGATGTCGGAGAGCTTGCGCCAGTAGAGTTTGCCTTTCGGCGCGGAGACGTAGTTGATGTAGACGTCCGGGTCGGACGGGTTCTTGGTCGCGTCGGGCGAGACGCGCCCCCGCCCCGACAGGATGCTGATCGTCCATGCCCCGTTGACCATTCTCGCCACGCCCACCCCCGCGGTCCTGTCGCTGTGCGCCGGTCCCGGCAGGTATTGGGTATAGACGAAGCCCGACCCGGAGGCCGAGTCGAACCACTCCGGACCGTTGCCGTAGTCGGTCGGGGCCGCGGCATTGGTGTCGAGCAGCAGGCCGCGGCCGTTGGACGGGATGTAGTTGCCGGTCAGCGGGTCGATCTGCGCGACCCAGAGCGTGTTATCGGCATCGGAAAAGACGAAGCGCGAGTTGCCCGCACCGAAGTTGCAGGCCGGGCAGGGCACGCCGTTCTTGCCGGCGTCGTACTCGTTGTCGGCAATCGCGGCGGTCGTCACCTGCACTTCCGGGATGGGCGACTGGCTCTGCGCGAACGACAAGGTCACGGCCATCGCCAGGACCGCCGGCAACCGGGACACTGCGCGCGCGGAGCGCCCGCGGCCCCTCTTCTTCAGGTTCACGTTCATCCGGCACCCGTGCGTTGACTCTCTGGGTATCGTAGCAAGATCGACTGCCCGGACGAACGCTCCGAGACGCAGGAACCGCGCGAACCGGGGGGCGGGAGACCGGTGAACGCGCTACTGGGCGACGCCGGTGACCCAGGCCTTGCGGATCAAGCGACCGCAATCGATCGAATCGAACGCGCCGGCCGCCGCACTGCGTGCCACCACGCCGTAGTAGGTCTTGGAGGCGTCGATCCAGGGATAGAAGCCGAATGCGCCGGCGCTGCTGAAAGCGCCATCTCCGACAGACGGGTCGTCCTCGACCCAGTGCCCGATCGAGTAGTGCCACTTTTCGGCCAGCGGAATGGGCGCGAACACCGCCGTCGCGCAGGTCGACGGATTCGTGCAAACCGGATGCGTGCCCAGCATCGAGCCCATCAGAAGCTGGCCCGCCAGCATTTTTCGCAGGACGAGCGCGTAGGCCGAAGGCGTCAGGTAGGCGCCCCCCGCCAACTGGGGCTGCGAGTACGCGACCGCAACGTCGGCTCCCAGCTGGGATCGGATCTCGGCGCCCAAGGCCGCGTTGTTCATGGCCCCGAGGCCTAGAAGCAGCGCGTGCTTCTCCATATGCCCGCCGTTGTAGAAGAACTTGCCGTCGTTGGCTGCGGTGTAGTCGCCGTTGCCTTGATAAGCGTCGCACTCCGCGACTGTCTGGTCCGGCAGGCAGCCATCCGGCCCCATGTTGGTGTAGCCACTCTGGAAGTTGAGGTATTTGTAGTCCTCCGCCGTCAGTGCGCCGCCGCGCTTTTGAGCGACGTAGCTGCCGTAGAGCCACTTCGACGCGGAGGCAATGCTCATCAGGGAATTCGCGGTGTACACCGTGGCGCTGGCACTGGAGCTCACCGAGCCGGAGGCGAGGGCCACCGATCGGTCGCCAATTTCCCAGTAGAACGGACGGGCCGCCGTGCAGAGCGCGTTGTTCTGTGCGGTGGCCGTTGCGGCCTGGATGCGTTGCTGGTCCGTCCCGCCGCCCGGGGGGCTCGGTCCGCCCGAGGACGAACCGCCGCCGCCGCAGCCTGCGACGATCACGGCCGCGCAAAGCAGGGTCAGGAGGTGAGTGAGGATTCTGGTCATGGTCCGCGAATGCGACGGTGGATGCCTGACGAGCGGCGCGGCGCGGGTCTATGCGCCAGGTGGCCGCCACGCTAAGCTTGACCCACGAAGGCAGCCTAGCATTGTTGGAACGCCTCGATCGTTGCGAGGCTTTGCTGCCTGGTAAAGGTGTGTGCAAGAGCACGGTTGCCGACACGCGGCGGCACACTTGCTGCATGCTGCATGCTGCATGCTGCCGGATGCAGAGCGCGGACGCAGCTGGCGCCGAACGGCAGCATCATCACTGGTCAACGTGGAGAAAAGGGTGACGCGTCTCGTTACAGTCAAGTCTCGGTTCTGTCCGCGCACATTCGCCTGCGCAGCCGATGCCCTGATGTTCGATTTCGCATGAGCCGTCTCGGTATCCGGCCGGGCCTTCATCGCAGCGACTTCAAGCGGGTCGCGCAGGGGGGCTTCGGCGACGGCCTGAACGCCTATGCCCACTCCATGGCCTGGTTCGACGGGCACCTGTACGTCGGCACCACTCGCGGCAACTTCCCGTTCATGAAGGCGCGGCTGCCGATCGGCATGGACGTTTGGCCGGTCGAGTGCCCCGAGGTCCCGTTCGATCTGGACATGCGCGCCGAGATCTGGCGCTACGCGCCTCGCGACGATCGCTGGGAGCGGGTGTTCAAGGCGCCGACGATCATCGGCAGCCACGGCAAGCCGATCCCGCGGGAGCTCGGCCTGCGCGGCATGGTCGTCTTCGACGGCCGCGTCGATCAGCCGCCGGCCCTTTTCGTGACGACCTGGTCGCCGGCTCGCGGCCCCGGGCCGCTGGTCCTGCGCTCGGAAGACGGCCGACACTTCGAGCCGACCTGCGAGCCTGGGCTGACTGGTCTGCCGGTGACCACCATCAGGACCATCACCCAGTTCAAGGGCCGCTTGTTCACCACCCCCGCCGGCTCGCGCGGCGGCAACCCGAACGTCTCGGCGCACTCGGTGGTCTATGAAAGCAGCGATCCGGCCCACGGCGGCTGGGAGCCGGTGTGCGACTTCGGCTTCGGCGACGCGAACAACAAGACGATCTTCGAGATGGTCGGATTCAGAGACCATCTCTATGTCGGCACCCTCAATCTCGAGGGCTACCAGATCTGGCGCAGCACCTGCGAAGGCGAGCGGCCGTACGTCTTCGAGAAGGTGATCGACAAGGGCGCCTACCGCGGCAAGCTCAACCAGTGCGCCCTGAGCATGGAAGTCTTCAAGGGCGCGCTCTACGTCGGCAGCGGCATCCAGGGCGGCGGCGTCGACACGCAGAACAAGATCGGCCCGGCACCGCCCGAGCTGATCCGCATCCATCCGGACGGCAGCTGGGACCTGCTCGTCGGCGACAGCCGCGACACGCCCGATGGGCGCAAGGAGTGCCTGTCGGGCTACCTGCCGGGGTTCGACAACTTCTTCAACGGCTATTTCTGGCGCCTCTGCGCGCACGACGGCTGGCTCTATGTCAGCACCTTCGAATGGACCTCGATCCTCGGCTACGCCAACCGGAAGCGGTGGCCCCAGGTGTTCACGAACATCGTCAACTACGTCGACCCGCAGACGATCCTCGACAACCAGTCTGGCTTCGACCTCTACCGCAGCCACGACGGCGAGAACTGGGTGCCGGTCACGACCAACGGCATGGACAACCCCTACAACATGGGCCTGCGTACGATGGTGTCTTCGCCGGCTGGCCTGTTCCTCGGCACCGCCAATCCCTTCGGCCCGAAAGTCATGCCGCTCGGTGGCGATCGCTACGTGCCGAATCCGCGCGGCGGCTGCGAGGTCCACTTCGCGCCCAACGCGCGCGCCTAGCGATGGGGCCCTTGCGCGCGCTCGTCGCGGCGCTGGCGAGCGGGTTCGGTGCCGGCCATCCGCCGCTGCCGGCCGGGGCCCGCGTCGAGCGCGATCTCGCGTACGGAACCGACCCGGCGCAGTGCATCGACGTCTACCTTCCCGCCGGCAGGCCGACCGGCGCGATCCTCGTCGTCGTCCACGGCGGCGCCTGGGCCATCGGCGACAAGGCGAATCCAGCCGTCGTCGCCGCCAAGGTGGCGCACTGGTTGCCTGCCGGCATCGTCGTCGCGTCCGTCAACTATCGGCTGCTTCCCCTGGCCGGGCCGCTGCAGCAGGCCGGCGACGTGGCCCGGGCCATCGCCTTCGTGCAGGGTCGAGCGGCTTCGTGGCGGTGCGATCCTGCGCGCCTGGTCGTGGTCGGCCATTCGACCGGCGCGCATCTGGCGGCGCTGCTGGTCGCCGACCCGGCCCTGCGCGAGAAGAATGGCGCGGCGCCCTGGCTGGCCACGATCCTGCTCGACAGCGCGGCGCTCGACGTCGTCGAGATCATGCACGCGCCGCACCGGCCCTTCTACGACCGGGCTTTCGGTGCTGCCGAGGCCGGCTGGCAGGAGATGTCGCCGCTGCACCGGCTGCGAGCAAAGCCGGAGCCGCTCCTGCTCGTCTATTCCGACGCGCGGGCAGAATCTGCCGCCGCGTCGAATCGGTTTGCCGCCGCGGCGGCGGCGCTCGGCGGGCGCGCGGAAGTGCAGGGCGTGCCGCTGGCTCATTCCGAAATCAACGCCGAGCTCGGACGGGTCAACGCCTACACCGGGCGCGTCGATGCCTTCCTGAAGTCGGTGGGCGTGCCGTGACGATCCGGCGCTGGCCAGCGGCTCTTCTGTTCGCTGCGGTGCTCGCGAGCGCGCTCCCGGACGCCGGGGCGCAATCGATGCTGGACACCTTGCGGGCGCGCAGGGCGCAGGGCGCGGCGACGAATCCCGGCGCCGAGGCGGCGGTTCCCGGCCTCGAGGACGTGGAACCGTCCGGAGGAACGTTCGCCCTCCCGGCCGGCGCGCGCATCGAGCGCGATCTGGCCTATGGCGGCGAGCCGGCGCAAAAGGTGGACGTCTACGTCCCGGCGGGTGCGAGCCGGGCGCCGATCCTCGTCATGGTCCACGGAGGTGGCTGGATCCTCGGCGACAAGGGAAATTCGGGGGTCGTGGCGAACAAGGCGAAGCATTGGCTGCCCAAGGGCTACATCTTCGTCTCCGTCAACTACCGGATGAACCGGCCGCCGAATCCACTCGAGCAGGCCGAAGACGCGGGACGCGCGCTCGCCTTCGTCCAGGCGCAGGCCGCGTCGTGGGGCGGAGATGCGTCGCGGATCGTTCTGATGGGACATTCGTCCGGTGCCCACCTCGCGACCTTGCTGACCGCGTCGTCGGGCCTCGTCGCCCGAAGCCGAGCCAAGCCCTGGCTGGCGACGATCTCGCTCGACAGTGCGGCGGTCGATGTCGTGGAGCTGATGACGGCGCGACATTTCGGCCTCTACGATCGGGTCTTTGGCGCCGACCCGGCACGTTGGAACGACGCGTCGCCGCTACACCAGCTGTCCGGTCGTCCAGTCCCCCTGCTTCTGGTCTGCTCCAGCCGGCGCAACAATTCCTGTCCGGCGGCCAACCGGTTCGCCGCCAAGGCCGGTGCTCTCGGTGGCCGCGCCACGGTCTTGCCCGTCGAGCTCAATCACGGGGAGATCAATACCGAGCTTGGCCGAACACCGGGCTACACGGCGTCGGTGGACGACTTCCTGCGTACCCTCGGCCTCCCGTGAGCCATCCGGCGCGCTGACACGCGCGGGTCAACTTGCCACTCCATCATCGGCCGCAAAGGCGCGGCGCACATGGTTACCGCTCCCCTGAATAGGAGGGTGGTACTGGCTTGAGCCTTGCTTGACAATGCTTTACACACCGTCGCGCGCACGGGTGGGAGGCGGGGAAATCGTCGCTGGGTTCAGTTGACACAGGCATCTTCATCGCCTGTGCTACGCACCTTTTTCCCCGACTCACCGCGCAGGAGAGGGGAATGCCTGAATTCGTCAAGTTCGTCTTCGCCCCCGCCGGGCTTCGCGGCGCATCGCTCGCCATCTCCGGCTCGCGTGCCGGCGGCGTCGGCGTGCTGAATGCGGAACTGGAAGATGACTTCGCGCGGGTCCTGCACGAGCTGTCGTCGCTGGCGACGCATGCCCGCGGCGCCTTCGGCCTGAAGATCGAAACCCTCGACCCGGCACGCGCCGAGGCGCTGCGCCCTTTCGTGGCGCGCGGCCTGGGCTGGCTCATGCTCGATATCGAGTCGTTGTCGGCGTGCGCCACCGAAATCGGCGAGTTGCGCCGCGCCGGCCTGAAAGTGCTCGCCGAGGTGCGCGCGCCCGATGCGGGTGCGGCGCCCCTGGATGGCGTCGACGGCCTGCTCCTGAAGGGCAACGAGGCTGGCGGCTATGTCGGCGAGGACAGCAGCTTCATCCTCCTGCAGAAGTGGCTCGGCCGGACCCGCCTGCCCCTGTACCTGCGCGGCGGCCTCACGCCGCACGTCGCGGCTGCCTGCAGCGCCGTCGGCGTCGCGGGGGGCGTGCTCGAGAGCCAGCTGCTTCTCCTGGACGAGGTGTCGCTGCCGTCCGCGTTGCAAACCTTGATCGGCAACCTCTCCGGCAGCGAAACCGTCGCGGTCGGCGATGGCGAACGGGGCGAGTACTTCCGCCTTCTCGTGCGCCCCGGGCATGCGGCCGCGCGCTCGCTGGTCACGCGCGGCGAGGGACTCGGTTTTGCCGGACTCAGGCCGTTGGTCCACGCCGAGGCGATGGGCTGGAGCGATCCGGCCGCGGGCCTGTTGCCGATCGGCCAGGACGCCTGCTTCGCCGCGCCGTGGCGGAAGCAATACCGCCACCTGGCGGCGGTGCTGAAGGCGATCGACAACGCCATCGACACGCATCTGCGCACGGCAGTCGCCACCCAGCCGATCTCCGAGGGCGCGCCCCTGGCCCGCTCGCTCAAGCTGCGCCTGCCGATCGTGCAGGGGCCGATGACGCGCGTGTCCGACAGCGCCGCGTTCGCATCCGCGATCGCCGACGGCGGCGCCTTGCCGATGGTCGCCTTCGCGCTGCTCAAGGGCCCGCCGCTCGACCGCTTGCTCGCAGAAACCAAGAAGCTGCTCGGCGACCGCTCCTGGGGCATCGGCCTCCTGGGCTTCGCGCCGCAGGCGCTGCTCGACGAGCAACTCGCCAGCGCCACCGCCTTCGGACCGAGCTACGCGATCATCGCCGGCGGTCGGCCCGACCAGGCGGTGCGGCTCGAGACGGCGGGCGTGCCGACCTTCCTGCATGTGCCTTCGGCCAACCTGATCCCGCTGTTCCTGCAGGAAGGCGCGCGCCGCTTCATCTTCGAAGGCCGCGAGTGCGGCGGCCACATCGGCCCGCTCAGCAGCTTCGTGCTCTGGAGCGCGATGGTCGACCGCCTGGCCGCGGAGCTGGCGAAGAACACGGTGCCGGGCAGCGATATCGAGCTGCTGTTCGCCGGCGGCATTCACGACGCGGCCTCTTCGGCGATGGTGCAGGTGCTGGTCGCTCCGCTGGTCGCGCTCGGTGCCAAGGTCGGCATCCTGATGGGCAGCGCCTACCTGTTCACGCAGGAGATCGTCGCCAGCGGCGCGATCGTGCCGCAGTTCCAGCGGGAGGTGATCGACTGCGAGCGCACCGTCAACCTCGAGTCGGGGCCGGGTCACGCCAGCCGCTGCGCCTACACGCCGTTCGCCCAGGACTTCTTCAGGACGCGTGTCGAGCATCGGGAGAACCGCGTTTCCGCCGACGAGAGCCGCGCCATCCTCGACGATCTGATCCTCGGCCGCCTGCGCATCGCCTCCAAGGGGCGCACCCGGCGCGGCCTGAACGCCGAGCTCGAAGAGCTTTCGGTCGCCGAGCAACGGGCCGAAGGCATGTACATGCTCGGTCAGGTCGCGACCCTGCGCTCGCAGGTGACGAAGATCGAGGCGCTGCACCGCGAGGTCAGCGAGGGCGCCGCCGCATTGCTCGAAAGCCGCCTCGGCGCGCTCGAGGCTCCGGGCCTGGCGGCCGAAGCGCCGGCCGACATCGCCATCGTCGGCATCGCCAGCGTGCTGCCGAAGGCGAACACCACGCTCGAGTACTGGCAGAACATTCTCGACAAGGTCGACGCGATCACCGAGATCCCGTCGCACCGCTGGGACTGGCGCCTCTATTTCGACGCCGACCGCACCGCCAAGGACAAGATCTACTCGAAGTGGGGCGGCTTCCTCGACGACATGGCGTTCGACCCGATGCGCTACGGCATGCCGCCGAAGTCGATCACCTCGGTCGACCCGATGCAGCTGATGGCGCTCGAGGTCGCGCGGCAGACGATCGAGGACGCGGGCTACCACGAGAAGGCGTTCGACCGCGAGCGCGCGTCGGTGATCGTCGGCGCCAGCGGCGGCACCGGCGACGTCGGCTCGCAGTACGGCCTGCGCTCCGAGCTGCCGCGCTTCCAGGGCGCGCTGCCGGCCGACGTGGCCGACCGGCTGCCCGAGTGGACCGAAGACTCGTTCGCCGGCATCCTGCTCAACGTCATCGCCGGTCGCATCGCCAACCGGCTCAATTTCGGCGGCGTCAACTTCACCACCGATGCCGCCTGCGCGTCGTCGCTGGCGGCGATCTACCAGGGCGTCACCGAGCTCGTCGCCGGCCGCAGCGACTTCGTCGTCGCCGGCGGCGTCGACACGGTGCAGGGACCTTTCGGCTACCTCTGCTTCAGCAAGACGCAGGCGCTCTCGCCGCGCGGCCGCTGCTCCACCTTCGACGCGTCGGGCGATGGCATCGTCATCTCCGAAGGCATCGCCATGGTGGCGCTCAAGCGCCTCGCCGACGCCGAGCGCGACGGCGACAGGATCTATGCGGTCATCAAGGGCGTGGGCGGCGGCAGCGACGGCAATGCCAAGGGCATGACCGCGCCGCTGCCCGCGGGCCAGCTGCGGGCGATGCGCCGGGCCTACCAGATGGCCGGATTCGGGCCGTCGAGCGTCGGCCTGTTCGAGGCGCACGGCACCGGCACGGTCGCCGGCGACACCGCCGAGCTGCAGAGCACCACCGAGCTCATCGGCAGGGACGGCGTCGTGCCGAGGCAGGCCGTCATCGGCTCGGTGAAGACGATGATCGGCCACACCAAGGCCACCGCCGGCATCGCCGGAATGATCAAGGCCGCGCTCGCCTTGCACCACCGCGTGCTGCCGCCGCACCGCGGCGTCGACAAGCCGAACGCCATCCTGGCCGCGGCCGAGAGCCCGCTCTACCTGCTCGACCAGCCGATGCCCTGGCTCGCCACGGCCGATGCACCGCGCCGGGCCGCGGCGAGCGCCTTCGGGTTCGGCGGCACCAACTTCCACATCGTGATGGAAGAGTACGCGGGCGAGTTCCGCGCCGACCGTCGCCCCGCGGCGATGGAGCGCTGGCCCGCCGAGCTGCTGCTCTGGAGCGCCCCCGACCGCGCCGCCCTGACCGAGCGGCTCGCCGATCTGCGCACTCGCCTCGACGCGAACCCCGGCGTCGCCCTGCGCGACCTCGCCGCCAGCCTGGCGAGCCGCTGGAGCCCGAACGTCGAGACGATCGCGATCGTCGCCAAGGACCGCGCCGATCTGCGGACCAAGATGGACCTGGCGCTGGTCCGTCTCGGCGGCGACGCCAGGCCGCTGCCACCCGGCGTGCATCACCGCGTGCGCGCCGAGCCGCACGGCAAGGTCGCGGTCCTGTTCCCGGGCCAGGGGTCGCAGTACACCGGCATGCTGCGGGAGCTGGCGCTGCATTTCCCGGTCTGCGCCGAGACCCTGTCCGAAGCCGACGCCGTGCTGCGCGAGCCGTTCGCCAGCCGCTACGGCGAAGCGGCGCGACTCAGCCGCTTCATCTTCCCGCGTGCCGCCTACAGCGAGGACGACAAGGTGCGCGCCCGCCAGGAGCTCACCGCCACCGATGTCGCCCAGCCGGCACTGGGCGCGGTGGAAGTGGCGATGTACCGGCTGGTGCAGGCCCTCGGCATTGCGCCCGACATGTTCGCCGGCCACAGCTACGGCGAGTTCGTCGCCCTGTTCGCCGGCGGCGCGATCGATTTCTCCGGCCTGATGACGCTCTCTGCGGCGCGTGGCCGCTTCATCGTCGATGCCGCCAAGGCAGAAGGTGCCGAGCTCGGAACCATGGCCGCGGTGCAGGCGCCGCGCGAGGCGGTGGAGGCGGCGATCGCCGACATCGACGGCGTGATCATCGCCAACCACAACGCGCCGGCGCAAAGCATCATCTCCGGCTCGCGCGCCGGCATCGCGATCGCCTCGGCGCAGCTCGGCAAGTCAGGCTTCGACGTGACCGAGATCCCGGTTGCCGCGGCCTTCCATTCGGCGCTCGTCAAGCCGGCGCAGCGCGAGCTCGCGGCCCTGATCGCCGCGACGCCGTGGCAGCCGGTGCGCGTTCCGGTGTACTCGAACACCACCGCCCGGCCGCATGCGGCCGAAGTCGCGAAGACGCGCAAGCAGATGAGCGAGCACCTGGTGCGTCCGGTCGAGTTCGTCTCCGAGATCGAGGCGATGTACCAGGACGGGGCCCGCATCTTCCTCGAAGTCGGGCCGAAGGCGATCCTCACCCGGCTCACCGCGAAGATCCTGGCGGAGCGGCCGCACGTCGCCATCGCCGTCGACGACGGCAGCGGTCTCGCCGGCGTGCTGGGCGCGCTCGCGCAGCTCGTCTGTGCTGGCGTTGTCGTCGACCTGCGTCCCTTGTTCGAGCGTCGGTCGTGCCGGATCGGCAACCCCGATCAGCTCGAGACGCTGAGCGCGGCGACGGCCCTGCCCAAGCACGCCTGGATGCTCAACGGCAGCTATTCGCGGCGCGCCGGCGAGCCGCAGCGACAGATCGGCGTGACGCTCGAACAGGCGCTCGCCCACCCCGAATCGCAGTCGGTGGAGGCGCCTCGTGCGTCGCCGGCCGCGGCCGAACCCAAGCGGCACGAGAGTGCCGCAGCGACTTTCTCCGAGGCGCCACCCGTGCCGCGGAGGGGAGGCTCGAACACGAATCGAGCCATGCCATTCACGCGTTCAAGCAAGGAGAGCAGGATGGATCAGCGACGACCCGCGCCGAGCGGGGGCGACCCGGCCGTGATGGCCGAGTACTTCGAGACGATGCGGCAATTTCTCGAGACCCAGGAACGCGTCATGGCGGCCTACATGACCGGCGACGCCGCTGGCGTTGCCCGTGCCCTGCCGCGGCCCCGGCCGGCGCAGGCGCTGCCGGCGCCGCGCTATGCCGATCCGGTCGCCGCCGCGCCCTTGATCGCCGCCGAGGCGAGCCCGCCGATCGTCGCTCCCCGGCCCGTCATTCCGCAGCCGATCATCGCTACGCCGCGGCCGGCTCCCGTGGCAGCCGAGACGCATGCCGGCAACGGCGCCAGCGCTCCTAAGGCAGCCAACGGCGCGAACGGCTCCCACGGCGCCAATGGAGCCAACGGCGCGGGTGTCA
>JANMCC010000208.1:0-5625 GCA_031360885.1 Burkholderiales bacterium | reverse complement strand
CGCAGCCGCGGCCCGGCGCGGCCAGCGCGGTGACGAGCCTGCGCGTCGCCGAGGAGATCCTCGCGGCCGCGCGCACCCGGCTGCCGGTGCAGACCATGGCCGGCGCCGACCTGCCCGAGATCAACGCCAGGCTGGCCAGCGGCGACGCGACGCTCGACTTCGCGCGGCGCGAGTTCAACGCCGCGGTCGCCGAGTACAACGCGGCGGTCCGCCAGTTCCCGACCGTCCTCGTCGCCAGGCTGTTCGGCTTTCGCCCCGGCGCAACGCTCTAGGGCCTGTCAACGCTATGGGAAGCCACGCGCCGGGGCGGCGCAAGGCGCTGGGCGCATCGACGCTGTCGCGCCCCCCACGGCGGTGCGACACTTCGCCTGCTCAGGGACCACAGAGTCCGGCCGGCGCGCGCGTCGTGCGGAGGATGCAGTGAACGACGTCTACTCGAAGAACCAGGCAGCGCACGACCCGGAGAGCAACGCCTCCGACCGGCTGTCGCGGGTGCACGGCGCCGGCGAGTTGCACGCCGCCTTGCTCGCCCTGCTGCTGCCGCCGGGCAGCAGGCGCGCGGCGCGCGCCTGGACGATCGAGACCGCGTCCTCGCCCGGCCGCGAGGGCCTGCGCGAGCACGCGGCCAGCCTCTCCGGCGCGGCCCGCCTGCCCTGGTTCGAGCGGCTCCTCGCCCGCATGGCGCGGCAGCCGATCGCCGCCCGGCAAGGTCTGCTCAGGGCAATGCGCCGCATCATGGGCGCGCGCGGCGTCGTCCGGCCGATCGACCGCCTGCACTGGCTGGCGCTGCGGCGCGGGCTGGGCGAGGTGACGCCGCTGGCGGCGCGGGCGGAGGCGAACCTCGAAGTCACCGAATGGCTGGAGACCGACGTCCTGGCGCTCGCCGTCTACACCGCGTTCCTGGCGCGAATGGTCGCCGAGGACCGGGGCGACGAGAGCGCCGGGGCACGCTGGTACGAAAGCGTCATGGAGTACTGGCAGCCGCATGCCGAGGCGCCGCCGTTCGACGCGCCCGACGCGGAGAACGTGTTCGAGGCCCTGGCGCGCTTGCAGACGCTTTCCTGGATGCAGCGTCCGGTGGTGATCCGCTCCTGGGTCGCGGCAGCGCTCAAGGCGAACGGCGGCGTGCGCTTCGGCGACGCCGCCGCCGACGCCCTGCGCCTGACCTGCACCCTGCTCGATACGCCGATGCCGCCCGAGCTCGAGCGTCACTACATCGCGCTGCCCGCCGAAGCCGGTCCGTGAAGCGAGCAGGCACGCCGAGTGCCGGGCCGCGGGTGTCCCCACCCCTCCCTGGAACCCCCCGGCCGTGAAGACCGACGAAGCGGCCGAGACCGCCCCTGATCCGCAAGAGCCCCAAGAGGTCTCGCAGCTGCACCTGCACATGCCCGTCCACGTGCGCAATCTCGCGCTCGTGCTGCTCGCGGTCATCGCCTCGATGTGGGCGCTGCAATGGGCCAAGGCGGTGTTCATCCCGCTGCTGATGGGGGTCATGCTCAGCTACGCGCTGACGCCGGCGGTCGATCGCCTGCACGGCTGGCGCGTGCCGCGGGCGGCTGGGGCCGGGCTGTTGCTGGCGGCGATCGTCGCCGGCGTGGTCTGGGCCACCGTGGCGCTGAGCGACGACGCCACCGACATGATCGCGTCGCTGCCCGAGGTGGCGCAGAAGGTGCGCAAGTCGCTGCAGCGGCCCGGGCCGAGCTCCACCTCGACGATCGAGAAGGTGCAGCAGGCCGCGGCGGAGATCGAGCGCGCCGCCGAGGAGAACACCGGCATCGCCTCGGGAGCGTCCTCGGCGAGCTCCCCTGCCGCGAGCGGCGGTGCCCGCTCGGGGCCCGCGCTGCCGGCCACGCCGACGGCGTCGCGACGGATCGAGCCGATGTCGAGCAGCCTGCCGCCGACGCCCCGTGGCGTGACCCGCGTGGTCGTCGAGAAGCCGCACCTCGACGTCAAGGACTACCTCTGGACGGGCACGCTCGGCCTGATGACCTTCATCGGCCAGGCAACGCTCGTCTTCTTCATCGCCTTCTTCCTGCTCGCCTCGGGCGACACCTTCCGGCGCAAGATGGTCAAGCTCTCGGGGTCGCGCCTCAGCCAGAAGAAGATCACGGTCCAGGCGCTCGACGAGATCCATGCCCAGATCCAGCGCTACCTGTTCGTGCAGATGGCGACCAGCGTGGTGGTCGGCGTGCTGACCGGCCTCGCGTTCTTCGCCCTCGGCCTGAACCAGGCGCTGATCTGGGCGATCTTCGCCGCCATCACCAATCTCATTCCCTATCTCGGCGCGGTCGTGGTCGGGCTCGCGTCGGCGGTGATCGGCGTAGCGCAGTTCGAATCGCTCGATCGCGGCCTGCTCATCGGCGCCAGTTCGTTCGCCATCCACACCCTGGTCGGCAACCTGCTGACGCCCTGGTGGCTGGGACGGGCCGGCCGGATGAGCCCGTTCGCGGTGTTCGTCGGCGTGCTCGTGTTCGGCTGGCTCTGGGGCGTCTGGGGCCTGTTGCTCGGCGTGCCGATCCTGATGGTCGTCAAGTCGATCTGCGACCGGATCGAGGAGCTGAAGCCGGTCGGCGAGCTGCTCGGCGCCTGAGCCGCCTCGCCGGTCAGGCAGCGGGCGGCGCCGCGCCGCTCTTCGCCAGCCGCCAGACGAGCAGCGCCAGTCCGGCAACGCCGATCACCAGCACGCCCCAGAGCAGCCAGGGCCGAAGCCGCGCCGCACCGGCCGCACGCTCGGCGGCGAGGGCGACCTCGGGCGCCTCGGCGAAGTCGCCGAGGCGCGCCGTACCGAAGCGTGGGCGCTCGGCGTCGAGCTGCGGCACCAGCGTCGCCACCGGCAGGGCGCCCGCGGCCGCGTCGGCCGAGCCGGCAAGCAGACGAAACGGCGCCTGGCCGGTCGAAGCGAACACCAGCGACGCCAGGCGGGCATGGACGACGAGGCGCGTCTGCCCCGGATCGAGCGCCGCGGCGCGCTCGTCGGGAACGACGCGCAGGTAGCGGGCATGGGTGCCCAAAGTCAGCGCCGGCGCCTCGGCGGCCGTGCCGTCGCGCTCGATCCGGTAGAACACGCCGCTGCCGAACTCGCGCCAGGCATCGCCGGCGCGGCTGCGGCCCTGCAGCCGGACCGGTGCGATCCGCGTGCCGCTGGCGAAGCGCAACTCGACGTCGACGAGCGGCAGGTCGCCGCCGAGGTCGAAGTGCAGCGAGCCGCGCGGCTCGGGCTCCTTGCCGACGCCTTCCGCGGGAACCGCGCTCGCCGCGAAGGCAAGCTCGTTCGCCGCGGCGACGGCGACCAGGCCCGGCGCCGCGGCGACCGACGCGGCGCTGGCAAGGACGGGCGCGGTCGCCGGATCGAGCCAGGTGAGGCGGACGAAGCGGCCGGTCGCTTCCGGCAGGCCGACAATCGGCTGGGCGAGGGCGCCGCTGGCCGATTGCAAGGCCATCACCTGCCCGCCGGCCGCGCTCCGCCAGCTCCTCAGGTCAGCGCTGGTCTCGACCGCGTAGGCGGCGGAGAACTCGGCGGGTCCGGACCAGCGCAGGAGCAGGCGGTGCGGCGCCGGCTCGGTCGGCGCGAGCTCGCCGAGATCGATCAGCCAGCCCGGCGATTCGCGCGCCGGCGCGGCAGCAGACAACGCGCCCGCCGCCGAGCGACGGACCGTGATCCGGTCGCCGTCGACGCTGACCTCGACCGGCGAGGGCCATGCGGCGTTGGCCGACGGGCGCTGCGGCAGGGGGAACAGCGTCGCCTCTCGCAGGCGCTCACTGGCCGTGGCTACGGCGGCCGGCGCGAGCATCGCGAACGGCACACGTTCGCCGGTGGCATCGACCAGGCGCAGGTCGCGCAGGTCGGCCTGCATCGCACGGGCATAGGCCGCGGGCGGCACGGCGAGCTCGACGAACGGAGCCGGCTTCACGATCTCGACCGGCGCGCCGTAGCGGTAGGGCCGCGTGTCGGCGGCCGCGGCCGAAAGAGCGCCCGCGACGAGCAGGAGGCTCGCGGCGAGCTTCGTTGCGGGCCGGCCGAGGACGATGTCAGGCCGATGCATGGCGTACCTCCTTGGCCGGCAGCGGCGCGACGTAGCCGATCACCAGCATCAGCACGCCGACGCCGATGAAGGAGACGATCCGGGTCACTGTGCCGGTGCCCGAGAGATCGACCAGCAGCAGCTTCAGCACCACCGCGGCGAGCAGCATCGCTCCGACGACCCAGGGCATGCGCTCGCCGCGGCGCGCGCCGAGCCACATCGCGACCAGCGCGGTCAGCGCCCAGAGCAGGGCGATGCCGCTTTGCACGGCGAGCGAGCCGAGCCAGGCGTCGACGCGATAGGGCACGTCGCCATAGTGGTGAAAGGCGCGGACCAGCATCGCGTTGAGCCAGACGAATCCGGCCGCGACGACGGCGCCGAGCAACGCGCGATTCGCCTCGCCGGCCGAGCGCCGCCAGAGCAGGATCGCGACCAGCGCGAGGGCGACGCCGACGTCGAGCGGGTTGATCAGGGGCAGGTGCGGCAGCGGCGCCGCGCTGCCGTCGGAGGCGACGTTGGCCACCAGCGTCCAGAGCCACAGACCCGCCGCGAGCACGGCGCCGCCGACCTGCACGTAGGCCATTGGCGAGGCGCGCAGCGGCCAGATGCCGGCGGTCGCGGGACGGGCGAGCAGGAGCAGCAGCGCGGCCGGCGCCACCAGCCAGCCGAGCCAGGGCCAGGCGCTCTCGGCGTTGCCCCAATCGGCGGTGATCGCCCGACCGAGCAGCGCGCCCAGCAGGGCCAGGGCGATGAAGCCCGAGGCGTGGACCGCGCGGACGACCGGCTCGGGCCAGCGCGGCGCGGCCAGCCGGAGCACCAGCGCGTGCACCGCGAAGGCGATCGGCCAGGCCCAGACGCCGCCGCCCTTCAGCGGATGGCCGACGATGCTCGCGACCACGCCCGCGCCGACAAGCAGCAGCGGAGCCTGCGCGACCGCGGGCCAGGCGATGTTGGGCCAGGCGAGCCGATAGGCGACCAGCACGTACAGCAGCAGGATGCCGCTGGCCGAGACGAGCGACGCCGAGCGCTGGAGCTGCCACGGAACGAAGGCCGAGATCTCGACGCCCGCGGTCGACACCAGCCAGAGGGTCGCCAGCGCGATCAGCAGCGGCTCGGCGACTTCCTCGCCAACCTTTATCGCCTCGTTGTCGCGCTGGCGATGGACGAAGTACGCGCCAGCGATCGCCGCCGCGCCGGCCATCAGGCCGTTGAACAGGTAGGCGTTGAAGATCGCCGTGGGGACGCCGAAGCGCTCGTGCGCGAACAGCATGGCGCCGCCGGCAAGGACGAAGAGGATGTAGCCGAAGGCGCGCGGCAGCGTGCGCCGCTGGCGAAAGCCGAGCCAGACCAGGCCCGCCGCCTCGAGCGTCCAGGCGCCGGCGGTGCTGCGCTCGTCGAGCGCGAAAGGAATCACCAGGCTCAGGAAGACGGTGGCGATCGCCAGGCTGGCATCGAACGTGATGCCGAGCTCCGGGCGCTTCCTCATCGTCGTTTCCAGGAACACGTAGAACGCCGCCAGCGCCAGCGCCGACAGCGCGGTGCCGTACGGCGTGTCGCGGACCAGCCCGTACTGCAGCGCGAAGACGATCGTCGGCAGGCCGAA
>JANMCC010000186.1:0-26936 GCA_031360885.1 Burkholderiales bacterium | reverse complement strand
CGCCGGCGTCGGCAAGACCGTGAACATGATGGAGCTGATCAACAACATCGCCAAGGCGCACAGCGGCCTGTCGGTGTTCGCGGGTGTCGGCGAGCGCACCCGCGAGGGCAACGACTTCTATCACGAGATGGCCGATTCGGGCGTCGTCAACCTCGAGAACCTGGGCGAGTCGAAAGTCGCCATGGTCTACGGCCAGATGAACGAGCCGCCGGGCAATCGGCTGCGCGTCGCGCTGACCGGCCTGACGATCGCCGAGTCGTTCCGCGACGAAGGCAAGGACGTGCTGTTCTTCGTCGACAACATCTACCGCTACACCCTGGCCGGCACCGAGGTCTCGGCGCTGCTCGGCCGGATGCCTTCGGCGGTGGGCTACCAGCCGACGCTGGCCGAGGAAATGGGGCGGCTCCAGGAGCGCATCACGTCGACCAAGGTCGGCTCGATCACCTCGATCCAGGCCGTCTACGTGCCGGCCGATGACCTTACCGATCCGTCACCCGCGACGACCTTCGCCCACCTCGACTCGACCGTCGTGCTTTCGCGCGACATCGCCTCGCTCGGCATCTACCCCGCGGTCGACCCGCTCGACAGCACCTCGCGCCAGCTCGACCCGAACGTCGTCGGCCAGGAGCACTACGAGACCGCCCGCGCGGTGCAGGGCACGCTGCAGCGCTACAAGGAGCTGCGCGACATCATCGCCATTCTCGGCATGGACGAGCTGGCGCCGGAAGACAAGCTCGCGGTCGCCCGGGCGCGCAAGATCCAGCGCTTCCTGTCGCAGCCGTTCTCGGTGGCCGAGGTTTTCACCGGCAGCCCGGGCAAGTACGTCACGCTCAAGGAAACGATCCGCGGCTTCAAGATGATCGTCAACGGCGAGTGCGACTCGCTGCCCGAGCAGGCCTTCTACATGGTCGGCGGCATCGACGAGGCCTTCGAGAAGGCCAAGACGATCAAGTAAGCGCGGAAAGGGAACACGATGGCCACGCTGCAAGTCGACGTCGTCTCCGCGGAAGAGGAGATCTTCTCCGGCGTGGCGAAGTTCGTCGCCCTCCCGGGAGAGATGGGCGAGCTCGGCATCTACCCGCGTCATGCGCCGCTGATCACCCGCATCAAGCCGGGCGCGGTGCGGATCCAGCGCGCCGATACGGGCGAGGAAGAGTTCGTGTTCGTCGCCGGCGGCATTCTCGAGATCCAGCCCGGCTCGGTGACCGTGCTCGCCGACACCGCGATCCGCGGCAAGGACCTCGACGAAGCCAAGGCCAACGAAGCCAGGCAGGCCGCCGAGGAAGCGATGAAGAACGCCAAGAGCGACATCGACCTGGCGATGGCGCAAAGCGAGCTGATGACCATCGCGGCGCAGATCGCGGCGCTGCGCAAGTACCGCAAGAAGTGACACGGCGCGGCCGCGGGCCGTGCATGTCATCCTGAGCGCAGCGAAGGATCCCTGCGCCACGCGAGACCCTTCGCTTCGCTCAGGGTGACGGGACTCGCATGACGCTCGACATCTTCTTCGACCGCTACCTGATGACGGTGCATGGCATCGTCGTCGCGCTCGGCCTGATCCTCTACGTCGCCGCGGCACGGTCGCTGCCGCAGCGCCGCGATCCGTCGGCCGCGGTGGCCTGGGTCGTCGCCCTCACGCTCCTGCCCTACGTCGCGCTGCCGCTCTACTTCATGTTCGGAAGCAGGAAGCTGCGCATGCGCGACGAGCCGCAGCTCGCGCTGCCGCCGGTCGAGAGCGCGCCCGACGACGCCGAGATCGCCTCGCTCTGGGCCCGCCGGCTCGGCCGCTCGATGGGCCTGGCGCCCGCCGCCGCCTACGGCGCGCTGCGCATCCATGCCGACGGGGCAGAGGCGCGCCGCGCCGCGCTCGAGCTGATCGCCGGCGCCACCCGGACGATCGACGTCTGCACCTTCATCCTCGCCCGCGACGGCCTCGGCGACGAGATCGCCGCCGCGCTGCGCGCCCGGGCCGAGCAGGGCGTCGTGGTGCGGATCCTGATCGACGGCATCGGCGCCTGGCTCGGCGGCCGCCTCGATCTCGACGCACTTCGGCGCTCGGGCGTCAAGGTCGTGAAGTTCGTGCCGCCGTTCCGCTCGATCCTGCGCGGCCGCGCCAACCTGCGCAATCACCGCAAGATGGTCGTCGTCGACGCGGCGCGGCTCTGGTGCGGCGGGCGAAACTTCGCCGACGAATATTTCGAGGGCGACCCGGCGCGGCGGTCCGGCAAGACCCTTCGCAACCACGCCTGGCACGACCTCAGCTTCGATCTCGGCGGCGAGCTCGCGGTGCAGGCCTGCGAGCTGTTCGAGAAAGACTGGGCCTACGCGACCCGCACGCCGCCGCTCGCCCGCTGCCCGGCGCCGCACGTCATCGCCGCCAGCGATGCGCCGGTCGCGCAGCTCGTGCCGAGCGGGCCGGAGCAGGTCGACGACACGGTGCAGTCGCTGCTCGTCTCGGGCTGCTTCATGGCCCGGCGCCGGGTGCTGCTCGTCACCCCGTACTTCATTCCCGACGCCACCTTGCTGATGGCGCTGACGCTGGCGGCGCGCCGTGGCGTGCAGATCGACATCGTCCTGCCGCGCCGCTCCAACCATCATCTCGCCGACGTCGCCCGGCATCGGCCGCTGCGCGACCTGGCGGCCGCGGGGGCGCGGATCTGGTTCGAGCCCTTCATGCAGCATGCGAAGGCGATCGTCATCGACGACCAGCTCGCGCTCGTTGGTTCGGCCAACCTCGACCTGCGCAGCCTCTTCCTCAACTACGAGCTGATGGTCGCCTTCTACGAGCCGGCCGACGTGCGACGGTTCGCGGCGTGGATCGAAGACGAGCGGGCGGCCGCCAGCCGCTTCCAGCCGACCGAGCCCGGCCTGCTGCGCGACCTCTCCGAGGGCCTGCTGCTCTGGCTCGCGTTCCAGCTCTAGCGCCGCGCCCGGCGCGCGCGGATCAGACGTGCAGGTACTGCAGCAGCTGCTCGCGCTCGACCTCGGCGCGGCGCCCGTCGAGCACCACCCGGCCCTGCTCGATGACGAGGTAGCGGTCCGCGATCAGCTCGGCGAAGGCCAGGTTCTGTTCGACGACGACGAAGGAGGTTCCCGTCGCCTTGGCCGCGCCGATCAGCTCGGCCATGTGGACGATGTTCTCCCATTGCACGCCCTCGCTCGGCTCGTCGAGCAGCAGCAGGGGCTGCGCCTCGGCGAGGCCACGCACGAACGAGAGGATCTTCTTCTCGCCGCCCGAGAGCGTGCCGGCGTGCTGGCCGAGACGCTGCGCCAGGATCGGAAAGCGCTCGAACAGCGGCGCGAAGGCGGCGAGGCCGCGGTCGGGTCGCATCAGCGTCAGGTTGTCGCGAACGCTCAGGTCGTCGAACACCGGCCGCTCCTGCGGGCAGTAGCTGATCCCGAGCGCGCGGCGCTGCGAAGCTTCCAGCCGCTCGATGGCGCGGCCCTCGAAGCGCACGCTGCCGGCGCGGCAGGCGAGCTGGCCGAACAGCAGCTTCATCAGGCTGCTCTTGCCGACGCCGTTGCGGCCGATGACGGCGAGCACCTTGCCTACGGCGACCGCGCCCGAGACGCCGCGAACGACGTCGACCTCGCCGTAGCCGCCGACCAGGCCTTCGAACTCCAGGCGCGCGCTCATTTCTCCGCGCCCACGTAGATCGCCTTCACCGCGGCGTTCGCCTGGATCTCGGCGACCGTGCCTTCGGCCAGCAGGCTGCCGTTGTGCAGCACGAACACGCGGTCGGCGAGCTTCCTCACCAGGCTCATGTCGTGCTCGATCACCACCACGGTCGCGCCGCGCCGCTCGCTGGCCCAGCGGATCACGTCGATGACCTGCGCCGTCTCCTGCGGCGAGAGGCCGGCGCAGGGCTCGTCGAGCAGGAGCAGGCGCGGCTCGCCGAGCAGCGCCATCGCCAGCTCGAGCACCTGCCGCTCGCCGTGCGACAGCTCGGCGGCGGTGCGGCCGGCATCGGCGAGGAAGGGGTAGCGCTCGCGCAGCGACTCGAGCACCGGGCTGGTCCAGCGGCGCAGCCGCGGCCGCAGCAGGTCGAGCCGGCGCGCGCGGGCGCTCCAGAGCGCGATCGCGACGTTGTCGGCGATCGAGAGCGCGGGAAAGACCGAGGGGATCTGGAACTTGCGGCCGATGCCGAGGCGCACGATCCGGTGCGTCGCCAGGCGGGTGAGCGGGCGGCCGTCGAAGGTCGCGGTGCCGGCCTGCGGCGCGAGCTCGCCGCTCAGCATGTTGAAGGTCGAGGTCTTGCCGGCCCCGTTCGGGCCGATCACGCAGTAGATGCCGGCGCGCTCGAGGGCCAGCGAGAGCCCGTCGAGGATCGTCACCTCGCCAACGCGAACGCGCACGCCCTCGACGAGCAGCTTGGCGGCGCCACCCGCATCCGCGCGCGCCGGCGCGGCGATGCCGGCGGCCGGAACAGGGCGGCGGCCGAAGCGCCGCTCGAGCGGCGCGAAGATGCCGACGAGGCCCTGCGGAAACAGCAGCACGACGGCGATGAAGATGATCGCGATGCCGATCTCCCAAAACTGGAAGCGGTCGCGCAGCCCGCTCGTCAGCGCCCCCACGAGCACGGCGCCGAGCACCGGCCCGAGCAGGCGAAAGCGCCCGCCCACCGCGGCCCAGATCACGAAGTCGGCGGAGAGGCCGAAGCCGCAGAGCTGCGGCGTCACCAGCCCCTGCTGCGGCGCATAGAGCGCGCCGCCGATGCCGGCGAGCAGGCCGCTCACGCCGAAGGCCACCGCCTTCAGTCGGTTGGCATCGAAGCCGAACAGCACGACCCGGCGCTCGTTGTGCGCCAGCGCGGCCCAGAGCACGCCGAGCGGCGCGCGGTAGAGCCAGGCCACGCCGAACGCCGATACCGCGAGGGCGACGGCGGCGACCTCGTAGGCGGCCGTGTAGCTGTCGAGCCCGGGCAGCCCGGGAATGCCTTTCAGCCCGTTGAAGCCGCCGGTCACCGACTCCCAGTTGTTCGCCACCTGGTAGGCGAGCAGCGAGAGCGCCAGGGTGATCATCGAGAAGTACGGCCCGCTCTCGCCGCGCCGGCGAAACACCAGCACGCCGATGAGGAAGGCGAGCAGGCCCGACGCGCAGGCGGCGAGCGGCAGCAGGACGATGAGCCACAGGCTGCCGTCGAGCTCGATCAGCGCCAAGCCGGAGAGGTAGGCAGCGAGGCCGAAGAAGGTGCCCTGGCCGAGCGGCAGGAAACCGGTGCGGCCCCAGCACAGGCCGATCCCGAGCGCGGCGATCGCGTAGAGATACAGCAGGCCGAGCTGGTAGGCCCAGAAGTCGCCGACCGCGAACGGCAGCAGCAGGAGCGCGACGACGGCGCCCCCCGCGCGGAGCGCAGGACCGCCCCTGCCTTCGCGCAGCGCGGGCGCGGCGCTAGCGGCGCGCATGGATGCCGCGCGGCCGAAGCCAGAGGAAGACGATGGCCAGCACGAGCACGCACAGGTAGCCGCCGGTGCTGTCGCTCAGCGCCGAGACGATGCTGTTGCTGCCGCCGATCACGGCCGAGCCGGTGAGCAGGCCGCCGACGCTGCCGAGGCCGCCCACCACGAGCACGAAGAACGACATCAGGATGTGGTCCAGGCCCATGAACGGCTGCACCGGTGCGAGCGGCGCGATCATCACGCCGGCCAGGCCCGCCAGGCAGGTGCCGACGACGAACGTGGCCGAGGCGTAGCGCCGCACCGGAATGCCGAGGGCGCGTGCGAGCTCGGGGTTGCCGACCATCGCCTTGATGCGCGTGCCGGTGCGGCTCCTGCCGTACCAGAGCACGAGGCCACCGAGCACGAGGGCGCTGATGACGATGAGGAGAAGCCGGTAGCGCGGGTAGGTCGCGCCGAGCAACTCGACCGTGCCGCCGATCGGCTCGGTCAGGCTCTTGTAGCCGAGCCCGAACATCGCCTCGGCGCACTTGCGCAGCAGCAGGCTCAGGCCCCAGGTGACGACGAGCGTGTCGAACGGCCGCTGGTAGAGCGGCCGCACCAGCCAGCGTTCGACGACATATCCGAGTACGCCGCAGACCCCCAGTGCCAGCGGCACGGCGTAAAGGTACGGCCAGCCCTGCGCCTGGACCACGTAGCCGCAGTACGCCCCGATCATCACCAGCTCGCCATGGGCGAGGTTGAGCACGCCGAGAAGGCCCAGCACGACGGCGAGGCCGAGCGCCAGGATCGCCAGCGAGGCGATCCCGTACAGCGCGTTCAGCGCCTGGGCGACGAGGACCGGCTCCAGCGCCGGCCCTTCAGCAGGTTCGAGGCGGCCCGCCGCGCATCAGGCCCGGCAGGCGGTGCCGCTCTTGATCGCCTTCAGGGTCTTGATGACCTCGAACTGCGTGCCCTTGCACTGCGCCAGGTACATGTCCTTGTCGACCTGGCGGCCGCGCATCGTCACCTGCCCGGAGGCGGTGTTGAAGACCAGGCCTTCGGACGCGGTCGCGAGCTTCTTGGCGTCGGCCGCGCCGGCCTTGTCGAACAGCGCCTTCGCCAGGTTGAGCGCCGAGTAGCAGTCGGCGCCGATGGTCGCGAGCTGCGGCGCCTTGTCGCCGTACTTCGCCATGTACTCGGCCTTGAAGGCCTTGGCCGCGTCCGACGGGTTGTTGGCGAAGTAGCCCATGCACGAATAGAGGTTGGCGCTGTTTTCCGCGCCCACGCCCATCAGCGTGTTTTCCTCCAGCAGCAGCGAAAGGCGGGCGATCGTCTTGTCGAGGCCGAAGCCGGCGAAGGTGCGGTTGAAGTTGACGTTGTCGGCGCCCACCAGCGTGGCGATCACCGCGTCGGGCCTGGCCGCCTTGATGCGCGTCACCGCCTCCTCGAACTTGTTCGGCGCGCCGAAGGGCACGTACTCCTCGCCGACCACCTTGCCGCCGTACTCGGCGACGAACTTCTTCACTTGCTCGTTCACCTTGCGCGGCCAGACGTAGTCGTCGCCGATCAGGTGGAAGGTCTTCAGCTTCTTCTCCTTGGCCAGGAACTCGATCGCCGGCTGGGCCTGCTGCGGCGGCGTCTCGCCGAGGCAGAACACGTTCGGCGAGCATTCGCCGCCTTCGTACACCGGCGAATAGATGTAGGGCGTCTTGCCCTTGATGGTGGCGATGTTCGCCTCGCGCGTGGCGCTGTCATGCGAGCCGATGAAGAGATCGACCTTGTCCTCGAGCATCAGGCGCACGGCAGACTTCGCCGTCTCCGCCGGCGCGCCGCCGGCGTCGGCGAAGATCAGCTTGACCTGCCGGCCCATGATGCCGCCGGCCTTGTTGATCTTCTCGGCCGCGAGCTCGGCGCAGGCCTTCTGCGTCGGCCCGAACAGCGACGCCGGTCCGCTGAGGGCGATGAAGAAGCCGACCTTGAATTCCTTCGCCTGGGCCAGGGCCGAGCCGACCCAGCCGGTGCCGAGCACGGCGGTGCCGGCGGCTGCGGAAAGGATGCGGCGGCGGGTGGGGATGAACGGGACCTGGGTCATGCGATACCTCCTCGTTGGATCTTGGGAGCGGGCAGCTTCGGCAGCACGCCTTCGACCGCCAGCGCGATCGCCAGCAGGCGCGAATCGGCGCCTTCGGCCGCGTCGAGCTCGATGCCCAGCGGCAGGCCTGAGGCGGTGAGGGCCGCCGGCAGGCTGATGCCGGGAATGCCGGCAACGCTGCCCGGGCTCGAGTTGCGGATGAAGGTGAAGAAGGTCGGCACGCGCTCGCCGTTCAGCGCCACCGTCTCGTCGTCGCCGATCGGCGCGGCGGGCAGGGGCGTGGTCGGAAAGACGAGCGCGTCGATCGCCTGCTTCCTGAAGTGATCGCGATACGCGGCCTGCAGCTGCGGCCGGAGCACGCCGAGCGCGTGCCGGTACGCGGCCTCGGGAATCGCCGCCTCGCCGTGCAGGCTCTGCAGCAGGCCGGCCACGTCGGGGCTGGCGCATTGGGCCACGTGCTCCGCGTAGCGCAGCGGCGAGCCGTGGCCCGCCAGGTAGGCGTTCAGGTCGGTGACCGTCTCGTAGAGGGCGATCGGAAAGCCGGCCTCGCCGTCGAGGCGGGCGACATCGGCGATGTCGGCCTCGACCAGGATCGCGCCGGCGTCCTTCAGGCGCGCCAGCACCTCTTCCATCAGGCGCGCGGTCTCCGTGTCGAGCGGGCTCCAGAAGTGGGCGCGCGGCACGCCCAGGCGCAGACCCTTCAGGCTCACGACTGCCTTCGGCGCCGTGCTGCCGGTGACCACGCTGTCGAGCAGGATGCAGTCGGCGACGCTGCGCGTCATCGGCCCGGGCGTGTCGCGGGTGTGCGAGATCGGCACCACGCCAGCCGACGACCAGCGCCCGGTGGTCGGCCGGAAGCCGACGATGCCGCACAAGGCCGCCGGCACGCGCACCGAGCCGCCGGTGTCGGAGCCGATGCCGCCGGGGACGATGCGCGCGCCGACCGCCGCGCCGACGCCGCCGCTGGAGCCGCCGGGAATACGCGTCGGGTCGTAGGGATTCCTGGCGGCGCCGAAGCCGGCGTTGTTGTTGGTGATGCCGTAGGCGAGCTCGTGCAGGTTGGCCTTGCCGAAGGCGATCGCGCCGGCGTCGAGCAGGCTCTGCACGACCGGCCCGTTGCGTTTCGGCCGATGGCCCTTCAGCCCCGGCGTTCCGCCGGTGGTCGGCATGTCGGCGGTGTCGAGGTTGTCCTTGAGGGCGAGCGGAACGCCGTGCAGCGGCCCGCCGGCGCCTTTGGCGTCGGCGGCGCGGGCGGCGGCCCGCACCTGCTCCGGGTCGTGGTGGATGAAGGCGTTGAGGGACGCGGCCCGGTCCGCCTGCGCGAGCAGCGCGTCGGCATAGGCCAGGGCCGACATCTCGCCGCGCTGCAACGCGCCTGCGGCCTCGCTGATCGTCAGGGCGGTGACATCCATCGGAACCTCTTTCGAAACGCGGCGCGGTCTGGCACGAGACGATGTTGCGGCAGCGAAAAGCCCGCTGCTATCCTCAAGACTGATGAGGGCGCACGTTGCGGAGGTGCGATGTTCCTGTCAACAGCCCAGACCCAGGCGCTGTCGCAGCTAATGGTAGCGCTGACCGAACCGCACGACGAAGCCGAGGTGCGCGAGAAGATCGGCCTGCGCCTGCTCGACCTGCTCGACGCCGACTACTACGCCTCCTACGTCTGGGACGCATCGCGAAAGGTCTTCGGCAACCGCGTCGCGCTCAACATGTCCGACCGCAACCTGAGCAGCTACGAGGCCTACTACCAGCATCGCGACCCGATCACGTCGAAGATGCAGAGTCGCCGCTCGGCAACCCTGGTGGAGCAGGTGATGCCGCAGTCGGAGCTGGTGAAGACCGAATTCTTCAACGACTTCCTGTACCGCGACGGCCTCTACTGGGGCGTCAACATGTATGCCTGGGTCGGCGACGAGAACATCGGCGACATGCGGATCTGGCGCGGCCGCAGGCGCGAGCGGTTCGGTGCCGACACGCTCGAGCTGCTCGAGCTGATCCGGCCGGCCTTCGTCGGGGCCCTGCAGCGCAGCCGGTGCGCCGGCGCCGCACCGGCCGCGCCGCAGCAGGGCCACCCTGCGCTCACCGAGCGCGAGCTGGCGGTCGCGCGCCTGGTGCAGATCGGCCTGCGCGACAAGGCGATCGCGCAGCGTCTCGGCATTGGCTTCACGACGGTGCGAACGCACATCGGCAGCATCTTCCGCAAGCTCGGCGTCGAGAGCCGCACGCAGCTCGTCGACCGCCTGGTGCGGCGCGGCGGACGGCCCTAGCCGCGAGCCGCCGTCCGCTCAGCCGAGGGCGCGCAGCGCCGCCTCGACCCTGGGCGCGGCGTGGGTGGCCGTCCTGGCGCGCGCCTGTTTCGATTGCTCACAGTCAAATGTGCAAATCACACATATATTGGCGTGACCGGGGAATTCGTCCCCCGCGGGAGAAGCAACGGTGTCCACCCTTACCCTCAACGTCAACGGCCGCGATCACACCGTGACCGTCTCCAGCGGCGACATGCCGCTGCTCTGGGTCCTGCGCGACCTGATCGGCCTCACCGGCACAAAATACGGCTGCGGCATCGAAATCTGCGGCGCCTGCACCGTGCTCGTCGGCGGCCAGCCGGAGCGGTCCTGCGAGTTCGACGTGACGTCGGCGGTCGGCAAGCCGATCGTCACCATCGAGGGCCTGTCGCCCGACCGGAGCCATCCGGCGCAGAAGGCCTGGATCGCCAACCAGGTGCCGCAGTGCGGCTTCTGCCAGTCGGGAATGCTGATGAGCGTGGCGGGCGCGATGAAGGCCGGCCACCACGGTTCCGAGATCGCCTCGGAGGTGAACAACCTCTGCGTCTGCGGCACCTATCAGCGCATCAAGCAAGCCGTCTCCACGCTCTGAGGGCCAGACCATGACGCAAGCGCTCGCCATCGATCGCCGCCAGTTTCTCGGCGCCGCCAGCGGACTCACGATCGGTCTCGCCCTGCCGTTCGGCAACGCCGCCCAGGCCGCCACCTCGTCGGCCGTCAACTCGTGGCTCACCGTCGGCAGCGACGACAGCATCCGACTGGTGATCGGCGCCTCGGAGATGGGGCAGGGCTCGTTCTCGGGCCTGGCGCAGATCCTGTGCGAAGACCTGATGGTCGACCCGTCGCGGGTGGTGCTCGTCCAGGGCAGCCCCAGCCTCGCGTCGCCGGCACCGATCGGCACCGCGATCAACACCGTCGGCAGCAGCGTCACGCGCAACAACTACTGGAAGCTGCGCGACGCCGGCGCCACGGCGCGAACCCTGCTGCTCAGCGCCGCCATGGCCCGCATCGGCGACCCCGCGGCGGGCAATTACACGATCAGCAACGGCGTGATCCGCCACCTGCCGAGCGGTGCGACCCTCACCTACGGCCAGGTCGCCGCGGCCGCCGCCCTGCTGCCGCCGCCGACGAGCGCACCCCTGGTCCCGGACGCGCAGTTCAAGTGCATCGGCAAGACCCTGGCCCGGCCGGACATTCCGTTCAAGGTCGACGGCAGCGCCGTCTTCGGCCTCGACGTGCGCGTGCCGAACATGGTCTATGCCGTCATCCGCCATTGCCCGACCTTCGGCGGCACGCTCGCGGCTATGCCTTCGACCCCGTCGGGGATGATCGCCGTCGTCGCGACCCGGGTGGCGACGGTGACCGCGCGCGGCGCCGAGGCGGCGGGCAACACCAACGCGGTGGCCGTCGTCGGCAGCAACACCTGGGACGCCTGGCAGGCGGCGAAGAAGCTGTCGCTGCGCTGGAACATCCCGGCCGCGGCCGCCGCCATGAACAGCGCGAAGGTCCTCGCCGACGCGCAGAGCCTTGCCGTGATGGCGACCCCGTTCGTCGCCGGTGCCGCCAACCCGCCCGGCACGCTCTACACCGTCGAGCGAAGCACGGCCGACGCCGCCGCCGCGATCGCCCGGTCGGCCAAGATCGTCGACGCGACCTATTCGCTTCCCTACGTCGCCCACGCCTGCATGGAGGTGCTGAACTGCACCGTCGACTACGTGGCCGGCGTGCGCTGCACGGTCTGGGCGCCGACGCAGTCGGCGAAGGCGGCGCTCAGTCTCGTCTCGGCGCTCACCGGCCTCAGCGCCGACAACGTGACGATCAACGTCACCTATCTCGGCGGCGGCCTCGGGCGCAAGGCCGAGCTCGACTTCGTCAGCCAGGCGGTCCAGGTCGCGATGGCGATCCAGCGCCCGGTCAAGCTGATGTGGCCACGCGAGGAAGACTTCACCCACGACCAGTACCGGCCGATGGCGCTGGTGCACGCCCGCGCCGGGCTCGACGCCTCCGGCTACGTCTCCGGCTGGACCTATCGCAATGTCTCGCCCTCGATCCTCGGCCAGCGCGGCGTGGTCCTCGGCGCCACCGGCGACAGCCAGGGAAGCGAGGGCTCGCAGGCGCTGCCCTATGCCTTCGGCGCGCGCCTGGTCGAGTGGGTCAGCCATCCCTCGACGATTCCGGTCGGCTTCTGGCGCTCGGTCGGCGCGTCGATCAACACCTTCGCGGTCGAATCGATGATCGACGAGCTCGCCGCGGCGGCGCAGCAGGATCCGTATCAGTTCCGCCGCGCTCGTATCACCGACCCGCGCTGGCTCGCCGTGCTCGACGCCGCGGCCACCGCCGCGGCGTGGAGCTCGCCGCCGCGCAAGGGCACGGCGCGAGGCATCGCCATCGGCACCGCCTTCAACAGCATCGTCGCGCAGGTCGTCGAGGTTTCGAGCAGCAACGGCGGTCCTCGCGTCTCGCGCGTCTGGGTGGCGATCGACAGCTACCTGACGGTCAACCCCGGCTCGGTCGAGTCGCAGATCGTCGGCGGCGTCGTGCACGGCTTGAACGCAGCCCTCTACGGTCGGCAGACCTTCGCCAACGGCGCCGCCACGACCAAGAACTTCACGACGAGCCGGATGATCCGGTTGTCGGAGATGCCGGTGGTCAGCGTGACCCTCCTGCCGGCGCCCGCGGTCGCCGATCGCGCGGTGCCGATCGGCGGCGTCGGCGAGCTCGGCGTGCCGACGCTCGCACCGGCATTGGCCAACGCCTGGTTCAGGCTGAGCGGCCAGCGCGTTCGCACCTTGCCGTTCTTCCCCAATGCGACGATGGGCGACTAGCGACGACCGCCGGGGTCGGCCGAGCGACCCCGGCGCGTCCTGATCGCCGCCTTGCGAGGCCGGACGGCCGGCCCGAGACCGACCATTGATGGTGCGGAGACGCTCCGTGCCGACACTCGCCCCGCGCTGCCGCTTCCGGCGCGCTGGAGGAGATCGGCATGGAGAGGCAAGGGTTTGAATCTAGCAAGGCGACGCGCGTTCGCGTGGCGACCCTCTGTGCGGCGCTGGCCGCACTGGCGCTTTCGGCCTGCGGCGGCGGAGGCGGCGGTGGCGGCGACGCGGGGGGCGGCGATCCGGCCGGCGGCGGCCTGCCGGTGCGGCCGGCGGCCCGGCTCGAAGTGACGCCGGCGGCGCTGCTGCTCACCGCCTCCGGCCAGCGCCAGCAGTTCCAGGTCCGGGCCTTCGACGCCGCCGGCGCCGAGGTCCGGGCCGACGTGGTCTGGAAGTCGTCGCGCCCCGAGCAGGTCTCGAGCAGCGCGAACGGCCTGGTCGAGGCGCAGGTCGCTCTCGGCGCGAGCCAGATCAGCGTCGAGACGGCCGATGGCGTTCGCTCGCCGCCGGTGCTGGTGAGCGTCGCCCAGCCGGCGCCGGGCGTGGTCCTGCTCGAGGATGCGCAGGTCGTCGGCGAAGCGACCCTGGTCGATCCCGCGGCCGAGAACGACAGCGACAACGCCTACGAAGTCGTGCTGAGCGGCATCGCGGTGCCGGCGCCGGGCACGCTGCTGCTCGGCCGCGAGGGCAAGACCGTCGGCGGCGAGGTGCTCGCGGCCCGCGCCGAAGGCGGTGCGGTGCGGGTGCAGCTGCGCACGGTGCCGATCGCGACGCTGATGCAGAGCGCGCAGATCCACGAGGAGCTCGACTTCACCGGACTCGTGCCGGAGTTTCCGGCCGAGCTGACCGCCGAGTACGACATCGCCAAGGTCGACGACGAGTTCGTCTTCACGCCCAAGCCCGGGCTCGCCGCAGCAGCGGCGGGGGTCGCCGGCCGGAAGAAGGCGAACGCGCTCACCGAGTTCAAGCTCGGACCGTACAAGTGCGACTTCGCGACGCCGGAGCTGCCGGTCTCGCTCTCGCAGCCGGCCCAGTTCAGCATGAAGTTCGAGCCGAAGTACCAGATCGACTTCGATCGCGACACCGGCCTGCAGAAGCTGATCCTGCGCGCCGACACTGCGTTCAAGACGAAGGCCAACCTGACCCTGAGCGCCGGCGGCGTGCTCAACCTCGACTGCCAGGCGCCGCTCTACACCCGGCTGATGCCGCTGCCGGGCTATGTCGGCCTGATCCTCGCGGGCGAGGTGAAGGCGGGGCTGGGCTTCGAGCTCGAGGGCAACCTGACGATTCCGCTGCTCGGCGTCGAGCTCACCAGCGAGACCAAGGGCCCGCTCGAGATGGGCCTCGACTGCGCCGCCGGCGAGTGCAGGGTGGTTCGCAACTACGACCCGGTCAACACCAACAAGCTGCGCTTCATCACGCCAGACAACGCCAACATCCGCACCGAGGTGTTCCTGTTCGGCTACGGCTTCGCCAAGCTGAAGGCGGGCGCGACGCTCCTCGAAAAGCTGCGAATGGACCTGGTGACGGCGCGCTCCGGCCTCAAGCTCGAGGGCAGCTTCGCGCCGCCGACCAGCCAGCTCGCGCCCGCCGACAGCGACTACAAGTCGGACTACAAGCTCTCGCTCCTCACCGACATCGTCGCCGGCTCGCTCAACAAGGCGGGCGACTCGGCGTTTCGCAAGCTCCTGCTCAAGCTCGGCATCTTCAAGTTCAATCTGCTCAAGTTCCAGACCAGCGTGCCGCTCGCGACCTCGCCCAAGGGCACCGCGACGCGCGACAAGGAGACCTTCGCCGACGGCGACACGCTCGCCTTCACCGTCACCCTCGATCCAGCGACGATCCAGTTTCCGTTCGTCGGCTACAACGTGGCGAAGGTGAGGATCATGCGCTCGGTCCCCGGCCAGCCAGCGAAGGAGGTGGCGAGCGTGGCGGCGAGCGACGGGCAGACGAAGTTCGACCTGTCATGGGTGGTCGAAGGCACCTTTGGCCAGGTCGAGGCCGAATTCTTCGCCTTCGTCGAGACGCGCTTGCCGACCCCGTTCGACCTCGAGCTCGCGAAGGTCGGCGCCGCGTCGCCGGTGTTCGCCGGCACCATCAACGTCGTGGCGGTGGAGGACCAGCCGTTCGGTTTGAGCTCTTCCGGAATTGCTTTCGGCCAGGCCTTCCACAGGGAGACCCGCGTCACCGGCGAGGTCGAGGACACTCAGAACACACGGCTGGGGTTTGCGTTCCTGAAGAAGAACGCGTCGTTCGACTTTCGCTTCGAAGAAATCAAGCTGGAAAGAGCCACCGGCGACTGCAAGTTCCTGCGTACCGACACCCGCGTGCGGACCCTCACGGGCACGAGCAGCGTCGCCACCGAGGGCGACAGGCTAGACCTATTTTTCGGTGACAACGGCAACTCCTGGGTCCTGGGCGGTGGTCGCATCAACGTCCCGCTGACGGGTACCGAAGTCAGTACGCGACGCTTCACCGAAATCGCCGGCGACTGCGGAAACGCAAACTTGAGCGACAACTCGTCGACGGACGCGATCGACAGCGGACTAGACGGCATACCCAACGTAAGTTTCTCGAGCGGGGCCAGCGGCTCGGTGACGATCGGGGCCGACGGCAAGCGCGAGATCCGCTTCGACGGCGCTGTGCCCGCAGTGGACGGCCGCACGGCCAACCTGACGATGGCCCTGCGCGAACGGCCGCCATCGCGAGCGACAACTGACGTCGCGATCGAGCTGATCGCGCCGGCGTCCGCGGCGCCCGACTCGCCCCTCACCTACGCAGTCAACCTCGTCAACCGCAGCCAGGTCATGGCGACCGCGCTGCGCGCCGAGTTCGCGCTGCCGGCGGGCTTCGTCATCGTCGGCACAACCGGCTGGAACGGCTGCACCACGGTCGGCACGAGCACCTCATGCAGCGCGGCGCAGCTCGCGCCGGCCGAAAGGCGCGCCTTCCTGATCGACGTGCGCACGCCGGCCGCGGGCGGCCGCTACGACGTCAAGGCGCGCGTCGGCACGGCCGAGCTCGACGCCAACTTCGCCGACAACCAGGCGGCGGCGACGACGCAGATCGCGGAAGCGCCGTGAAGACGTGATCGACGTCGCGCCCGCGTCCGACCGGAGTCGCCCATGTCAGGACGTGCCCGCCTGCCGCGCCTCGGCCGCATGGCGCTCGAGCGCCTGGTCGAGGCGGCCCTGCAGGAAGGCGTCGAGCGGTTGCGGGCGGAGAAAGGGGAGCACCGCGCCCGCGTCCTCGCGCTCGCCGTGCTCGAGCACGGCGAGGATCGCGACCGCGTGCGCCTGGTACAGCTCGGTGCCGCGCATCGCCGACAGCGTGCCGGCGAGCGCGGCGCGCCGCTCCGTCTCCTGGCCCTGCTCGGCATGGATCTGCAGCAGCTTCGCCCAGGCGAAGCAGCGCAGCGTCGGGTCGCCTTCGGCGGCGAGGCGGCGGTACAGGCGCGCGGCCTCGTCGAAGCGGCCGCGATCGAGGTGCAGCCAGGCGAGGTTGTTGAGCAGCGTCTGCGTGCCGTCGTAGGCGCCGAGCGCGAGCGCCTCGAGGCCGAAGGCGAGCGCCTCGTCGTGCCGGCCGAGCTCGGGCAGCGACCAGAGCAGGTTCACCGCGACGTCGACGCGGACGTAGTGCGCGCCGAGCTGGCCGGCCAGCGCCCACGCTTCCTGGTGAAAGGCGAGGCCGCGCTCCAGGTCCCCCTTGTTGTCCCAGGCGGTGCCCAGGCTGGTGAGCGTCTCGGCGAGTTGCGGCCCGGGCGGGCCGCGGCGCAAGGCGGCGACGCGGCGCGTCAGGGCGGCGATGGCGGCGTCGAAGTGGCCGCGGTGAAGGGCCAGGTTGCTCTGCTGCAGCAGCAGCTCGCCCTGGTCCGGGTCCGATTCGGCGGCGCGCGCGCAGCAGCGGTCCGCCTCGTCGAGCGTGCCGTTCTGGAAGGCGAGCGCGGCCAGCACGACCAGCGCCCGGGCCCGCGCAGCGGGCCGCGGCAGCAGGGCGAGGGCCTGCTGCGCGTGGTCGCGCGCGTCGCCGGCGGCGGCGGACTCGAAGGCGGTGCGGGCCAGGTCGGCGAGCAGCTCGGCGCGCAGGTCCGGCGCTTCCGTCTGGGCCAGGGCGTCGCGAAGGAGCTGCGCGGCCTGATCGTGTAGCCCCCGATGCCGGTCCTGCGCGGCGGCCTGCAGCGTCGCCGCGATCGCCTCCTCGAGGTCACCCGCGGCCCACCAGTGCTCGGCCCGGCGATGCGCCGTCAGCAGTGTGCCGGCGCGGCGCGCCAGGTCGGCGTGGAGCACGGCGCGCACCGCCTCGGAGGTGCCGAGGTAGAGCGCGTCGCGCACCAGGGCGTGGGCAAAGCGGCGGCCGGCGAGGAGGCCGGCGGCCTGCCCTTCGGCGATGGCCTCGGCCATCTGCAGCGGCGCGAGCCCCGCCACCGCGGCCAGCACGTCGAGATGCCGGGCATCGCCCGCCACCGCGGCGACCCCGAGCGCGCGTCGGGTGCGCTCGTCGAGCGCCTCGATGCGGCGGCGCACCAGGGCGAGCAGGCGGCCGGGCAGCAGGCGCTCGGCCGGCGTCGCCGCGATCGCCGCCAGGTCGCCGGCCCAGCCGCCGGCGGAGGCGCGAAGCCGGCCGGCATCGAGCAGCGAGCGCAGGGTCTCGACCGCGAAGTACGGATTGCCGCCGCTCTGCCGGTGCAACCAGGCGCCGAAGGTCGCGAGCGCCTCCGGCGCGGCGTCGCCGGAACCGGTCGAGGGCGAGAGCAGCGCGCGCAGCGCGGGCTCGTCGAGCGGGGCGAGGGCTATGCGTTCGAGCGCAAGCGTCGCCGCCAGCGCTGCAAGCCAGGTCTCGATCGCGGCCGGCGCCGGCCCGCCGCTGCGCAGCGTGGCGACCAGCGGCACCCGTTGCCGCGAAGCGAGCAGCGCGACCAGCTCGAGCGTCGCCGAGTCGGCCCACTGCAGGTCGTCGACGACGATCGGCCGGCCGATCGACTCGAGCAGGTCGGCGAGCGCGAGGCGCAGGCCCGCGCCTCCCGAAGCGGCCAGCGGCGGCGGCGACTCGTCGGCGAACGCCGCGGGCACGAGGCGCGCGAGCTCGGCGCGATGCCGGGTGAAGCCGGGCAGCTCGGCGAGCGCGTCGAGCGTGTCCTCGACGTAGTCGATCAGCGGCTGCAGCGAAGCCCCGCGGCTCGACTCCTTGCAGGTCAGCCAGGTCGCGGCGCCGATCGTCGACTCGACCAGCCAGGTCTTGCCGATGCCCGCTTCTCCCGCCACCACCGTGAGCGCCGCCGCCGATCCTCGCAGCCGCTCGGCTTCGGCGGCACGGCCGACGAGCGGCGGGCGGAGCAAGGGAGAGGACGCCGGGCGCACCGCCGCCGTCGCGGCCGATGGCGTCGTCGCCGGGTCGGGCGCGCGCGCCGGCGCCCGGCCGCGCAGCGACTCGGCCAGGGCGAGCGTCGTCGCGCCCGGCGCGGCGCCGAGATCCTCCTCGAGATGCGCGGCGAAGCGATCGAACAGCGCGAGGCCGCGCGCCGCCTCGCCGCTCTGTCTTGCCAGGCGCAAGGCCGCCTCGACCGCGCGCTCGTCGGTCGGGTCGTGCCGAACCAGCTCGGCGAAGGCGCTCCAGGCTTCTTCGGCGCGGCCGATCGTGGCGAGCCGTTCGGCATCGCGCAGCGTCGCCTCGCGCCACGCAAGCTCGATCGCGGCGCGCTCTTCGCCGAGCCAGTCGTCGACGGCGGCGAAGCCCGGGAGCGCCATGCCTTTCAGCAAGGGCTGCCGGCGCAGGCGCCGGGCGCCGGCCCAGTCGCCGGCGGCGAGGGCGGCGTGGAAGCGGCGCACGTCGCAGTCGAGAACGAGCCGCACCCGCCGGCGCTCGCTCTCGAGCCGCTCGCCGAGGCCGTGGCCCGCCAGCCATTGCTTGCCGCGATGCAGGTTGACGCGCAGGTTGTGCAGCGCCTCGCTCGCCGGCCGCTCCGGCCAGAACAGGGCGAGCAGCGCGTCGCGGCTCTGCCACTCGCCGTCGGTCGCCAGCCGGGCGAGCAGCAGGCCGGGCACGTTGCACGGCCATTCCACCGGCCCCTCGGCAAGGTGCAGCCGGGCCTCGTCGAGCAGGCAGATCAGGTCGGACGCCATCGCGATCGCGAGTGTCGCCGACGCGTCCGGGCGTCGACCGACCGCTCGTTCAGCCGAGCGAGCGCAAGGCGGCCTGGACGATCGCCGCCGCGTCGACCTCGAAGTGGGCGCGCAACGCGGCGCGCGTGTCGCTGCGGCCGAAGCCGTCGGTCCCGAGGGTGACGCAGCGCCGCCCCGGCGGCAGGAGGGCGCGAATCTGCTCGGGCACGGCGCGCACGTAGTCGGTGGCGATGACGATCGGCCCGCGCGTGGGTGCGAGCTGCTCGCCGACGTAGCTGCGCATGACAACGCCTGGTTCAGGCTGAGCGGCAAGCGCGTTCGCACCTTGCCGTTCTTCCCCGACGCCAGGATGGGCGACTAGCGACGACTCCCGGGCAGCCGAACCGCGACGGTCTACGTCAGGCCCGGAAGGCCAGCGTCCAGCGGCGCAGCTCGCCGTTGAAGTGGCCCGTGGCGAGGCGACCGCCGTCGCGGGACAACGCCAGTGCCGTTGCGCCCGACGCCATCTGCAGGTAAGGGGCGGCGGCGCGACTCGTCTGCGCATCGAGTGCGTGCAGGCAGAAGTCGCCCGTCGTCACGATGAGGCGCTTGCCGTCGGCGGTGAAGGCCATCTGGTCCACGACCGATTCCAGGCCGGTCGCTTCGTCGCGAACCGGCGTGCCGATCGGCCTGCCGCTCGCGGTCTCGAAGAAGCGCAGCGCCGGGTCGGCACCGGCCAGCGCCAGGCGACGACCGTCGGCCGAGAACGCCAATGCGTAGATCTCGACCTTGCCTTCGCGTTCCGGCTCCATGGCTCCGGCGTAGGCGTTCACGGGCCCGAGCAGAGAGGCGCCGCGGAGCGCATCGACGATCTGGAAGTTGCCATCGGCATAGCCCAGCGCGAGGCGCGCGCCGTCGGCGCTGACCGCCAGTGCGCGAACCTCTTTCGTGAGCGGCAGCAGGGCCGCCTTCTTGTCGGCCACCCAGTCGAGCACCGCGAGCTCGCCTCGTCCACCAGCCCAGCTCGAGACGAACGCACGCGCTGGGCTCGGCGCCAGCAGCACCTTGTCGGTGAAGCCCCGGTTCCAGCTAAACGGTTGGCGCGCTGTTTGCCCGCTCGCTGCGTCGATGAAATAGAGCGACTTGTCGACATCGGCGACGATCTGTTTGCCGTCGCTCGAAAATCCGAGCGCATGAACGACCCCTCCCGAGGGCGCGATCGGTGTCGCTTTGCCCTGCAGCTTGAGCCAGCCGACGGCATTGGCGGTGTGAGCGTCGGCCGAGCCGGCCGCGCGGGCCAGCAGCGGCGTGGCAGCGGCGAGTGCAAGAAAGCTGCGGCGGTGCATGCTGCGGTTCATGCGGGCCTTCCGGTCGTTGTAGTTCACAGGTTCAACGCCGTCGCGTTGTCGATCTTGAAGTTCGCACCGTTCGCGGCGCCGGCCTTGGGCACCGGTGTGAAGGTCGGCGGCAGCGAGTAGCGGCCGTTCGCGTCGGCGCCCTGCTGGTTCGCGATCCAGGTGTTGCCGACGGCGTTCACCGAATCGCCTGCGGCCGCCACGCTGCGCAGCCCGGCCAGGGCGTTGCCGGTGAAGGTGTTGCCGCCCGGATCGGCGGCCGTGCCGAGGTCGAACGTGAGGCCGCCGACGGACTGCGTGCCGTCGAGATGGACGCCGTGCCCGATGTTGCCCGTGACGCTGCTGCCGCGCAGCTTGAACGAGCCCGAGGGCATGAGCAGGTAGATGCCCGCGCCGATGCTGCCGGCGGCCGTGCTGCCGCTGATCGTCGAGTTGCGGAGGTCGAACGTGCCGGCACGGGTCCAGAAGATGCCCCAGCCGTTGTTCGTGAGGCTCGCGCCATCGGCCGTGATGGTCGCACCGACGCCCTGGGTGCTCTCGTTCTGGATCGCCGCCCCTGCCGAGCCGGTGATCGTGCTCTGCGTCAGCACGACCGAGTTCGTGACCGTGGTGCTGAAGTTGTTGAGCGCGCAGATGCCGGCAGCGCGCGCGTTGGAGAGCGTCGAGTGATCCATCGTCAGCTGGCCGCTCGAGTTGCCCACGACGATCGCACTGCCGTCGCACCCCAACGCGCCTGCCGTGCCGATCTGGTCGAGCACGGTGCCGTTGCGAAGCACGACCGTGCCGCCGGCTGCAGTCACGGCAGCCCGCGGCCATCTCCGAGCGGTGACACCGTCTAGCGTCAGCTTGGCCGTGCCCATGGACGAGAGCAGGCCGGCGTTGCCGAGGTCGTTGCCGTCGAACACGCCGCCGAGAATCAGCAACTCCGCCGAAGCAGGGCTCGACGAGTTGACGAGCGCCCACTGTCCGCCGTTGGCCAGACCCGTGGTGTAGAGGCCACCGGCGAGCGCACCCGGCGTCATGGTGGCCTTGACGTTGCCGCCGACTCTCAGCCAGCTGGGGCAGTTGCTGAACACGCCCGTGATCGTGAGCGTCGGCGTGCCGAGGGTGCTGGCCGCGTCGATGCCGCCGCAATTGAACGCGGGCCCCTGCCGGTCGAAGACGATGCCGTTCAGCGTGCCCGAGCCGGCGAAGGTGATGGCGAGCGAGGCTAGCGTCGCGGCACCGGGATGGATGGCTTGCAGCGTCGCGCCGTCGGGAACGTTGAAGCCGCCGACGCCTTCGGTCTGGGCGCTGTACATGCCGTCGGCCAGCAAGAAGGTCGATCCTGGCGGTGCGCCGGTGATCGCGTGAGCCAGCGTCTTGCACGGTGCCGCCTGAGTGCATGCGTTGGTATCGACGCCGTTGACCACGTCGAGGTATCGAGTACTGGCCGAAGCGAGCACGACGCGGCTGGTGCGCGTCACGGTGCCAGAGGGGTTGCTGGCCGTGAGCGTGAACGTGGTGTCGGCCGCGACGGTCGCGGTCGCGCCGGTGCCGGTGACCACACCCACGCCGTTGTCGATCGACAGGGTCGTGGCGTTCGTCGCTGTCCAGCTCAGCGTGACGCTGCCACCGCCCGCAGGCAGCGATGCCGGCGTGGCGGTGAAGCTGGCGATCACCGGTGCGGGCTGCGCCGCGACGGTCACGGCCGTTGTCGCCGTCGCCGACCCGTAGCTGTTGCTGGCGGTCAGCGTGAAGGTCGTGTTCGCGGTGACGTTGACCGCTTTGCTCGACAACCCGCTCACGTCGCCGACGCCGTTGTCGATGACGAGCGTGCTCGCGTCGGGCGCGCTCCAGGACAGCACGACCTGGCCGCCGCCGAATGCCTGCGCCGCCGGTGTCACCGTGAAGGTGGCGATGGTGGGCGCGACAAGCACCGCGGTGCTGTAGTCATTGCCGCCGCAGGCGGCGATCAGTGTGGCGAGGAACGCGGCAGCAGCATGGGTTGCGGCGCGTCGAAGAACGTGCGTGAGCATTCGAAGGACTCCCGGGTTGAACGCTGCATGGCAATCACGCAGCACCTGGAGTCAAAGACGCAAACGCGGAGCGAAAGGGATCACGCGGCCCGGCGCTACGCTCCCGCCTCAGCGTTTGCAGCGCAGCGTCTTCCCGGCGCGCAGCTTGTCGATGTCTTCACGCGTGCTGGCGATCTGCCGGGCCAGCCGCTTGTCACCGGCGTGGTCGCGCTCGATCGCCTGCCGCGCGGCTTCGTAGGCGCGCTGCGAAGCTTCGGGGCGCCCTGCCGCCTGGTAGGCCGTGGCCAGGCCGAGCTGGGCCTGAACCATGTTCGGGCTCTTCACGCCGACATGCCGGCGAAACCCTTCGAGCGCCCGTTCCAGCACCGGCAAGGCGTCGGCGGCACGCCCGTTCAGCGCCATCAACTGACCACGCATCTCGTCGGCTTCATCGACGAAGAGATTGTCGTCGCCGTAGCGCGCGAGCGTACGCCGATGGAGCTCCTCGGCGGCGGCCATCGCTTCCCCGGCCTCGCCGTAGTGGCACGCCAGGGAAGGCAGCGACGCCAACGCGGAGAGCAGCTCGTCATCATCGGCAAAGCGGGTGCGCAGGAGCACGATCGCCAGCCGCAGGGGATGCTCGACCCAAGGCGGCTTGGCCTCGGTGATCATCGCCATGACGCCTTGCCAGCGCAGCAGACGCGCGCGTTCGATCGACGTACGGTCACCGGCTTGATCGAGCAGCATTTGCGCGTGGCCGAGCAGCTTTGCGGCTTCGCCAGCCTCACCGAAGTTCAGCAGCACGCCAGCCATCATCACCTCCGCCGGTGCGGTGCGCGCGTCACGTGGCCCGAAGCCGGCCTGCGCGGCTGCGAGCCGGCGCCGGGCCAGGGCGACGATCTGCTTCGGTTCACCGGTATCGGAATACAACTCAACCAGGATCTGGAAAACCTCGTCCCGGATCGCGGGTTGCGCCGCGAACGACGTGTCGACGCGATCGGCACCAGCCGCGAGCATGTCGTTCACGGTCGCTTCGCGCGTCTGCGTGCCCCCGCTCCTGACCGAACTGCGCGCCTGTTCGAACAGGTCGAGCAGGAAGCGCTTGACGGCCACCGCGCGCTCGGCCTCGCGTTCGGCCTCGCGCTGCTTGATGAGCGTGCCGGTCACGCCGGCGGCAACGCTGAGCAGGATCAGCGCCGCGGCAGCGACGCCAAACCAGTGCCGGCGCACGAACTTCGCGCCGCGGTAGGCCGCGCTGTCGGGCCGCGCGGCGATCGGCCTCTGGTCCAGCGTGCGCTGCAGGTCATCGGCGAAGTCGGGGACCGAACGGTAGCGTTCCGCGGCATCGGCCTTGATGGCCTTGGCGATGACGACGGCCAGGTCGCCACGCAAGGCCTTGCGCAGCGCCGTGACGCCGGTGGCGCGTTCGGAGGCGATCCGCTCGGCCTCGGCGGTCGCGTCGGGCAACAGCCACAACGGTCGTGGTTCGGCCGTCAGGCTCGCGCCGCGCAGCGGTGTCGGCGTGGCGTCGCCGCCGAACGGGCGCGAGCCGCTGAGCAGGCCGTAGAGCACCATGCCGAGACCGTAGACGTCGGTGGCGGTCGTCACGGTGCCGCCCGTCAGCTGCTCGGGCGAGGCGTACTGCGGCGTCATGGCCGCGCCGCCCGAGCGAGTGAGTTCCGACTCGTCGCCCGCACCGTCGGCGCCCTCGACGAGCAGCTTGGCCACGCCGAAATCGAGCAGCTTCACCTGGCCGTCGGCGGTGACGAAGATGTTCGAAGGCTTGAGGTCGCGGTGCACGACCAGGTTCTCGTGCGCATGGGCTACGGCCTCGCAGACGACGATGAACAGCGCCACCCGCTGCGCCACCGTCAGACGCAGGCGATCGCAATAGCGATCGATGCGCTCGCCGTCGACGTATTCGAGAACCAGGTAACGCTCGCCCGATTCGGTAACGCCGGCGTCGAGCAGACGCGCGATGTTCGGGTGGCTGAGCCGGCCGAGCAGCTGGCCCTCGCGCGCGAATCGACCATTCGCCGCCGCGTCGGCCACGGCGATGCGCATCAGCTTGATCGCCGCCCGCCCGTCGTACAGGCCGTCGGTGCGCCGCGCCAGCCAGACCTGACCCATGCCGCCCGTGCCGATCAGCTGCTCGATGAACCACGGTCCGAAGCGTTGCCCGAGCATGCTGCGGCCAGCGGCTGATGCGCAAGCGTCGCCGGGGCTGAGAAAGGAGCGATCCTCGGCGTCGCGATCGGCACGGATCAAGGCGGCAAGGCGCTGGTGCAGTTCCGGTTGCGCCCGGGCGAGATCGCCGAGCCAGGCCACGCGTTGCGCATCGGGCAACTCGGCCCATGCGTCGAACGAGGCCATCGCATCGGCCCAGCCGTTCGGGTTCGAGGGCTCAGTCATGCCGGCCGGGCTCGCCCTAGCGCAACTGATCGAACAGGAAGGCGCGGGCCTTGCGCCAGTCGCGCTTGACGGTGGGCACAGACACCTCGAGCTCACCGGCGATGTCTTCTTCGGTCATGCCGGCGAAATAGCGCATTTCGACTACGCGCGAGCTCCGCTCGTCGACGCCGCGCAGCGCCTCGAGCGCGTCGTTCAGGCGCGAGAAATCTTCTTCGGCGGCGACGCTGTTGAGCACGCCGGTGGTCAGCGTCACCGGCGTGAACAAGCCGCCGCGCTTGTCGGCGCTGCCGGCGCGAACGTGGTCGATCAGGACGCTGCGCATCACCGTCGAGGCATAGGCGAAGAAGGCGCGGCGATCGCGCATCGGCGTGGCGTCGCGGCGCAGCATGCGGAGATAGGCCTCGTGCACGAGGGCCGACGGATTCAGCGAGACCGAACCGGCGCCCGACAGGTGAGATCGCGCCAGGCGCACCAGTTCGGTATAGAGCAGCGCGTAGACCTCGTCGCGCGAGGCCGTGTCGCCAGCGAGGGCCCGGTTCAGGATGACGGTGATATGGACTGCGGGGCCGCTGTCGGGGAGCGCGGGCATGACACGCAGTCTCGCATCAATCAGCGTGTGCGCAAAGGAACGTTGGCGCGCGAGGTCAGCCGAGCGCGCGCAGTGCCGCCTCGACGACGGCTGCGGAATCGACCTCGAAGTGCCGCCTCAACGCCGCGCGCGTGTCGCTGCGGCCGAAGCCGTCGGTCCCGAGGGTGACGCAGCGCCGCCCCGGCGGCAGGAAGGCGCGGATCTGCTCCGGCACGGCGCGCACGTAGTCGGTGGCGATGACGATCGGCCCGCGCGTCGGTGCGAGCTGCTCGCCGACGTAGCTGCGCATCACGCTGGTGGCGCCGTGCCGCCAGGCCGTCTCGGCGGCGACGCCGTTGCGCGCCAGCTCGCTGAAGCTGGTGACGCTCCAGAGATCGGCGGCGACGCCGTGCTCGGCCTCGAGCGTCGCCGCGGCCTTGATCGCCTCGCCCAGCATCGCCCCCGAGGCGAGCAGCTGCACATGGCGGCTGCCCGGCGCGGCCGACGCGCGAAAGCGATACATGCCGCGCAGCACGCCCTCGTGCGCCTGCGCCGGGAGCGACGGCTGGGCGAGGTTCTCGTTCATCGCCGTCACGTAATAGAAGACATCCTTCTGCTCGACCAGCATCTCGCGCATGCCGTGGTCCAGGATGACGGCGAGCTCGCCGGCCGTCGCCGGGTCGTAGGCCTTGCAGTTGGGCACGGTCGCGGCCACCAGGTGGCTGGTTCCGTCCTGGTGCTGCAGGCCTTCGCCGCCGAGCGTGGTGCGGCCCGCGGTCGCGCCGATCAGGAAGCCGCGCGCGCGCTGGTCGGCGGCGGCCCAGATCAGGTCGCCGACACGCTGGAAGCCGAACATCGAGTAGTAGATGTAGAACGGCAGCATCGCCAGGCCGTGCGTCGAGTACGACGTGGCCGCCGCAGTCCACGACGAGAGCGCGCCCGCCTCGGTGATGCCTTCCTCGAGGATCTGCCCGCTCTTGTCCTCGCGGTAGTAGAGCATCGAGCCCGAGTCTTCGGGCTGGTAGAGCTGGCCGAAGGGCGCATAGATGCCGACGGTGCGGAACAGGCTCGCCATGCCGAAGGTGCGCGCCTCGTCGGCAACGATCGGCACGACCCGCGGCCCGAGCGTCTCGTCCTTCATCAGGTTGCCGAGGATGCGCACGAACGCCATCGTGGTGCTCATCTCCTTGCCGTCGGCGTGCAGCGCGAACGCGGCGGTGGCATCGAGCTCGGGCACCGCCAGCGGCGCGCAGTCGCTGCGTCGTGCCGGCAGCGCGCCGCCGAGGGCGTGTCGGCGGCTCTGCAGGTAGCGGATCTCGGCGCTGTCGGCGGCGGGCGCGTAGAACGCGAGCGCCTGCGTGTCGGCGTCGCTCATCGGCAGGGCGAAGCGGTCGCGGAAGGCGAGCAGCCCGGCGCTGTCGAGCTTCTTGGCCTGGTGCGTGGTCATGCGGCCCTGGGCGGTGTCGCCCATGGCGTAGCCCTTCATCGTCTTGGCGAGCACCACCGTCGGCCGGCCGGCGTGCGCCACCGCGGCAGCGAAGGCGGCGTGGATCTTCACCGCGTCGTGGCCGCCGCGGCGCAGCCGATCGATGTCCTCGTCGCGCAGGTCGGCGACGAGCGCTTTCAGCGCTTCGTTCTGGCCGAAGAAGACCTCGCGGTTGAAGGCGCCGTCCTTGGCCGAGAGCGTCTGGAACTGGCCGTCGACGGTCTCGGCGAAGGCGCGCATCAGCGCATGGCCGTGGTCGCGCGCGAACAGCACGTCCCAGTCGGAGCTCCACAGGCACTTGACGACGTGCCAGCCGGCGCCCGCGAACACCGACTCGAGCTCGTCGATGATCCGGCCGTTGCCGCGCACCGGGCCGTCGAGGCGCTGC
>JANMCC010000063.1:0-2346 GCA_031360885.1 Burkholderiales bacterium | reverse complement strand
ACCTCGCAGCACCTGCCCAACGACATCCTGCGCGAGCTGCACGGCTTCATCCACATGTTCGAGGACACGCCGGAGTTCGTCGCCCGGCACATCATCCGCGAGGCGCGCAGCTACCTCGACGGCGTGGCGCCGCCGTTCTTTCGCGCCCTGGTCGACTATGCGCAGGACGGCTCGTACTCATGGCATTGCCCCGGTCACTCCGGCGGCGTTGCGTTCCTGAAGAGCCCGGTCGGGCGGATGTTCCACCAGTTCTTCGGCGAGAACATGCTGCGCGCCGACGTCTGCAATTCGGTCGACGAGCTCGGCCAGCTGCTCGACCACACCGGCCCGGTGGCGGCGAGCGAGCGCAACGCGGCGCGGATCTTCAACGCCGACTACTGCTACTTCGTCACCAACGGCACCAGCACCAGCAACAAGATGGTCTGGCACCACACGGTGGCGCCGGGCGACGTGGTCGTGGTCGACCGCAACTGCCACAAGTCGATCCTGCACGCGATCATCATGACCGGCTCGATCCCGGTGTTCCTGCCGCCGACGCGCAACCACTACGGGATCATCGGCCCGATCGGCCAGGAGCACTTCACGCGCGAATCGATCCGCGCCAAGATCGCCGCCCATCCGCTGCTTCACGGCGTGGACGCCGCCAAGGTCAAGCCGCGCATCCTGACGCTGACGCAGAGCACCTACGACGGCGTGCTCTACAACACCGAGACCATCAAGCACGAGCTCGACGGCTACATCGACACGATGCACTTCGACGAGGCGTGGCTGCCGCACGCCGCGTTCCACCGCTTCTACGGCGCGTTCCACGCGATGGGCAAGAACCGGCCGCGGCCGAAGAGCCAGATCGTCTTCGCCACCCAGTCGACGCACAAGCTGCTCGCCGGCATCAGCCAGGCCTCGCAGGTGCTGGTGCAGGACTCGAAGACGCGCAAGCTCGACCCGCACCTGTTCAACGAGGCCTACCTGATGCACAGCTCGACGAGCCCGCAGTACGCGATCATCGCGTCGTGCGACGTCTCGGCGGCGATGATGGAAGCGCCCGGCGGCCGCGCCCTGGTGGAGGAGAGCATCTCCGAGTCGCTCGACTTCCGGCGGGCGATGAGAAAGGTCGACGACGAGTACGGCAAGGACTGGTGGTTCAAGGTCTGGGGACCGGAGAAGCTGGCGCCTTCGGGCATCGGCACGAGCGCCGACTGGATGCTCAAGGCCAATGCCAAGTGGCACGGCTTCGGCAACCTGGCCGAGGGCTTCAACCTGCTCGATCCGATCAAGTGCACCCTGATCACGCCGGGGCTCGACATGTCGGGCAAGTTCGCCAAGACCGGCATTCCCGCGGCGATCGTCACCAAGTACCTGGTGGACCACGGCGTGGTGGTCGAGAAGACGGGCCTCTACTCGTTCTTCATCATGTTCACGATCGGCATCACCAAGGGTCGCTGGAACACGCTGCTCACGGCGCTGCAGCAGTTCAAGGACGACTTCGACCGCAACCATCCGTGCTGGAAGGTCATGCCCGAATTCACCGCGGCGCATCCGAAGTACGAGCGGGTCGGCCTGCGCGATCTCTCGCAGAGCATTCACGAGTTCTACGCCAAGGACGACATCGCCCGGCTGGTGACCGACATGTACACCTCGGCGATCGTGCCGGCGATCAAGCCGAGCGACGCCTTCGCCTGCATCGCCCACGGCAAGACCGAGCGGGTCGGCATCGACCGGCTCGAGGGCCGGATCTCGACGACGCTGCTGACACCTTATCCGCCCGGGATTCCGCTGCTGATTCCGGGCGAGATGTTCAACAAGAAGATCGTCGACTACCTGAAGTTCACCCGCTCGTTCAACAAGGCCTTCCCCGGCTTCGACACCGACGTGCACGGCTTGATGTCGATGGTCGAGCTCGAAGGCGTGGGCATCGAGGACGGGCAGTACTTCGTCGACTGCGTGCGCTGAGTCCGCCTCAGCCTTCGGCGCTCAGCGCCATGGCGTGGCTGAAACCGGCGTCGACGTAGGTGATCTCGGAAGTGACGCCGGCCGCCAGATCGGAGAGCAGGAAGGCGGCGACGTTGCCGACGTCGTCGATCGTCACGTTGCGGCGCAGCGGCGCCGTGCGCTCGACCACGTCGAGGATCTTGCCGAATCCCTTGATCCCCGAGGCCGCCAGCGTCTTGATCGGCCCGGCGGAAATGCCGTTGACCCGCACCCCGCGCGGACCGAGGCTCGTGGCCAGGTAGCGGACCGAGGCCTCGAGTGAGGCCTTGGCCAGGCCCATGGTGTTGTAGTTGGGAACGCTGCGCTCCGCCCCCAGGTAGGTCAGGGTGAGGAGGGCGGCTGTCGGGGTCAGCCGAG
>JANMCC010000061.1:0-8939 GCA_031360885.1 Burkholderiales bacterium | reverse complement strand
AGCTTCTTCAGCTCGACGATCGAGGCCAGCGCGTGGCCGGTCTGCAGCAGCTTGATCATCTCGTCGAAGGTGCGCGACTGCGGCACGTTGTCGAGCAGCGCTGCCATTTCCTTGATCGGCGCGCGCGTCTTCGGCTCGATCTCGAAGCCGAGCTTGGCGGCGAAGCGGACGGCGCGGATGATCCGCACCGGGTCTTCGCGGTAGCGCAGCACCGGGTCGCCGATCATGCGCAGCAGCTTCTTCTTCACGTCCTTGATGCCGCCGTGGTAGTCGACCACGATCTCGCGCAAGGGGTCGTAGTACATCGCGTTGACGGTGAAGTCGCGCCGCTCGGCGTCCTCGATCTGCGGCCCCCAGACGTTGTCGCGCAGGACCCGGCCTTCGGCGTCGACGACGTGGCTCTTGCCGGCGAGCTCGCTTTTCGAGGTCTTCTCGTTGCCGCTCACCAGCTCGGCGGCGGCGGCGTCGGGCCGGGCGCGGAAGGTCGAGACCTCGATCACTTCCGAGAGGCCGCGGTCCTGGCGGCCGCGGCCGAAGACGACGTGGACGATGCGAAAGCGCCGGCCGATGATGAAGGCGCGGCGGAACAGGCCCTTGACCTGCTCGGGCGTGGCGTTGGTGGCGACGTCGAAGTCCTTGGGCCGGAGGCCCACCAGCAGGTCGCGGACCGCGCCGCCGACGACATAGGCCTCGTAGCCGCCTTCGACCAGCGTGGCGACGACCTTGGCCGCGCGCTCGTCGACCAGCTTCGGGTCGATGCCGTGCTCCGACTTCGGCACCTCGACCCGCTTGCCGGCGCGCGCCGCCGGTTTGCCCGAGGCGGACTTGCCGAGCAGCCTGTCGATGAATTTCTTGATCATTGTTCGAAGAGTCTCACGATGCGCCAGCCTCGTTCGCGGGCGTGCGCTTCGAGGTCGGGCGACGGATTGGCCGCCACCGGGTCGGTGGCGCGCTCCAGCAGGGGCAGGTCGTTGGGCGAATCGCTGTAGACGCTGACGCGCTCGAAATCGTCCCAGCCCAGGCCGGTTTCCGCCAGCCATTGTCCGACACGCGCGACCTTGCCCTCGCGCAGGGCCGGCGTGCCCTCGATCCGGCCCGTCGGCCGGCCTTCGGCGTCGCGTTCCAGGCGGGTGGCGATCAGCGCCTCGATGCCGAAGGCGGCGGCGATCGGCGCGGTGATGAAATCGTTGGTCGAGGTGACGATCGCCAGCCGGTCGCCGCGCTCGCGATGGGCGGCGACGAGCGCGGTCGCCGCCGGCCGGATCGCCGGGTCGATCACGTCGCGCATGAAGCGCGCGTGCGCCTCGGCGAGCTGGCCGGGGCTCTTGTCGCGCAGCGGCGCCGTGGCGAAGGCGATGTAGGCGGCGATGTCGAGGGCGCCGCGCTTGTACTGGGCGTAGAAGGCGTCGTTGCCGGCGCGAAATGCGGCTGCGTCAACCCAGCCGAGGCGGATGACGAACTCGCCCCAGGCGTGGTCCGAGTCGATCGGCAGCAGCGTCAGGTCGAGGTCGAACAGGCACAGGCCCTTCATGCGCCGCCCTCCTCCGCCAGCATCTGCTTCAGCAGCGGTACCGTGATCGCCCGCTTGGTCGAGAGCGAGAACTCGTCGAGCCGGTCGAGCTGGGCCATGAGGTGCTTCAGGTCGCGCGCGAACCGGGTCAGCAGGTAGTCCATGACCTCGTCGCTCAGGAAGGTGCCGCGCCGGTCGGCCTCGCGGCGCAGGGCGGAGCGGACCTCCGGCTCGGCGAGCGGCTGCAGGGCGAACACATGGCCCCAGCCGAGGCGGGTGCGGAGGTCCTCGCGCACGCCCAGGTCGACCGGCGGAACGCTGCCGGCGGCGAGCACGGCGGCGCCCTGCGCGCCGGCGGCGACGAAGAGGGCGAACGCCGCCTGCTGCTGCGCCTCGTCGAATGCCTGGCAGTCGTCGAACACGATCCAGTCGCAGTGCTCCGGCGCCTCCCAGGGCGCCGGCACGGCGGCTTCGAACCAGGCGGTCGACTCGCCCTGCTGCTGGGCGCGGGCGAGGACGGCCTGCAGCAGGTGCGTCTTGCCGCTGCCCGGCGGCCCCCACAGGTAGACCGGCGGGGCGCCCGGCGCGAGCGCGCCCAGGTGCGCCAGCACCGCGGCGTTCGGTCCGGGCAGGAAGTTCTCGAAGGTGCGGGCCGCCTCGGGGCCGATGGCGAGAGGGATCTGCTTCACCCGACGACGCTCAGCCCACGTAGAGGCTGCTCTTGGCGTAGCCGGCGCGCAGCCGCGCCGCCACGACCGAGATCAGCGCGCTCATCGGCAGCGCGAGCAGCACGCCGACGAAGCCGAACAGGTGGCCGAAGGCGAACAGCGCGAAGATCACCGTGATGGTGCTCATGCCGATGCGCCCGCCCACCATCTTCGGCGTCAGGAACAGGCCCTCGACGATCTGGCCGATGCCGTAGACGACGAACACCGCGATCGGTCCGTACCAGCCGCCGAACTGCAGCGCGCCGGCGAGCAGCGCCAGGATCAGGCCGATGCTGAAGCCGACGTAGGGGACGAAGATCGCCAGCCCGGTGAACACGCCGACCGGCACCGCGAGCTCGAAGCCGAACAGGGCCAGGCCGACGCTGTAGAACGCGGCCATCAGCAGCATCACCAGCAACTGGCCGCGCAGGTACTGGCCGAGCACGGTGTCGCACTCCCCCACGAACTCGGCGACGCTGCCGCGCAGGCGGGGCGGCACCAGGTTCACCAGGCGGGCCATGTACTCGGGCCAGTTGGCGAGGAGGAAGAACAGCACCACCGGAATCAGCACCACGTAGCCGACGACGGTAAGCAGGATGCTGCCGCCGATCCGCACCGAGACCAGGGCGGCGGCGAACGACTCGTCCCAGTTGGCGTCGAGGTACTTGAGGACGAAGGCCTTGAGGGTGGCGAGGTCGAGGGCGACGTTGATGCCCATCTGCGTCAGCCAGGGAGAGAGCGCACCGTTGATCCGCTCGACCAGCAGGGGCAGCTGCTCGCGCAGCAGCGGCAGCTCCTTGGAAAGGATCGGCACCACCAGCAGCGCCAGCGCCGCCACCGCGACCAGGGCGCAGATCTCGACCAGCGCGACCGCCAGCAGCCGCGGCACGCGGTACGCCACCAGCTTTTCGACCGGTGGGTGCAGCGCATAGGCCAGCCCGGCGCCGATCGCGAACGGGGTGAGCACGGGAGCGAGCAGCCAGACGAGCACGCCCACGACAAGGCCGAGCGCGGCCCAGTTGAGGAACCGCCGCTGCGCCGGGGTGAAGAGCATCGAGCCCGCGGCCCTCAGTGCAGCCGCGAGGCGCCGTCGTGGCCGAGCTCGGCGAGGCGCTTCCTGATGGCAGGGCGATCGGGGGCGTCGGGCGCGTGCTCCAGGTAGCCGGCCAGGTCGGCCATGGCCGGGAAGCGCGCGCCGAGCGCCGCATGGACCAGGCCGCGGTCGCGCCGCTCTTCCCAGGCGTCGGGCAGCAGGATCACCAGCCGCTCGGCCACGCCGAGCAGGCGGGCCGCGTCCTGGCTGCTGCGGAACACCTCCTTGAGGTTGCGCAGCATCCGCGCGATCACCTCGCGCGGCGTCGCCGCTTCCAGGAAATCGGCCAGCGGCGCGTCGCTCGTGCCGCCCTTGCCGCCGCGCCGGCGGTAAGGCACGAGCAGCGCGTCGAGCGCGTCGCGCGACATCGACTGGCCGGTGAACGGATCGATCACGATCTCGCCCTGCGGCATGTGCACCTTGGCCAGGAAGTGGCCGGGAAAGGCGATGCCGCAGGCACGCAGCCCCACCTGGTTGGCGATCTCGACGTAGAGCAGGGCGAGCGTGATCGGAATGCCGCGCCGCGTCTCCAGCACGCAGTGGATGTAGCTGTTGCGCGGGTCGTAGTAGTCGTTGACGTTGCCGGAAAAGCCGAGCTCCTGGAAGAAGAAACGGTTCAGGAGGCGAAGGCGCTGCATCGGCGCCGCGTCGGCGGCGATCCGGCGATTCAGGCGCGCCGCCAGGGTGTCGATCTCGGCCAGCGTCGCCTGCACGTCGAGCCGCGGATAGTCGTGCTGGGCGATCGCGATCGCGGTTTCAAGCAGCGGCAGGCTCGCGTCTTCGGCCACCAGGGAGGCGAAGTAGTCGAGCGCGGTCGGCGGGAGGAGCGGGAGGAGCCCGGACATTCGACGAGTTTAGAACCTGGCGGGGCGGCGGAACAGGAGCGGCTAGCCGCGACGCGAGAAATCGCGCGGCCGGAATCCCGACAGGCCGAGCACGGCGAAGTACAGGACGGCGGCAGCACCGAGGCTGGCGGCGAGCCAGCCGATGCGCAGCCATTCGCGGCCGGCCAGGCCGGCCCAGTCGATCCGCGTCTGCGCCGCATACAGCAGGCCGCCCATGAGCAGGGTCGCGATGCCGATGGCGAGCGCGAACCGGCCCCAGCCCGGCTCCGGCTTGAACCAGCCGCCGCGGCGCAGGCCGACGAACAGCCACAAGGCGTTGATCAGCGCGCCCAGGCCGACCGAGAGCGCCAGCCCGGCATGGCCGAACAGCGGCACGAAGACGAGGTTCATTCCCTGGGTGAGGACGAGAACGACGATCGCGATCGTCACCGGCGTGCGCAGGTCCTGGCGGGCGTAGAAGCCGGGCGCCAGGATCTTGACGCCGATCAGGCCGAGCAGGCCGCAGCCGTAGCCGCGCAGCGCCAGCGCGGTCTTGCCCACGGCCAGGGCGTCGAACTGGCCGCGCTGGAACAGGGTCGCCACCAGCGCCTCGGGGAAGACCAGCAGGGCGACGCTGCACGGCAGGGCGAGCATCAGCGTCAGGCGCAGGCCCCAGTCGAGCATCCCGGAGTAGGCGGCAGCGTCTTCCCGGGCGCGCGCCGCCGAGAGCTGGGGGATCAGGACCGCGCCGACCGCCACGCCGAGCAGCGCGGTCGGGAACTCCATCAGGCGGCTGGCGTAGTCGAGCCAGGAGACCGCGCCCACCCCCTGGTGCGAGGCGATCTGGGTGTTGATCAGGACCGAGATCTGCGCCACCGAGACGCCGAGCAGCGCCGGCGCCATCTGCCGCATCACCTGGCGCACGCCCGGATGGCGCCAGGCCTCGCCCAGGGCGACGAAGCCGAGGCGGATGCGCGGCAGGCAGCCGGCCGCGATCAGCGCCGGGATCTGCACCGCGAGCTGGAGCACGCCGCCGATCATCACGCCGACCGCGTAGCCGTAGATGCGCGGCATGCCCCAGCGCTCGAACAGCGGCGAAAGGGCCCAGACGCCGCCCACCATCGCGACGTTGAGCAGCACCGGCGTCGCCGCCGGGACGGCGAAGCGCCGCCAGGTGTTGAGCACCCCGGCCGAGAGCGACACCAGCGAGATCAGGCCGATGTACGGAAACATGATCCGGGTCATGACGACGGCCTCGTCGAAATGCGCCAGCCCCGAGGCCATCAGCCAGACGACCACCGGGGCGGCGATCACGCCGGCGACGCAGGTCACCGCCAGCACGCAGAACAGCACCGTGGCGACCGCGTCGACCATCCGCCGGGTCGGCTCGTCGCCCTCGCCGGCGCGGGCGGCGGCCAGCGCCGGCACGAACGCCTGGGTGAACGCGCCCTCGCCGAACAGCCGGCGCAGCAGGTTCGGGATGCGAAACGCGACGTTGAAGGCGTCGAGAGACGCCCCGGCGCCGAAGGCCGAGGCGACGACGACGTCCCGGGCCAGCCCGGTGACCCGGGAGGCGAGCGTGAACAGGGAGATGGTCGACGCCGCCCGGAGCAAATTCATGGGCTCGAATGCTATACTCGCGGTCTTTGCCGAAATCCACCTAGCTCCAAGCTACACCCCGAAAATGGCCACCGCCTCCAAAGCCAAGAAGAAGACCGTCCGCATCGCGTCGGGCCTCAAGCGCGTCCGCCAGGACACCAAGCTCAACGCCGCCAACACGGCGATGCGCTCGCACTTCCGCACCGTGATCAAGAACGTGCAGAAGGCGGTCGACGCCGGCGACAAGGCCAAGGCCGCCGAGCTGTTCAAGGCAGCGCAGCCGGTGATCGATTCGGTCGCCGACAAGGGCCTGTTCCACAAGAACAAGGCGGCCCGCCACAAGAGCCGCCTCTCGGCCAAGGTGAAGGCGCTGGCCACGGCCTGAGCGACCTCGCTTCACGAACAAGGGCTCGCAGTGCGAGCCCTTTCGCTTTTCGGCCGCGCCTTTCGCGCCAGCCGGCTCAGGTCACCCGCGGATCCTCGATGACGACGAGATTGTTGTCGCGGGCGAAGTGCATCACGAAGTCCCAGGCCATGGGCTCCAGCTCGCGCACTTCGGCGTTGACCAGCACGCCCCGCACGCCACCGATTTCCCGCGGCACGCAATACGGCGAGTAGCCGATGAGCCGGCCGCCACCACCGCCGTCGGGACGAAAGCACGACATCGCGCCCGCGAGGCGCTCGGCCCAGTCGCTGGGACGAAACGTCTTGCCTTCCTTGGTCACGCCCTGGATGAAGACGACTCGAGGCTCGGCCACGCGATGAAGGGTGAGTTCGAAGCGATTGTCGCCCGCGCGACCCGCTGCTGCTGCGCTGCAACATGCGCGCCACCGTGGACGAATGCCGGCTTTAGAATCGCCCTCCCCCATGCGGAGTGACGCCATGAACGCGCCCGAGAAACTGCCGGTTTCGCCCGAGCCCCACGTCATGAAGACCTACGGCCGCCTGCCGGTCGCGCTGTCGCATGGCCGCGGCTGCTGGCTGTGGGACACCGAAGGCAAGAAGTACCTCGACGGCCTCGCCGGCATTGCCGTGAACACGCTCGGCCACGGCCACCCCAAGCTGGTGCCCGCCCTGCACGATCAGGTCAGCAAGCTGATCCACAGCTCGAACTACTACCTCGTGCCTCTCCAGGAGCAGCTCGCCGCCAGGCTGTGCGAGCTCTCGGGCATGAGCAACGTCTTCTTCTGCAACTCGGGCCTCGAGGCGAACGAGGCGGCGCTGAAGATCGCCCGCAAGTACGGCCACGACAAGGGGATCGACCGGCCCGAGATCGTCGTCTACGAAGCCGCCTTCCACGGCCGCTCGATCGCCACCCTCTCGGCCACCGGCAACACCAAGATCCAGGCCGGCTTCGGCCCGCTGGTCGAAGGCTTCGTGCGCGTGCCGCTCAACGACGTGCCGGCGATCGAGCAGGTCGCGGCGACGAACAGGAACGTCGTCGCCGTCTTCCTCGAGGTGATCCAGGGCGAAGGCGGGATCCGCCCGACCACGGTGAGCTACCTCAAGGAAGTGCGCCGCATCTGCGACGAGCGCGGCTGGCTGCTGATGCTCGACGAGGTGCAGTGCGGCATGGGCCGCACCGGCAAGTGGTTCGCGCACCAGTGGGCCGGGATCCGCCCCGACGTGATGCCGCTCGCCAAGGGCCTGGGCTCGGGCGTGCCGATCGGCGCCGTGGTCTGCGGCCCGAAGGCGGCCGACGTGATGGGTCCGGGCAACCACGGCACCACCTTCGGCGGCAACCCGCTGGCGATGCGTGCGGGCGTCGAGACGCTGCGCATCATGGAAGAGGAAAAGCTGCTCGAGAACGCGGCCGCCGTCGGCAAGGTGCTGAGGGACGGGCTCGAGAAGGAGCTCGCCGGGGTCGCCGGCGTCGTCGAGGTGCGCGGCCAGGGCCTGATGATCGGCATCGAGCTCGACCGCGCCTGCGCGCCGCTGCTCGGCCGGGCGTGCGAGGCCGGCCTGATGATCAGCGTCACCGCCGAGAAGGTCGTCCGCCTGCTGCCGGCGCTGATCATGAGCGCCGACGAGGCAAAGCAGCTCGTCGCCATCCTCTGCCCGCTGATCAAGGAATTCCTGGCCGGCCCCGCCACGCCGGCGGCATGAAGCCCGGCATGGCCCTGATCAGGCACTACCTGCAGTTCAGGGACTTCCGGGCCGAGGAGTACGTCTACCTGTTCGAGCGCGCGGCGACGATCAAGAAGCGCTTCAAGAACTACGAGAAGTACACGCCGCTGGTCGACCGCACGCTGGCGATGATCTTCGAGAAGGCCTCGACCCGCACCCGCGTCAGCTTCGAGGCCGGCATGTACCAGATGGGCGGCTCGGTGGTGAACCTGACCACCACCGACAGCCAGCTCGGCCGGGCCGAGCCGGTGGAAGACACCGCGCGGGTGATCAGCCGCATGGTCGACATCGTCATGATCCGCACCTTCGAGCAGACCAAGCTCGAGGCCTTCGCCGCCCATTCGCGCGTGCCGGTGATCAACGGCCTGACCAACGAGTACCACCCCTGCCAGATCCTCGCCGACGTGTTCACCTGCATCGAGCAGCGCGGCAGCATGCAAGGCAAGATCGTCGCCTGGGTCGGCGACGGCAACAACATGGCGACGACCTGGCTGCAGGCCGCCGACATCCTCGGCTTCACCTTGCACGTGAGCACGCCGAACGGCTACGAGATCGACCCGATGGCGGTCGGCCTGCGCCGCGACGACTGCCTGAAGGTGTTCAAGGACCCGCTCGACGCCTGCCGCAACGCCGACGTCGTCACCACCGACGTCTGGACCAGCATGGGCTACGAAGCCGAGAACGCCGAGCGCAAGGTCGCTTTCGCCGACTGGTGCGTCGATTCCGAGATGATGGCCGCGGCCCGGCGCGACGCGCTCTTCATGCACTGCCTGCCGGCGCACCGCGGCGAGGAGGTCGAGGCCGACGTGATCGACGGGCCGCAATCGGTCGTCTGGGACGAGGCGGAGAACCGGATGCATGTGCAGAAGGCGCTCATGGAGTACCTGCTGTTGGGGCGGATCGGATGAGAGGCGCCTAGGACAGGCCGGATGGATCGGGGCGGCGGGCGCTCTGCTCCGCTCCATGTCCCCCGAGTCCGAGGCTGAAGCCTCGGCCTCTCCTCCTAATACTTCCGCTCCGCAGAGCGCCCACCGCCCCGATCCAGCCAGCATCACGCCGCTTCGGCGAGTGGCGTCCCG
>JANMCC010000060.1:0-21641 GCA_031360885.1 Burkholderiales bacterium | reverse complement strand
CAGTTGCCTGGCGGCAGCGGTCGCGCTGCAGCGATAGGGCTCCGAGCGATGGCCGCGCCGGGCTTGCTGAAGCTGGCCATGTAGTTGACCGCAAGGCCGCGCGTCCACCAGGCGCGATGAATGGCAGGCAGGTAGGCCATGCCCCTGCGCTCGCCGGGAGCCAGGCCGCAGGCCGCCGCGGCCTGCTCCAGCTCCTCGGGCCGCACGAACTGCGCCCAGTGGTGCGTGCCCCGGGGCAGCACCCGAAAGATCATCTCGGCGCCGACGATCGCCGCCAGGTAGCTGCGCAGCGTGCGGTTGATCGTCGAGGCCAGCAGCAGCGCGCCGGGTGCGAGGTGCGCCACCGCATCGCGCACGAAAGCCGGCACGTCGTCGACGTGTTCGACCACCTCGAGCAGCAGCATGACGTCAAAGGACTCGCCGTCGTGCAGTGCGGCATCGGGCTCGCCGACCCGGTAGTCGATGTGCAGGCCAGCGGCCTCGGAGTGCAGACGCGCGGCGGCGATGTTGTTCGCCGCGGCATCGACGCCGACGACCAGCGCGCCGCGGGCCGCCAGCGGTTCGCACATCAGCCCGGCGCCGCAACCGACGTCGGCGATGCGCAAACCCTGCAGCGCACCGACCGGGCGTCCGAAGCGCTGAGCGATTCGTTCGAGCACGTGGCCGAGCCGCAGCTCGTTGATTACGTGGAGCGGTCGCATGGGGCCGGCGCGGTTCCACCAGGTGGCGGCGAGGCGGTTGAAGCGCGCGACTTCGTCGCTGCGGATGGTGCTGGACGGGGTCATGGGTAGCTTGTCGATGGTCATCGTTCAGACCCGGCGGCAGATCTTCACCGCCGCGCGCGAGCCCACGCCGACCGCCCAGATCCACAAACGGAGCAGAGGGGACGGAGGAGCCGCGTGGCGGTCGAAGCGCGCGGCGGCGTCGTCGCGGTGATCGATCTCGTCGGCCCGGAACGAATGCAGGTGCGCCCGCAAGGCCTGCAGGGATGCCTGCGCGCGACCCGGGTCGAGGCGGTCGATCGACTCGATCTGCTCGGTGTAATGCTGGTCGACGAAGGTCTCGACGGCCTCGATGGTGGCGTACACCGCTCGCGGCCCGACCCATGCCGGCAGCGCGCCGGTCAGCCATCCGGCGCCGCGCCACAGCGGCAACAGACGGCTGCGGAACCGTGGCGCCAGCAGCTGCTCGATCGCGGCGAGATGCGCCGCTTCCGTGGCGAGGTGCGCTTCGGCGAAGCTCCTCACGGCCGCGTCGCATGTGCTGGCGAGGATGCCGCGATAGATCATCACGGCACCCGTCTCGCCGGCGTGGTCGGTGCGCAGGTCGGACACCAGCCTCGCGGGCAGCGGCGTCGCATGGGGAAGCCCGGGCGTTGCCGACGAGGCCACGCGAATCGATCCAGACATCACAGTTGTTCCTCGAGCAGCCGCCCCAGGTCTCGGTGGCTCGTGCCGACGCTGCGGCGCCCGCCATCGCGAACCAGGCCCTCGGCCACCGCTCGCGCCATGTCGACGCCGCTGCGATGGACCCGGTCGACCTGACTCGCCACCACACTGTCCCCACAAACGCCCAGCCGCGCCTTGTCGTCCCACAGGCACTCCGTTTGGCCGGGCGTGGCGGCCGGTGTTTCAACGAAGGCCTGGCGCCACTGGTGCGCCCGAAGATAGTTGGACTTCACCGGCCGACCTGCGTGCGCCCGGAAATTGTCGAGCAGCAGATCGGCCACGGTCTCGGCGTCCTCATGCTCGTGCTGCGAGGACCACCGCTGGTCGGCTTCGACGAACCAGCGCTGGGGCCCGATGGCCAGGCGTCCCGGCTTGCTGTGCATGGCGGCGACGCGCTCGATGGGGCTGCCCTGGAACTCCCGGTAGCCGGGCAAAGGAACAGGCTGCTCGGAACCCAGCAGCAGCACCCAGCGGCTGCGGTAGCGCACGGCGCGCAGGGCGGCGGCCAGTTCTGAAGATTCGACCACAAGCGGCATCGCCAGGGGCGCCGGAATGGCGAGCACCAGGGCCTGGAAGTCCTCGCCGATCTCGCCTGCGGCGCTGCGCAGGGCCCACCTGGCGCCGCGACGTCGGGCTTCGACGACGAGAGTGCCGATTCGAACGTCCAGCGGCCGCGCAAGGGCATCGGCCAAAGCCCTCATCGACGGCACGCCAACCGCTCCCATCAGCTTCAAGGTTCGCGTGGCGTCCGCTTCGTCTTCGTTCTTGTTCGAGTTCTTCGTACTCCGCTCTTCCTCCGCAGGCGTCGCCGCAACCGACCAAGGGTGGAGCGGGGCCAGTTCACCGGGGCGTTGCACGGCATGAACCGCCAGGCGGGTGGCGCCGCTGATGCACTGGGCTCCGTCATCGAACCTTCCCACGCGGGTGCTGCGCGAACTGCAGCGCCCGCCCAGGCGATCACTGGCTTCGAAGACGACGGGGTCACAGCCGCGCAGACTCAACTCCCGGGCGCAGGTCAGGCCGGCGATACCGCCGCCGACGACCGCGACGCGTGCCGCGGTCGACATGCTGTCCCGGGCGCTGCTTCTATGATCCTGCATGGCTCTTCCCTTTCCCGCCGTGGTGGGCTGGTCACGTAGTAACGTCATCTCATCGAGAAAGTTGCACCTGCGCGGCCAGCAACCGCAGTGGGTGGCCGCTGTGCTGTGGGCGATATTCTTTCCGGGCATTGCAACTTTGCCGCCGCGTCCGAGTAAAGGGGGTATCCACCGCGCCGCCTCACGCAGCAATTCGGCGCGGAGATGCCCGGCAACTTGCCTCGAGCGTGGTGCCAGGGGACCCGGGTGAGTGAAGTCCTGCTCGCAGGCGCCATCGACGCGGCGCTGGTCGCGCGAGCGCAGCGAGGCGAGACCGTCGCGTTCGAAGTGCTGGTGGTGAAGTACCAGCGGCGGGTCGCGGCAACCATCCGGCGGTCCGTGCGTGATGGCGCGATCACCGAGGAACTGACACAGGAGGTCTTCTTGAGCGTCTTTCTGGCCTTGCCGACCTTCAAGCCCGATGGCGATTTCGCGGCCTGGCTGTTCACGATCGCGCGCAACGCGGCCAAGAGCTATCTGCGCAGCGCGCAGAACCGTCAGGACGATCGACCCATGTCGGTGCCCGACGATGCCCGCGACGACGACAGGTTCGGGGCGGCCCCGAGCCCCGAGGAAGAAGCCATGGCGCACCAGCTCTTCGAGCGCATCGACGCAGAGGTAGCGACCTTGCCCGATGTCCAGCGCCGAGCACTCCTGATGCGTGAAGTCGAGGGGCTCGACTACAAGGCCATCGCGGCGGCGCTCGGACAGCCCGTGAACACCGTCAAGTCCCACATCTTCCGGGCGCGTGACGCGATCGCCGATCGCGTGCGCCCGCTTCTTGCACCCACGCGCGACAGGCGCTGGTAGGAGCCATGCCATGAACGACGCATCACGCCTGCTGGACGGCGAGCTGACGGAAGCCGAATTGACCACCCTGCTCGAGCGCCTGAAGCACGACGCGGCGCTGCGCGACGAAGTCTCGGCGCAGCAGCTGGTCCGCGACGGCCTGGCCGGGCTTCGCTCGCTGGACGCCGGCTACACGCTGCGCATCCTCGCCGCGGTGCGCCAAGCCCGACAGCGCAAGGCTTGAACGAAGTCCGCGGCCGGTGGTGCTGACGGATGACGTCGCTGACGCCGGTCGCGTTCAGCTCGACGGTGCCTGGACCGGGCTGCCGCGGGCGACGAGTTCGTCGATGCGCGCCATGACCAGCGCGCCGTTCGCCGAGTAGGGTTCGAACTCCGGCCAGACGATCTTCGTCTGCGGGTCCACGTCGGACAGACTGACGCGTGCCATGGACCATCCGCCATAGCGCCGCTCGGTGATGCTTTCGCAATGAAGCAGCTCGAGGTCCTTGTGACGCGGGTCTGCATGAATGCGCGCATACAGATTCGTCACCTTGCCGCGCTCCCCTTCCAGCGCCTGCAAGTACACACCCTGGCCCTCGCAGAGCACGCCCGTGATGTCGTTCTGCGTGTTCCAGGCGTGGGCCTTGCGCAGGATCGAATCGGTGAGCGCAGCGGTCTGCGGGCCTTCGGGTCGGCTCAAGTAGATCAGGCGAATCAGCATGCAATCTCTGTTCGAAGCATAGCAACTTGCAGGTCCCCGCGCGCGTTGGAGGGGCGGTGGCGCTCGCAGATGTCGAAGGCCCCTGCCGCGAGCCCGCAGATGCAACTTCTGCCGCCGTATCGCGTTAGCCAAAGGTAAACCTTCCCAGGACCTCCATCGTGGACCCCCTTCTGCTTGCACGCGTCCAGTTCGCAGCCAACATCTCCTTCCACATCCTGTTCCCGACCATCAGCATCGCGCTCGGCTGGGCACTGCTGTACTTCAAGCTGCGACACAACCGGTGGGCGCGCGTCCACAGGCTACCCTTCACCGCCGACACGCCGTGGCTGCGCGCTTACCACCTGTGGGTGAAGGTGTTTGCACTGACCTTCGCGCTCGGCGTGGTCAGCGGCATCACGATGAGCTTCCAGTTCGGCACCAACTGGCCAGGCTTCATGCAGGCGGTAGGCAACATCGCCGGCCCCTTGCTGGCCTATGAGGTACTGACGGCGTTCTTCCTCGAGGCCACCTTCCTCGGCATCATGCTCTATGGGCACCGTCGCGTGGGCAACCGCCTGCACACGCTGGCCACGGTGCTGGTGGCGGGTGGCACCACGCTGTCGGCGTTCTGGATCATCGTGCTCAACTCGTGGATGCACACGCCGGCCGGCTTCGAGCTGCGCGAAGGCGTGGCGCATGCCACCGACTGGTGGGCCATCGTCTTCAACCCCTCGATGCCCTACCGGCTGTCCCACATGATGATCGCCTCGGGGCTCACGGTGGCGTTCCTCGTGGCCGGTATCAGTGCCTACCGCTGGCGGCGTGGCGACCGTGGCGACGATGTCATGCCGACGATGCGCGCCGGCGTGACGGTGGCGGCGCTGCTGATCCCGCTGCAGATCGTGGTCGGCGACCTGCATGGCTTGAACACGCTGCAGCACGAGCCGGCCAAGATCGCCGCCATGGAAGGCATCTGGCAAACCCAGAAGGGCGCGCCGATGACCTTGTTCGGCCTGCCCGATGAAGCGGCTCGCGAGACCCGCTATGCGATCGAGGTTCCCAAGCTCGCGTCGCTGGTGCTGACGCACAGGCTGGACGGTGAGGTGAAAGGGCTGGATGCATTTGCCGGCCAGCACCCGCCGGTGGCGCCGGTGTTCTTCGGCTTCCGCTTGATGGTGGGCACGGGCCTGCTGATGCTGGCCGTCAGCTGGATCGGATGGTGGCAGCTGCGCCCGAACAGCCGCCGCCCCGAGCCCTCGCCCCTGCTGACCCGTGCCTTGGTCGCCATGGTGTTTTCCGGCTGGGTGGCCGTGCTTGCCGGCTGGTACACCACCGAAATCGGCCGTCAACCGTGGCTGGTCCACGGCGTGCTCACCACGGCCCAGGCCGCCGGGCCGGTGCCGGCGCCGACGATTGCGCTGACGCTGGCGCTGTACGTTGCCATGTACCTTGCGCTGACGGTGGCGTACGTGGCAACAGTCTTTCGCCTGGCGCGCACGGGTGCTGCTGCGCAACGGCCGCAACCGACCGCCAACGCTTTGCCAGTGCCCGGGCGCATGGGTACGGCTTCGGCATGAACGCGACCGAAGCCGCGCTGCAGGCCTCAGGAGGCTGGTTGCCGTTGGCCTTTCTCGCCCTCATGGGTTTGGCGATGCTGGCCTACGTCATCCTCGACGGCTACGACCTGGGCGTGGGCACGTTGCTGGGCGCCGCGGGCGACCGCGACAAGGACACGATGGTCGCGTCGATCGGTCCGTTCTGGGATGCGAACGAAACCTGGCTGGTGCTGGGCGTGGGCATCCTGCTGGTGGCCTTCCCGCCGGCGCACGGGCTGATCCTGGGCGCGCTGTACTTGCCGGTGGCGCTGATGCTGGTGGGTCTGACACTGCGCGGCGTGGCGTTCGACTTTCGCACCAAGGCGGGCGCCGACCGCAAGGCCCTGTGGAACCTCGCGTTCCACCTGGGGTCGGTGCTGGCCAGCCTGGCACAGGGCTACATGCTCGGTCAGTGGGTGACCGGTTTTCGCAACGACGGCTGGGCCACGCTGTTCTCGGCGCTGATTGCCGTGTGCCTGCTGGGCGCCTACATGCTGCTGGGCGCCAGTTGGTTGGTCATGAAGACCGAAGGCCTGCTGCAACTCGCCGCGGTACGTTGGGCGCGTGTGTCCCTGGGGCTCACGGCCGCGGGCGTGGCTGCGATCTCGACGGCCACGCCGCTCGTCAGCCCGGCCATCTTCGAGCGCTGGTTCACCTTGCCCTACGTGGTGCTGCTGGCGCCGCTGCCGCTGGCCACGCTGCTGCTGTTCTTCATCGTCGAGCGTTCGTTGCGGCGCCTGCCGACGCGCCTGGCGCAGCGCAACGCGTACGGCGACTGGGTGCCCTTCGCGGGCGCGGTGGGCATCGTCATGCTGGCCTTCTACGGTCTGGCCTACAGCCTCTTTCCGTGGCTCGTGGTCGACCGGCTGACGATCTGGCAGGCGGCGAGCAGCACCGAGTCGTTGTGGATCATCTTCGTCGGCGCCTGCATCGTGTTGCCGGTCATCGTCGGCTACACGGTGTTCAGCTATCGCGTGTTCCAGGGCAAGGCGACGACGCTCGAATACTGAACGGCCACAGGGAATGGATAAAGTGGCCTCCCGCCCGGTGAGCGTCCCTGCCTTTAGAGTCGGGGCAGATGGTCGCCCCACTCTCCGCCGTCACGCGCGAACGACTGCGGCGCTTCATGCGCATCCTGCGCATGGCCGCTGTCATCGGTGCGTGCGTCGGCGCGGTCTACGGCGGCGCGGTTGCCGGACCGGGCGCCCGCTCGCTGCTCGCTTCCCTGTCGATCTCGATACCGATCGGTGTCATCTCCGCCCTGCTCACGGCTTCATGCATCGCAGGCATCGAGTTCTTCCTGCTGCCTCGCGCTTCGATGCGATGGCTCGACGCGCTGCCGTTCGCCGCGGTGTTCATCCTGAAGACGCTTGTCTACGGCGCGATCGCAGGGGCGGTGCTCGCCGGCCAGCCGGGAGAGCGCTTGATGGGCGTCGTCACCGTCTACAACGCGCGCACCGGACTGATCGCGGTCTTCCTCTCGCTCGTGCCCGTTGCCGTGGTGGTGATGATGTTCCAGGCCGCGGGCCTCGTCGGCTACCGCACGTTCATGGCGCTTCTGCTCGGAAAGTATCGCCGGCCCTTTGCCGAGCGGCGCTTCTTCCTGTTCGTCGACGTGGTGGGCTCGACCGCGATCGCCGAGCGGCTCGGGGCGCTGGAGGCGCATCGCTTCCTCGCCGCGGTGTTCGCGGCAGTCGCCGAACCGGTCGAGCTGTGCCGCGGCGAAATCTACCAGTACGTCGGTGACGAGATCGTCATCACCTGGGCCGAGGCCGAGGGCGTTGTCGATGCGCGGGCGGTGCGCTGCTTCTTCGCGATGCGCGCGGCGCTCGCCGCCGACGCGAACCGGTTTGTCCAGCGCTTCGCTGTGCAACCGGACCTGCGTGCGGCCCTGCATCTGGGCGAGGTCATCGCCGGCGAGGTCGGCCAGGTGCGCCGCGCCATCGTCTTCCATGGCGACGTGATGAACACGACCGGGCGCCTCGAGCAGGCGACCCGCGAAGTCGGATGCTCGTTCATCGCCTCGGCGGAGGCGCTCGCCTCCCTGGCTCTGCCGCCCGACATCCGTACCCGCGACCTGGGCGCGCTGGCGCTGCGCGGACGCGTCCAGCCGATCCAGGCGTTCTGCGTCGAACGCTCGGACAGCAGCAAAGGTTTGGCCCGGGCACCGGACGCGTTCAAAATGGATGCGTGAGGCCCCAGGAGCTTCGACTTCGACTCGCGGCCATCCTCGCAGCGGATGCCGTCGCGTATTCGCGACTGATGTCTGTCGACGCTCACGGAACGATCGAGGCGCTCGAGACCGCACGCAGAACGTTCCAGACGATCAGCGTCGCCAACGGCGGCAGGGTGGTCGACACCGCGGGCGATTCGGTGCTGGCGATCTTCAAGACCGCCGCCGGGGCGACTGCCGCCGCGCTTGCCATTCAGCACGAGCTGGAGGCACGCGCGAATGCCGTGGCCGAAGGACGCCGTCTCCGCTTTCGCCTGGGGCTGCATCTGGGCGACGTGGTGCAGAAGGCGGACGGCTCCGTGTACGGCGACGGCGTCAATGTGGCCGCCAGGCTGCAGAGCGTCGCTCCCGCCGGCGGGATCGTCGTGTCCGAGTCGATCCGGCTGGCGGTGCGCGGCAAGGTGGCGGTGTCCTTCGAGGACCTCGGGGATCACACGCTGAAGAACATCGCGGAGCCCGTTCACGCTCACCGCCTGCTCGCGGCCGGACCTGGGCAGGAGGGCCAGCGGCCGCCTGCTGCGGCGCCGTCGAGCCTGCGATGGTGGCAGCGGCCTCCGGAGAAACGCAAGGTGGTCTTGTTCATGTCGGCGGCCGTGGTCGCCTCGGCGCTGGCGCTTGCCGCTTACTTCGGCCTTGGCGCGCGGCTCGCGACGTCCGACCCTGCGGCATCCGCCGGTTCGCCGCCGCCGCCGCTTTCCATCCTGGTCCTGCCGTTCGCCAACCAGACCGGCGACGAGAAGAAGGCCTACATCGCCGACGCCTTCACCATGAGCATCACCGCCGACCTGTCGCGCATCCGAGATGCCTTCGTCGTGCCGGCGACGACCGCCTTCACGTACGGGGCGAAAGGCCTGACGGTGCAGCAGGTCGCCAGGGACGCCGCGGTGCGCTTCGTGCTCGGCGGAAGCGTGCTGGCGAGCGGCCAGGAGGTGCGCGTCACCGCCCAGCTCGTGGACTCGAAGACCGGCGCGCAGTTGTGGAACGAAACGTTCAGGGGCGAACTGTCGAACCTCTTCGCCCTTCAGGACCAGGTCACGGCTCTCGTCGGCAACAGCATCGGCGAGCGCATGGTGATCGTCGCGGCGCGAGAGAGCGAAACCCGAAAGAGCGCACCCCAGGTCGTCGATCTGATGCTGCGCGCTCGTGCCCTGAATTTCCGGCCGCACTCGATCGAGAACTTCCGGGAGCGGGAGCGGCTGTATCGCGAAGCGCTGGCGCAGGAGCCGAACAACGTCAACGCGATGGTCGACCTGGCGGCCACCCTCGCGATTCACTCCCAGTGGATGGACGGCTCGGACCCGGCCAGGGACAAGCAGCTCACCGATGCCAGAGACCTGGCGCTCAGCGTCAAGGCGATCGACCCGAGCCTTCGAGGGATCGAGCTGCCGCTCTACCTCTACGCCCAGGAGCACAACGATTTCGAGGGTGCCCGCCGCGCCCTCGAGGCCGCGCTTGCGAAGGACCCGAAGAGCCCATCGGCCTACGGTAACTTCGCACTGTTCTTCATGAACATGGGCGAGCCGGAGCGGGCAGTCCCGCTACTCAAGCAAGCCTTGTCCGTGTACCCGAAAGGCAACGAGTTCATCTTCGACAACCTCGGCCTCGCCTACCTGGCATTGGGCGACAACGACGCCGCGATCGAATGGCTGCTCAAGGCGGTCGACCTGAACACGGAGATCCTGGACGTGTACTCGGGGCTCGCCATCGCGTACTCCAACAAGGGCGACCGGCAAGGCGCGTCGCGTTACGTTGCCGAGTACCGGAAACGGGCGACCGCGCAAGGTTTCAAGGGGATCGAGAGCAATGCTCCGGCGCCGGAGAGTCCGCCGGCCTACCTGAAGTACTACTACGAGCAATTCCTGCCGCAGTGGAAGAGGGCAGGCCTGCCCTAGCCCTCAAGCAGGCGGCTCGAAGCGGCGCGGCGCCGACGCTGTCCTACACCCAGGCGGCGTCCAGGATGCCGAAGCCTGCGGGGTACGAGCCGTATAAGTGGTTGCGACCCGGGTCTCGTGCCCGCTTCGTCGCCAACCTCTCAAGGACATCGCATGAACCCCTCCTCCACAACGCCATCGAGCGTCGCCTCCGTCGATGCAGACCTCGCCGCGCAGGCCCGTCCCGGCTACGGCATTCCTTCGCAGGACCCGACGCCCGCGGCACAGCAGGCGCTGCAGCCCGAGGAAGCCGAGCGCGAGGGCAAGTCGGTGCTCGTCGGCGGCGGCATGATGGCCGGCGCAGTCGCCGGCGCCGCTATCGGCGTCGTGGCGGGCGGGCCGTTGGGCGTGGTCGTCGGCGGCACGGTCGGCGCCGTTGCCGGCGCGCTCGGCGGTGAAGCCGCCGGCGCTTTGGTCAAACCCGAGGGTTCGAGCGGCGCCTGAGACCCGCAGACGTCCGTCCCACGCTCACGCCCAGACCACCGGCCCCGGCGCCTCGTACCACCCCGCCACCGCCTCGGCCACGCTCGCCTCGATGCGGCTGCGCCTGATCTTCATGGTCGGCGTCAGGCAGCCGTTGGCCATCGTCCAGGGCTCGCGCGCGACGACGATGAACTGCAGGTGCTCGTGGCTGGCGACCGCCGCGTTCACCTGCGCCAGCAAGGCGCCCAGCTCGCTTTCGACCTGCGCCCGCACCGCCGCCTCGGCCACGCGCGGCCGCAGGTTCTCGTCGAGCATGACCAGCGCATGCGCGGCCGGCTGGCCCGAGCCCGCCACCAGCGCCATCTCGACCATCGGGTGCGCCGCCAGGCGCCCCTCGATCGGCGCTGGCGCCACATACTTGCCCTTGGTCGTCTTGAAGAGCTCCTTCTTGCGCCCGGTCAGCTCGAGCAGGCCCCGCTCGTCGTAGCGGCCGAGGTCACCGGTCCTGAAGTAGCCGTCGGCGGTGAAGCTTTCGGCCGTCAGCGCCGGGTCCTTGAAGTAGCCCGCCATCCGGCCCGGCGACTTGACGAGGATCTCGCCGTCTACGCCGAGTCGCGTCTGCACGCCGGGGTTCGGCCGGCCCACGCGTCCGGGCGCATGCGCCTCGGCCGTGGAGCTGTGCGAATAGGCGAAGTCCTCGGTCATCGCGTAGCCGTCGTAGAGGGCCAGGCCGAGGCGGCGGTACCAGCTCATCAGGGCCGGCGGCATCGGCGCCGAGCCGGTGCCGGCGCGCAGCACGGCGTCGAGGCCCAGGCTCGCGAGCACCTGCCTGCCGACGGCCGCGGCCATCGCCGGGTTGTCGAGCATCGCCTCGAGCTGGGCCGGCGGCATGTGCGCGAACACGCCCTGCTGGAACTTGCTCCACAGGCGCGGCACCGAGACGAAGGTCGTGGGCCGGGCACGCTTCAGGTCCTCCATGAAGGTGGCCAGCGACTCGGTGAAGAACAGGTGGCCGCGTCCGCCGAGCAGGGCCGCGCATTCGACCCAGGCGCGCTCGAAGCAATGCGCCAGCGGCAGGTACGACAGCGCGCGGTGGTCGAGGAGCGCGCCGCCGTCCTCCCGCACGCCCTTGTCGACGATCGCCTGCGCCACCGCGGTCACCGCGCCGAAGGTCTGCATCACGCCCTTGGGCTGGCCGGTGGAGCCCGAGGTGTAGAGCAGCATCGCCAGGTCGTCGGGGCCGCGCGCGGGCCGCCCGGGCAGCGGCGCGGTGCGCGCGACGACCCCATCCCAGGTCTCGATGCCGGTCGCCGGCGAGAGCGGCAGCGCGATGCAAGTCAGGCCGGCCGGCACGCCGGCCTGCTGCGTCGCCCAGTCGTCGAGCTTGCCGACGAACAGCACCCGCGCCTCGCAGTGCCGCAGCACGTAGCGCAGGTTGTCGGCGGTCTCGGTGGGGAAGATCGCTACCGTCGTGCCGCCGGCCATCCAGATGGCGAGCTCGGCGAGGATGAAGTGGGCGCTGTTCTTCGCCAGCATCGCCACGGTGTCGCCCGGTTTCAGGCCGTGCTCCTTCAAGTGTGCCGCCATGCGCCGGGCCTCGTCGAGCGCCTGGCGCCAGGTGATGTCGACGACCTGGCCGCCGCCCACCGGCTGGCTGAGGAAGACGCGATCGGGCTGCGCCGCCTCGTGGTCGTAGACGTGATCGAGAATGGTCCTGTCGGTGGTCATGGTCGGCTTCCTCGCACGGTGGTCCCGAAGAGGGCGGCTCAGCCGGCCGCGACCTGCGCCTCGAACAGATACGCCGCCAGCGCCTCCTGCACCGCCGGAACCGAAGGCGCCTCGGCCGCGGGCAGCGTGACGCTGACCTTCATCCCGCGACGGCCGCCCTCGCTCACCTCGACCCGCGCCGCGGCGAAGCCGAGCTGGTCGCAGACCACCCGCGTCACCAACCGCCGGGCCGCATCGCAGCGCAGCTGCGGCTTGTAGATCTTGCCCACCGAGGTGAGCGGAATCGCCTCGACGATGTGGATCTGCTTCGGCCAGGCGGGCCGCTCGGCGATCGTGCGCTGCGCGTGCTCGTGCAGCTCGTCCTCGAGCACCTGCGCGCCGGGCCTGAGCGCCACGTAGCACACCGGCAACTCGCCGGCGTAGGCGTCGGGCGCGCCCACCGCCGCCGCCAGCGCCACGGCGGGATGCGTCGCCATCGCGTTCTCGATCATCAGCGGGTCGATGTTGTGGCCGCTGCGGATGATCAGGTCCTTGGCGCGGCCGGCGATGTGAATGCGGCCCTGCTCGTCGAGGTAGCCGAGGTCGCCGCTGTTCAGCACGCCGCCGTCGAACACGCCCTTGTCGTGCGCCGGGTTGCGATAGCCCGGCGAGACGTGCGGCCCGCGGATGGTGATCACGCCGATCTCGTTCGTCTCGCAAGCCGCGCCGAGGCCGCCTCCCGCTTCGAGCCGGCACACCACCACCTGCGTGTACGGCAAGGCCCAGCCGACGGAGCCCACGCCGCCTTCGCCCGCGACGGGGTCGATCGCGATCAGCCCGGAGGCCTCGGTCATGCCGTAGACCTCGAACAGGCCGCGACCCGTGACCTTGCGAAAGCGCTCGCCGACGGCGGTGGGCAGCGATGCGGCGCCGCAGAAGCCGGCGCGCACGGCGCCGATGTCGGCGCCGTCCAGCGGCACCTCCAGCACCGCGCCGACCGAAGTGGGAACGGCACCCACCAGCGTGGCGCCGTAGCGGGCGACGAGCCGCCAGTAGCCCTGGACCATCGCCGGGTTGCGCAGCCCGCCGGGCGAGGTGATGAGCAACGTCACGCCGGCCATGAAGGCGCTGAGCGCACAGAAGATCGTGCCGCCGACGTGGAACAGCGGCAAGGTGGCGGTGAGCGTGTCGGTCGGGCGCATGTCGCCGAGCACGGCGCCGCCGAGCGCGGCGACGAGCTGCGAGCGGTGCGTGTGCGCCACCAGCCGCGGCGTGCCGGTGGTGCCGCCGGTATGGAAGTACGCCGCCACGTCGTCGTCGCGGCCCGGCTCGGCGAACACCAGGCGATCGTCGGGTTGCGCCATCAACGCCTGGTGGAAATCGACCACCCCGTCCTCGAGCGGCACGCCCGGCGCGGAGACGCGCACGAGCTTCAGGCCCGGCACCCGCTCGCGCAGCGCCAGCGCCTTCTGCCAGATGTCGAGCACCGGATGCGGACCCAGGGCCACCAGCACGCGCGCGCCCGAGGCCTCGAGCAGCGCGGCGATGTGCTCGGGCTGGAGCAGGAAGTTGATCGGCACCGCATAGCCCGCGGTCTCCGCGCCCCACAGCGTGGCGTGCGTCTCCACCAGGCTCGGCAGCATGCAGGCCACGCCGGGGCGCGGGCCGGCGAGCGTGGAGAAGAGATTGGCGGCACGGCGGACGAGGCCGAGCAGCTCCCGGTAGGAGACGCGTCGGGCCTGCTCGTCGGGCGCGCCGGTCATCAGCATCGTCAGCGCCGTGCGCTCCGGCAGGCGCGCCGCGGTGCCCTCGATCACGTCGAGAACGCTGCGCTCGGGCAGGCGCTCGGCGAGCGGCATCTCGGCCTCGAAGCGCGCGATGTCGTCGCGGTTGCGCACGGGGGTCTTGGGGAGGAACGCCATGAAACGAGTCTCCGGCCGGTGAGGCGGGAGGGACTTTAGCCGGTGGTCACGCCAGGATCGGCCGCTGCCGCCTTGCTCACAGGACAGGCGGCAGCGCGGCCAGGGCCCGATCCATCGACGACCCGCCGCCGGCGCCGCCGCTGCCCGCCGCGAACAGCGCCGCCGCCAGCTCGCGCTCGCGCGCGTCGATGAGCGCGACGAACTCGTCCACGCCCTTCATCGCCCGGAAGGTGTCGAACCCGTTCTCGAGCGAGCGCTGCAGCTCGCCCAGCCCTGCGGCGCGCGCCGGGCCGCGCATCAGGCGCAGCGCATTGCGCAGCAGCGGCCGGCGCGTGATCTGGTCGAGATGCGAAGCGATGCGCAGCGTCAGCCCGATCTGCTGTTCCCGGTCGGCCGCGCGGCCGACACCTTGCCAGGCGGCGATGTAGCCGGCGGCCGTGATCCGCTCGTTCGCGAGCTGCAGGCCCATGCCGGTGTCGAGCGTCTCCGACAGCGCATGCAGCTCGCCCAGGATCGCCACCGTCTCGGCCACCTCGCTCGGGAACAGGCGCGCGATCGCCGGGGCGACGCGCGCGAACTGGGCGTCGCGCTTCGTGAAGTCGGTCGGCCCGTACAGCTCGTCGAGGAAGTAGCGCGCGGCGGCGCCGTAGCGCGGGCTGGCCAGCAGGTCGGCGTAGGTATGGGAGAAGCGGCGCTGCTGGTACCTCTTCAGCGCATTCACGCGCTCGAGCAGCTCCGGCTGCGCCGCCCGGCGCTGCCGCTCCGCGTCGACGACCTCGAGGTGCCTCGCCAGCGCCGCGGCCGGGCCTGCCATGGCGTTGACCGGCCCTAGACGCGAGCGCCCGGCTGCGCGAGAAACTCGCACAGCAGCCGGTGGAAGTGGTGCACCCCGCGCTCGTGCGTCGGCGAGTAGCGGCCGTTGCCGTAGAGACGCGAGCACAGACCGCGCTGCATCGACTCCACCGCCGCCTCGTCTTCCATCTCCACCTGGTCGAGCCCGGCGCCGGCGCCGCTGGCGAGGCGGTCGGCGTCGAGCACGTAGCCGCGAAAGCTCACCCGGGTGCGATCGGCGGCGAGCGGCTGCACCAGGTTCAAGGACAGGCCCCAGGGGTAGAAATTCAGCATCAGGTTCGGGAACACCCACCAGTAGTACGCCGCGACCCGCTGGCCATGGTCGGGCGAGGTCGCGGGCAGATCGAACGCGACGTCGCCTTCGCGCGCCAGCGCGAGCTGCAGGTTGCCGTAGCGGCCGAGGTGGTAGCCGTACTGCTCCATGTCGAGCACCTGGTTCAGGGCCGGATGGAGGAAGGGAATGTGCAGGCCCTCGAGGTAGTTCTCGACGTAGAGGGCCCAGTGCGCCGCGATCTCGAAGTCGCGGTCGCGCGCCGGATCGTGGCGGAGCTGCTCGAACGGCAGCCACGCCAGGCGCGCCGCGATGTCGCCGAAGAAGGCCTCGAACGGCGCCGCCGGCGCGAGCGAGGCGAACGCCTGTCCCGCGAAGGCGCCGAAGGGAACCCGCGGCAGGTGGTCCGAGGCGCCGGGGAAGTCTTGCGCGCCCTCGAAGCCGGGCATGAAGGTCATGCGCCCGCCGAGGTCGAAGCGGCGCGAGTGGTAGCCGCAACGGATCTGCTCGGCCCGGCAGGCCGCGCGCACCAGGATGTTGCCGCGGTGCGTGCACACGTTGGAAAGGCAGCGCAGCTCGCCGGCGGCGTCGCGCGCGAGCAGCAGCGGCTCGTCGAGGTGGCCGGCGAGCATCTGCCGCGGCGAGAGCGAGCCAGGTGCCTCGACGTCGCCGAGCCCGCCCAGCCACTGCCAGGTGCGTGCGAACACGCGCTCGCGCGCCAGCGCGTGGACGGCGGGATCGAGGTAGAACGCGCTCGTCAGCGTGCGCGCCCGGGTGACGTCCGGGTCGACCGTGAAGGGGAGGGCGACCGGGCTCATGGCGGGCAGGATAGCCGGTGAGGCGGAGAATCCGGCCTCGATGAGTCCCCCGCCGGCGATGTGGAGCACCCTACGGCATCGCCAGTTCCGCGCGCTGTGGCAAAGCGGCGGCGTCTACTTCATCGGCAACGCGATGCAGGTGATGGCGGCGGCCTGGATGATGATCGAGCTCACCGGCTCGGACTTCCTCGCCGCCGCGGTGCAGACGGCGGTGTTCCTGCCGATGTTCCTGCTCTCCCTGCCGGCCGGCGTGCTGGCCGACATCGCCGACCGCCGGCGGCTGATGCTCGCGGCGCTTCTCACCCAGGCGGCCGCGGGGGCGCTGCTCGCGGCGCTGCTGTTCGCCGGCTGGGCCGGGCCGGGCACGCTGATGTTCTTCATCTTCGTCGCCGGCTGCTGCACGGCGCTGCTCTCGCCGGCCTACAACTCGACGCTTGCCGATTCCGTGCCGCGCGAACAGTTGCCGCCGGCGATCACCCTCGTCGGCCTGGCCTACAACGCGGCGCGCGCGGTCGGCCCGGCGCTCGCCGGCCTCGTTTTCGCGCTGAACGGCGCGTGGAACTTCGTGCTCTGCGTCGCCAGCACGCTGCTGCTTGCGCACACGCTGCGGCGCTGGCCGCCGGCGCCGCATCCGCCTTCCCGCCTGCCGGCCGAGCGCCTGTGGGGCGGCATGCTGAGCGCGCTGCGCTTCGCGCGCCACTCCCAGGCGGTGCTGGCGCAGCTCGTGCGCGTCGCCGCCTACAGCGGCAGCGGCTCGGCCTTGTGGGCGCTTCTGCCGGTCATCGGCCAGCGCCAGCTCGGCCTCGGCGCCGCCGGGGTCGGCCTGCTGATGGGCTGCCTGGGCGCCGGTGCTGTCGGCGCCGGCCTGGTGCTGGGTCGCCTGCGCGCCCGACTCGGCCTCGAGCTGCTGCTGCACGCCGGCTGCCTGGTGTTCGCCGCGGCCATGCTGGTGGCCGCCTTCGTGCCCTGGCCGGTCGCCGTCTACCTGGCGCTGGTGCTCGCCGGCGCCTCGTGGATGTCGGTGATGTCGACGCTCAACACCGCCACGCAGACCAGCGCGCCGCCCTGGGTGCGCGCCCGCGCCGTCTCGATGCACGTGCTCTGCGCGCTCGGCTCGTTCGCCCTCGGCTCGACGATCTGGGGCGCGGTCTCGAACCTGTTCGGGCTGACCGCGGCGCTCTCCGCGGCGGCCGTGCTGACGGCCGCGGGCATGCTGCTGGCGCGCCGCTTCCCGCTGCGCATGGGCGAGGCCTCCGACGTCACCCAGGTGGTGACGATGTGGGAGGACTTCGCCATCGCCGACGAGCCCTCGCCCGAGGCAGGCCCGGTGGCGGTGGAGATCGCCTATCGCGTGCGCGGCGAAGACGTCGCCGCCTTCCTCGAGGCGGCGAGCCATCTGCGCGCGCCGCGCCGCCGCGATGGCGCGACCTTCTGGCGCCTGTATCGCGACCTGGCCGAACCGGCGCGCTACGTCGAGCGCTTCATCGTCACCTCGTGGGCCGACTACCTGCACCAGCGCGCGCGGGCCACCCTCGCAGACCAGGAGCTCGAGTCCCGCGTGCGGTCGTTCCTGCGGCCGGACGAGGCGGTGACGACGCAGCACTACATCGCCGAGCGTTGAGCTCGGCGCGATGTCCTCTCCTAGCGGAACAGGGTGCCTGGCACAAGTACCTACCCGAGGACCCGCGTCGTGGGCTCCGCGCGTATCGTCACGCGATGCGTTCCGACCCGTCGCCCGGACTGGCCCGATTCGTCGAAGCCCAGACCGCCGTCTACGCCTCCGTTCTCGCCGAGCTCGGTGCCGGCTGCAAGACGAGCCACTGGATGTGGTTCGTCTTTCCGCAGCTCAGCTCGCTCGGTCGCAGCGGCACGGCGCGGTTCTACGGCCTCGCCGATCGTGCCGAGGCCGCCGCCTACTGGCAGCACCCGGTGCTCGGCGAACGCCTGATTCAGTGCACGCGCCTCGTCCTCGAGACACGCGGCAAGACGGCGCACGAGATCTTCGGCTCGCCCGATGACCTGAAGCTGCGCTCGAGCATGACGCTGTTCGCCGCTGTCGCCCCCGAGGAGCCCGCGTTCGGCGAGGCGCTTGCCCGCTTCTACGCCGGCGAGGGCGACCCGCTGACACTCGCCGAGCTGAACACCTAGGGGAGACACCGATGCAACGTCGTCTTGCCCTGCACTGCGCCGCCGCTGCTGGCGCCGCGCGGCGTGCCCGAGCCGATCGTGGCCCGCTTCCGCCAGGCCTTCGTCGATGCGCTCAACTCGTCGGACCTGGTGGAAAGGCTCAAGGCCCGCGGGCGCGGTGGCGAAGCGGATCCAGCTCGGGCTGGACTGAGGGGACCGTCAGGCCAGCGGCTTCGTCAGGTACACCCCCTCGCGCCCGACGATCGCCGTCCTTGCCGGCATGAAGATCGTGCAGTCGTCGCACAGGGCGCGGATCTCGAGCGGGCCGTCGGTGGCGATCAGCTCGCCTTCAGCGAAGGTCTCGAAGCCGATCACCGGCCGCGTGAAGGCGAAGCTCGCGTTCTGGATCACGTGCGTGCGCAGCAGCTCGAAGCGGCGCGGCGGCGTGGCCGCGGCCTTCACTTCACGCTCGATCAGGCCGAAGTGGCCGAGGAAGTCGAGCGCCACTTCCACCGCCAGGTCGGCGGTGGCCTGCTTGAAGTGCTGGCCGCACTCGACCACCAGCGCGGCGCCCGGTCCTTCCGCGCCGGCGTGGGCGCCGTGCTGGATCAGCGGGGTGCCCGAGCCGAGGCCGGCCGGCATCACCAGGTGCACGCCCGGCCGCGGCAGCGCGCTCGCGACCGCGGCATTGCGCGCGAACGCGGGGTAGACCCAGAACGGCACCACGTCCTGGCTGGTCGAGTGGATGTCGAGGATGTGCTGCGCCTCGGCCACGGCGGGGCGCATCTCGCGCGCGCGGCGCAGCTCGACCGAGTCTTCGCTGCCGTCGAGCCAGGCGCTCGACCAGATGCGGTTGAGGTTGTGCGTGATCAACCGGCTCTCGAACGGCTGCGCCGCGTCGAAGGTCTCGTAGGCGGCGACGTTGGCGAAGCTGAGCGTCAGGGTGCCGATCTCCGGCCGCACGCCGCTGTCGAGCAGATGGCACACGGCGACCATGCCGCAGAACTCGTTGCCGTGCGTCAGGCCATTGATCATCACGTGCGGGCCCGGCCGGCCCGATTCGAACCGGTGCACGTAGTCGATGCCGGTGTTGCCGGCGCGGTAGGCGGCGAGGTCGCGGGGCTGGACTTCGATCGGGGGCAGGGCGGTGCTCATGCGTCGGGATTGTGCGTGCAGGTCGCTCGCGCTCAGCGCCGGTGCCCGACCGCGAGGTCGTTGCGGCCGCTGCGATCGCTGCCGCGAACCAGCCAGAGCGGCCGGTTCGCGAAGTCGACGGCGAGGCCGGTCTTGCCGTCGGCCGGCCGGAGGTCGCGCTCGAAGACCGAAGTCGTCGGCATGTAGCGCAGCGCCACGCCGGTGCGGCGCCGGGTCGAGCGGTTCGCGTTCGCGCCGTGGATCATGTAGACGTCGTGCAGCGACATCTCGCCGGCTTGCAGCTCGATGTCGACCGCGCTCGCCTCGTCGAAGCTGCCGGCCGCCAGGCGCTGGTTGAGCGTCAGGTCGCTGCGGTCCTCGTGCAGGTGCTGGTGCAGGCGTTGTCCCGCATGCGAGCCGGGAATGACGCGCAGGCATCCGTTCTCCCGGCTCGACTCCTCCAGCGCCACCCAGACCGTGCAGTTGGCGAGCGGGCGGATCGGCCAGTAGTGGCCGTCCTGGTGCCAGGGCGTTTCGTAGCCTTCGCTCGCCGGCTTGCAGAACACGTGGCAGCCCCAGAGGATCAGGTCCTCGCCGAGCACACCGCTCACCAGCTCGACGATCTCCGGGTCGCGCGCCAGGTCGAGAAAGGCGCGGCTGCCGCGCACGCCCTCGCCGTTGTCGCCCTCGACGTGCGCCGAGACCAGCTTCTCGGGGCGGACGCCCGGGTTGTCGCGCAGCAGCGCCTCGAGCGCGCCGGCCATCGCCGCCGCCCGACTCGCGGGCAGGCGAAAGCGCGGCACCACCCAGCCCTGGTCGCGGTACTGGCGGATCTCGTCTTCATGCAGCCTGGCCATGCCGGGATGCTGCCAGAGCCGGCGGTGCCAGGGTCGGCGCCTAGCGACCGACCGCCGCGCCGGCGGCGAGCGCCTTGGTCCGGTACGACAGGTCGACGTAGCGGTCGACGTCGCCGAGCGTGCGCTGCGGTTGCCCGTACTTGAGGCGCAGCGCGAGCACGGTGCGCAGCGCCGCCGGATCGATCTGCAGGTCGCGCAGCAGCCCGCCGCGCTCGGCCAGCAGGACTTCGGCCGAGCGCGTGGCCCGCGCCGGCGTCATGTCGCGGATGTTGGCGACGAGCAGGGCCTCGGCCACGCCGCGGTGGGCCGGGTCGGCCAGCCAGCGCATGGCCTCGAGGTACGCGCGCAGGAAGGCGACGAGCGTCGTCTCGTGGCTGCGCGCCCAGGAGCGTCGAACCATGCCGCTGGTGCCCATGTAGGGACCGAGCGTGTCGGCTGTCGCCAGCACCTGGAAGCCGCGCTCGGCGGCGAGGATGTCGAACGGCGTGCGCAGCAGGGTCGCGTCGTGCTGGCCGGCGAGGAGGCCCTGAAAGCGCAGCTCGGTGGCGCCGCCGCGCACGAAGCTCACGTCCGATTCGGCGATGCCGTTCCTCTGCAGCAGCTCGCGCAGCACGAACGCGAAGCCGGTACTGAGCGAGTCGACCGCGAGCTTGCGCTGGCGCAATGCCGCCATCGTCGTCAGCGACGGCTGGGCGACGATGCTGAGAAAGCCGTTGTCGACGCCCATCACCGCGACCAGGTCCGGGTCCTGCAGCGGCGGACCGTCGCCCTGGCCCTCCTGGTAGGCGACCAGGTTGTCGATCGCCGCCAGCGCGAGATCGAAGCGGCCGCTCATCAGGCCGTTGACAAGGAAGCCCGAGCTGGGCGTGTACGAGAGCTGCACCGCGAGGCCTTGCCGCTCGAAGAAGCCCTGTCGCTGCGCGACCCAGAGCGGCAGGTTCCAGCCGCCGGCGAAGGCGATCACCTTCAGCTCCGTCGGGGCCGGCGGGGGCGCCGGCGCCTGCGCTCGCGAAGCGCCTGGCATGACGGCAGCGATCGCCAGCAGGGCGAGGGCGGCGAGGGCCTTCATGGCTGCCCGACCCAGGCCACGATCTGCGCCGCCTGGGTCGCGCCCGCCTGGCGCCTGACCTCGCGGCCGCCCTTCATCAGCAGCAGGGTCGGGATGCTGCGGATGCCGAACTTCGCCGAGGTGCGCGGGCTGGCGTCGCTGTCGACCTTGGCGAACATCGCCTGGCCCTGGAGCTGGGCCGCGGCCTGCGCGTACTGCGGCGCCATCGCGTGGCAGGGTCCGCACCACTCGGCCCAGAAGTCGACGACGACCGGCAGCTCGGTCCCGGCGATCACCTTGTCGAAACTGGCGTCGTCGAGCGCCACCGGCGCGCCGCCGAGCAGCTCCTTCTTGCAGTGGCCACAGGTCGGCGCCTCCCGCAGGCGCGCCTCGGGCACGCGGTTGGTCGTGAGGCAGTGGGGGCAGACGATCAGCATGGTGGATTCACCCGGCAATTTCAGGTCCCGAGCAGGTCGTTGCGCTCCTCGGCGACGAGCCGCTCGAGGATGCGGCGCGACTCGAAGCCGCCCATGTCGATGTTCAGGCGCATCAGGTGCCGGTTCGGCTGCTCGGTGAGGTTCGTCTGCTGCGACTCGAGGATGGCGACGTCCTCGCCGAAGATCGCCGCCTGGCCGCTGCGGATGGTCTCG
>JANMCC010000152.1:0-1989 GCA_031360885.1 Burkholderiales bacterium | reverse complement strand
TCGCTGGCGATCAAGAGCGGCAACGCCTGCATCCTGCGCGGCGGCTCGGAGGCGCTGCAGTCGAACCTGGCGCTGGCGGCACTCGTCCGCGAGTCGCTGGTCGAGGCCGGCCTGCCGCCCGACGCGGTGCAGCTCGTCGGCACCACCGACCGCGCCGCGGTCGGCATCCTGATCGCCGAGCCCGAGTCGGTAGACATGGTCATTCCGAGCGTCGGCAAGAGCCTGATCGAGCGCATCGCCCGCGAAGCGAAGGTGCCGGTGCTCAAGCACCTCGACGGCAACTGCCACGTCTACGTCGATGCGGCCGCGGACCTGGGCATGGCGCTGCGAATCGTCGACAACGCCAAGACGCAGAAGCTCAGCCCCTGCAATGCCGCCGAGTCGCTGCTCGTGCACGAGGCGGTCGCCGCGCGCTTCCTGCCGGCGATCGGCGCGGTGTTCGCGGCGAAGGGTGTCGAGATGCGCGCCGACCCGGCGGCGCTGGCGCTGCTCCGGGGCGTTGCCGGCGCGCGCGTCGTCGCTGCCAGCGAGGCCGACTGGAGCGAGGAATACCTGGCCGCGATCATCAGCATCAAGGTGGTCGATTCGCTCGACGCCGCGATCCGCCACATCGAGCGCTACGGCTCGCACCACACCGACGCGATCGTCACCGACTCGCACGCTGCGGCGACCCGGTTCCTGCGCGAGGTCGATTCGGCGAGCGTGATGGTCAACGTCTCGACCCGCTTCGCCGACGGCTTCGAGTACGGTCTCGGCGCCGAGATCGGCATCTCCACCGACAAGCTGCACGCCCGCGGGCCGGTCGGCCTGGAAGGCCTGACATCGCAGAAATGGGTCGTGCTCGGCCAGGGTGAGCTTCGTGGCGGTTGATCCCAGGCACGCGCTGGTCCTGTTCTCGGGCGGGCAGGACTCCACCGTCTGCCTCGCCCACGCGCTCGAGCGCTACGCCCACGTCGAGACCGTCGGCTTCGACTACGGCCAGCGCCACCTGGTCGAGCTGGAAAGCCGGCTGCACGTGCGCGCGCAGCTGCTGGAGAAATTCGTCCACTGGGGCGCGAAGCTGGGCCAGGACCACGTGCTCGACCTGTCGCTGCTGGCGCAGCTCTCGGACACCGCGCTCACCAGCGAGCGCGAGATCGAGATGAACGCCGGCGGCCTGCCCAACACCTTCGTGCCGGTGCGAAACCTGCTGTTCTTCACCGTCGCGGCGAGCGTCGCCGACCGGCGCGGCCTGAGCGTGCTGATCGGCGGCATGTGCGAGACCGACTACTCGGGCTACCCCGACTGCCGCGACAACACCCTCAAGTCGCTGCAGGTCGCGATCAGCCTCGGCCTCGACAAGTCGATGACGATCGAGACGCCGCTGATGTGGCTCGACAAGGCCGCCACCTGGGCGATGACCGAAGACCTCGGCGGCGAGACCCTGATCGAGCTGGTGATCGAGCACACGCACTCGTGCTATCTCGGCGACCGCGAGCACCGCCACGCCTGGGGCTGGGGCTGCGGCCTGTGCCCGTCATGCGACCTGCGCCGCAAGGGCTACGACGCCTGGCTCGCCAGCTGAGCCGGCGCGGCGTCGCCCTCGCGCCGGCCCGGCCGGGGCCGGGACCGGGGCGATGACCTCCACCCAGATCGGCGCGGGCATCGCCGGCGTCCTCGTCGTCTGCTGGATGGTCGGCGCGTACAACCGCATGGTCAGCTTGCGCAACGTCCTGGTCGACCGCTTCGCCGCGATCGACGCGCTCTGCGTCGCGCGCCATGGCCTGATCGCGCGCCAGGTCGAGCTGCTGGCGACAACGCTCGCCGGTGCCGGCGCCGGCCCGCGGCTCGATGCGCTGCGCGCCGCCAGCCTGCAGGCCGAGGCGGCGCGCCAGCATGCGCAGCCGCGGCCCGGCGCGGCCTGAGCGTGCTGATCGGCGGCATGTGCGAGACCGACTACTCGGGCTACCCCGACTGCCGCGACAACACCCTCAAGTCGCTGCAGGTCGC
>JANMCC010000150.1:0-33323 GCA_031360885.1 Burkholderiales bacterium | reverse complement strand
CGCAGCCACTCGGCGACGATCGCCAGGTACTCGTCCTGGCTGAACGGATAGAAGCTCACCCACAGGCCGAAGCGCTCGGAGAGCGAAATCTTCTCCTCGATCACCTCGCCCGGATGGACCTCGCCGTCTTCGGTGTGCCGGTACGTGAGGTTCTCGTTCCTGGTTTCGGGCAGCAGGTGGCGGCGGTTGCTGGTCGCGTAGATCAGCACGTTCTCCGAGGCCTCGGAGATCGAGCCGTCGAGGATCGACTTGAGCGCCGTGTAGCCGGGCTCGCCTTCGTCGAACGAGAGGTCGTCGCAGAAGACGATGAAGCGCTCGGAACGCTCGGCGACCAGGTCGACGATGTCGGGCAGGTCGATCAGGTCGGTCTTGTCGACCTCGATCAGGCGCAGGCCTTGCGCCGCGAACTCGTTGAGGCAGGCCTTGATCAGCGAGCTCTTGCCGGTGCCGCGAGCGCCGGTCAGCAGCACGTTGTTCGCGCCGTGGCCGGCGACGAACTGCTCGGTATTGCGCAGCAGCCGCTCCTTCTGCGGGCCGACCTCGACCAGCGAGCCGAGCCGGATCGAGGCGACGTGGCGCACCGGCTCGATCAGCCCCGAGCCGCCGCGCTTGCGATAGCGAAAGGCGATCGAAGCACCCCAATCCGGCGCCGCCAGCGGATGCGGAACCACCGCCTCGATGCGGGCGAGCAGGGACTCGGCGCGGTCGATCAGGTGCTGCAGCAACGCATTCGAAGTCATGACGGGTCAGTGTAGTAGCCGGCCTCAGGCAGCGAAGCGCTCGCCTGCGAGCGGCATGGCCGCGACCATGCTGTCGGCGACGGCGAAGAGACGGTCTTGCGCGCCGGGGCGAACCGGGTGCATGCCGGTAAAGGCGCCGAACGCGGGCAGCACGCCCACCGAATCGGCGAACCAGAAGCACGGCAGGCGCAGGTGATCCCAGCCGCGCACGCCGACGTGAACGCAGGGATGCAGGTGGCCGGCCAGGACGTACTGGCCGACGACCGGCTTCGGGTGATGGCAGAGCGCGAACCCGTCCTCGAGCAGCGGCTCGTCGACGACCCGGATGCCGAGCTGCGCCGGCGGGTCGCCCGCCCGGTCGTCGTGGTTGCCGCGAACCAGGACGAGCTCGAGCGAGCGATGCGCATCGCGCCAGCCGGCGACGGCCGCGAGCGTGGCCGGCGCATGCGCTCTCGCCGAATGCAGGAAGTCGCCGAGAAAGACGATCCGCCGCGCACCGATTCGCCGCACCAGCGCGGTCAACGCGGCCAGGGTCTCGCTGGTCGTGCCGCGCGGCACCGGCACGCCGAGGTCACGAAAGCTCACCGCCTTGCCGATGTGCGCGTCGGCGACCAGCAGCGTGCCGCTGGCGGCGATGAAGGCCGCCTTATCGGCCAACAGGGTGAGCGGCCGTCCGCCGGCCAGAATCGTCGTCAAGGCCCGCCCCTCAACCGGCGAACAGGCGGAGCGCGACGTCGAGATGCTCGGTGGGGCTCTTGCGGAAGCCCGAGCGCGCGAAGCGCTGCAGGCGGCCGATCGCGAACGAGGTCAGCGCCGAGGCCTGGGCGTTCGCATCGACGGTCGGCGTGGCCGCGCCGGCCGCCTCGCCGCGGTTGCGCAGGCTCTGCCGCAACTGCGACTCGATCCGCTCGAAGAACTGGTTCATGCGGGTCTGCAGGCGCTCGTTCTCGAACACCAGCGCGTCGCCGACCATCACCCGCGTCATGCCCGGGTTCTTCTCGCCGAACTGCAGCAGCACGAGCAGGATGCGGTGCACCTGCGCGTCGGGGCTGGTCTCGCGCTCGACGACCTGATTGACCAGCGTGAACACGCTTTGCTCGATGAACACGATCAGGCCCTCGAACATCTGCGCCTTGCTAGCAAAATGGCGATAGAGGGCCGCCTCGGAAACCTCGAGCCGCCCGGCCAGCGCTGCGGTGGTGATGCGGTCGGCACCGGGCTCCTGAAGCATGGTCGCGAGCGTTTCGAGGATCTGGACGCGGCGCTCGCCGGGGCGCGGTCGCTTTCTCGTCGCGGGCGGTGCGGCAGCGCTTTCGAGCGGCGCGAGCAAGGCCGAGCGGGCCGGTTCCGGAGCTTCGACTTCTACCTCCCCCGCGGGGTCGCCGGCGGTGCCGGCAGGCGGGTCGGAGGGAGGGGTCATTGGGCTTGGGCGAGCTTGCGAAGCGAACCGATTCTGGCACACACGTATGCCGGTTTATGGCCTCTTCGACGCTCGTTTTGCCGCGTCGCCACACCCTTGTTCGTGCCGCCAAGCAGCAAGCCGCCGGCGCCTGCGCCGAGGTAGCGCTGCATCCAGACCGTGCGCATGCCGAGCGAGCGCGCCGCCTTCAGATGTTGCAAGGTGTCTTCGACCAGCACGCAGCGCGAAGCCGGCACCCGCAGCCGCGCCACCAGGCGGCGCAGCATGCGCGCGTCGGGCTTGGGCCGGGGCATGCCGAACATCGTCATGTCCTCGATCGTGATCACGGCGTCGAAGCGGTGCGTATAGCCGAGCGTGTCGAGCACGCGCATGGCGTAGGCCCGCGGCGCGTTGGTGAGGATGTATTTGCGGCCCGGCAGCCGCGACAGAGCGGCCCGGTCCGGCGCGCTGGTGCGCAGGCGCGCCTCGAGACCGGGCATGCGGTGCGTCTCCTCCAGGAAGTGGGCCGCCCGAATCCCGTGGTGGCGAACCAGGCCGAGCAGGGTCGCGCCGTAGCGCAGCCAGTAGCGATGCCGGAGCGCGTTCGCTTCCTCGGGCGTGACGCCGAGATGGCGGACCACGTAGTCGCCAATCGCCAGGTGCATCTCGCCAAACGCCGCGCCGCTGGCGTCGTGCAGCGTGTTGTCGAGATCGAAAAGCCAGACGCGGCGCGTTGTCATCCTGAGCGAAGCGAAGGATCCCGGCGTTGGCGGCGAGCGAGATTCTTCGCTTTGCTCAGAATGACAGCACCTTCAACGGGAACGGATCATCGTGCCGTAGGCCTGCTCGGTGAGCACCTCGAGGAGCATCGCGTGCGGAACGCGGCCGTCGATGATGTGCACCGTGTTGACGCCGTTCTTGGCCGCGTCGAGCGCCGACTGGATCTTGGGCAGCATGCCGCCCGAGATCGTGCCGTCGGCGAACAGCTCGTCGATCTCGCGCGCGGTGAGGTCGGTGAGAAGCTGGCCCGACTTGTCGAGCACGCCCGGCGTGTTGGTCAGCATCATCAGCTTCTCGGCCTTCAGCACCTCGGCCAGCTTGCCGGCGACGACGTCGGCGTTGATGTTGTAGTTCTCGTTGTCGGCGCCGAAGCCGAGCGGCGAAATCACCGGGATGAAGGCGTCGTCCTGCAGCGCCTTGACGACGCTGGGGTCGATCGACTCGATCTCGCCGACCGAGCCGACGTCGTGCTCCTTGCTCGGATCGTTGAGGTCCATCATGCGCAGCTTCTTCGCCCGGATCAGGCCGCCGTCGCGGCCCGTGAGGCCGACCGCCTTGCCGCCGGCGACGTTGATCAGGCCGACGATGTCCTGCTGCACCTGGCCGGCGAGCACCCACTCGACGACCTCCATCGTCTCCTCGTCGGTGACGCGCATGCCCTGGATGAACTGGCCCTTCTTGCCGATCTTGGCGAGCGCCTCCTCGATCTGCGGGCCGCCGCCGTGCACCACCACCGGGTTCATGCCCACCAGCTTGAGCAGCACCACGTCTTCGGCGAAATCCTGCTGCAGCGCCGGGTCGGTCATGGCGTTGCCGCCGTACTTGATGACGATCGTCTTGCCGTGGAACTTGCGGATGTAGGGCAGCGCCTGGGCGAGGATCTCGGCCTTGTCGCGCGGCGCGACGTGCGAGAGATCGTGGGTCGCGGATGCGACATGGGCGGGCGGTGCGTTCATGGCGGCGGGCCCGCGAAGGGCAACGAGGAAAGCGTCCAGAATCCTACACGCTGCCTGCCGCACCGCGACGATGAATCGACCTGCCGATCCCGCCTCGACAACGGTCGCCGAGCCGGCCCGCTCGACCCCGGTGTTCGGCGAGTACGACGTGGTCGTGCTCGGCGGCGGCCCGGCCGGCATCGCCGCCGCGACCTCGGCGGCGCGCCACGGCGCTCGCACCCTGCTGGCCGAGCGCTACGGCTTTCTCGGCGGCATGGGCACGGCCGCGGGCGTGACCAACTTCTGCGGCCTGCACGCCAACGTGCACGGCGAGATCGTGCAGGTGGTGCACGGCGTCGCCGACGACCTGCTGGCGCGGATGCGGGTCCTCGGCGGGCTGAACGAGCCGCACCTGATCTTCGGCCGCATCCACGCCCAGTCCTACGACACCGCCGCCTTCAAGTGCGCGGCCGACGCGCTGCTGCTCGAGGCCGGCGTCGAGCTGCTGTTTCATGCGTTCGCGGTCGGCGTCTTGCGCCACGACGAGGCGCTCGACGCGCTGCTGCTCGAAACCAAGTCGGGCCGGGTCGCGGTGCGCGCCAGGACCTTCATCGACTGCTCGGGCGACGGCGACCTGGCCCACTTCGCCGGCGTGGCGATGGAAAAGGGCGACGCCGCCGGCAGCCTGCTCTACCCGACGCTGATGTTTCGCGTCGGCAACGTCGACGCGGCGCGCGCCGGCGAAGCCTGGCGCACGATCCCTGAGCGCATGGACGCCGCCGAGGCCGCCGGCGAGTTCCGGTTCCCACGGCGCGGCGCGATCGTCCGGCCGCAGAAACACGCCAACGAGTGGCGGGTCAACGTCACGCAGCTCAAGAACGCCGACGGCAGCGCCACCGACGGCACCGACGCGCGCTCGCTCTCGGCGGGCGAGGTCGAAGGCCGGCGCCAGGCGGTCGACTACCTGCGCTTCCTGCGCGCCAAGGTGCCCGGCTTCGAGGAGGCGTACGCGCTCGAGATCGCGCCGCAGCTCGGCATCCGCGAGACCCGGCGCCTGGTCGGCGAATACGCCCTGACCGCCGACGACGTGATCGGCTGCGCCGACTTCGAGGACACGATCGGCGTCAACGGCTGGCCGCTCGAGCTGCACGTCGCCGGCGACGTCGAATGGCGCTGGCCGGCGCCGGGCTCGCGCGGCTTCAATCACCTCCCCTACCGGATGCTGCTGCCCCGGCGCGACCAGCCGCTGGCGTTGCCCAACCTGCTCGCCGCCGGCCGCTGCGCCTCGATGACGCACGAAGGCCACTCGGCCGCGCGGGTCTCCGGCGCCTGCTTCGTCATGGGCCAGGCGGCGGGCACGGCAGCCGCCCTCGCCCTGGCGCAAGGCGTTCGCCCGCACGCGCTCCCCGTGCCCGGGCTGCAGCGCGCCCTCGCCGCCGACGGCGCCTTCCTCGGCCACGGCCGGCCCGATGGTCTTTCCTGAACGGGCGCGCACCGGCCGGCCGGGGGTGCTGTAATGCCTCGCCACCCGCGGCGACCAACCGTCATTCCTCCTTCACGAGCACGACCATGACTTCCTCCTCCCGCCTCCCGCGCCTCGCCGCCACCCTTGCCGGCTGGGGCGGCGCGATCGCCCTGACGATCGGCGCGCTGCACCTCGGCACGAGCTCGGCCTCCGAGTCGGCCGTGAAGATTCCGCCGGCCGCCGCCGACGAGACCGCGAGCGCGAGCGGCACCCAGACCGCGGTGTTCGCCGGCGGCTGCTTCTGGGGCGTGCAGGGCGTGTTCCAGCGTGTCCAGGGCGTGAGCCAGGCCGTCTCGGGCTACTCGGGCGGCAAGGCGGCGACCGCGAAGTACGAGATGGTCGGCTCGGGACTCACCGGCCACGCCGAGGCGGTGAAGGTCACCTACGACCCGAAGAAGGTGAGCTACGGCACGCTGCTGCAGATCTACTTCTCGGTCGCGCACGACCCGACCCAGCTCAACCGGCAGGACCCCGACACCGGCCCGCAGTACCGCTCCGCCGTGTTCTACGGCGATGCGGCGCAGAAGGCGACGACCGAGAAGTACATCGCCCAGCTCGACGCGGCCAAGGTGTACCGCAGCAAGATCGTCACCCAGGTCGTGCCGCTCGATGCGTTCTACGCCGCCGAGGACTACCACCAGGACTACCTGACGCTCAATCCGACGCAGGGCTACATCGCCCGCTTCGACCTGCCGAAGATCGCCAACCTGAAGACGATGTTCCCGCAGCAGTACCGGGCCGAGCCGGCGCTGGTGATGGCCAAGGCCGGCAAGGCCCAGCAGTAGGCAGGCGTCTCCTCGTCTGACATCCGGTTACGCCCGCGCCCCGGCGCGGCGCGGCCCGGATTGGTTAAGCTTTGACATGCGCACGCTGCCGCGCCCCTTGATCCGCGTCGCCGTGGCCGCGACGGCCGCCTGCCTGCTCGCAAGCTGCGGCGGCGGCGGCGGCAGCAAGGCCGACCCCTTCGACATCGGCCTGCCCGATTCGAACAAGCTCGCACAGCAATGTGCGATGCCTCGCCCCGGCGACACCCAGGGCAGCCTCGACACCGAGAAGGCATGGCTGCGCTCGTGGATCGACGAGACCTATCTCTGGTACGACGACGTGCGCGCCCTGCCTGCGGCGACCCTCGACCCGGCGAACTCGGCCACGCCGCTCGACTACTTCAACAAGCTCAAGAGCCCGCTGACCACGGCCTCGGGCAAGCCGAAGGACGAATTCCACTTCACCTACCCGACGCCGGAGTGGATAGCCCTCTCGCAATCGGGCGTTTCCTACGGCTACGGCTTCACGGTCGCGCTGGTCGACGACTCGGCGCCCGACCGGGTGGCCGTGGTCGCCTTTACCGACGCCGGCACGCCGGCCGCGGCCGCAGGCATCGGCCGCGGCGCCGCCATCCTTGCCGTCGACGGCGCCGCCGTGGCCGATGGCCCGAAGGCGACCCTGAACGCCGGTCTCTTTCCCAAGGCCGCCGGAGCGCACACCTTCACCCTCCGCGACCTCGGCGCGGCCGGCACCCGCGACGTGACGCTGACGGCGCAGCCGCTCGCCTCGATACCGGTGCAGAACGTGCGCACCCTGCCGGCGCCGAACCAGAGCGTGGGCTACATGCTCTTCAACGACCACATCGCCACCTCCGAGGCGCAGCTCGTGGCGGCGATCGACACGCTGAAGGCGGCTGCGGTGACCGACCTGGTGCTCGACATCCGCTACAACGGCGGCGGCTACCTCGACATCGCCGCCGAGCTGGCGTACATGATCGCGGGGCCGGGGATCACCAGCGGCAAGTTCTTCGAGCGGCTCAACTACAACAACCGCGACCCGTTCAACCAGTCGACTTCCGACCGGACCACGCCGTTCCTTTCCACCAGCCAGGGCTTCGGCGGCGGTCCGAGCGGCCAGGACCTGCCGTACCTGGGCTTCAGCCGCGTGTTCGTGCTGACCAGCGGCGACACCTGCTCGGCGAGCGAGGCGATCATCAACGGCCTGCGCGGCGCCGGCGTCACGGTGCACCAGGTCGGCACCACGACCTGCGGCAAGCCCTACGGTTTCTTTCCGCAGGACAACTGCAACACGACCTACTTCGCGATCCAGTTCCAGGGCGTCAACTTCCTCGGCTTCGGCGACTACGCCGACGGCTTCGTGCCCACCGCCGCCTGCACCGTGGCCGACGACTTCACCCACCCGCTCGGCGACCCGGCCGAGAACCAGCTCGAGGTGGCGCTGGGGCTGCGCAACACCGGTGCCTGCACGGTGCCCACGGGCACGCGGGCGCAGGCGCTGGGCGTCGCCCGCAGCGTGGGCTCGGGAGCGGTGCTGAAGCGGACGCCGGAGCGGGAGAACCGGATCTACCGCTTCCGATAGCCGCGGGGCGGCCTCGCGCCGCCGCGATTTCACGGCGTTGCCATGTGCTTCGCGCCCAAGGCGAGCGGTACGATCGATCCTTGAGCACTTCGCCGAGGGTGTAGCTCGATGCCCGACCAGCACGCCTTGCTGATGACCGACGTCGTCGACAGCACGCCGCTGGCCGAACGGCTCGACAGCAAGGCGCTCACCGCCCTGTGGGACGCGCACGACCGCACGGCGCGAAAGCTGATGCGCCAGTGGCGCGGCCGCGAGATCGACAGCAGCGACGGCTTCCTCCTGCTCTTCACCGACGCCTCCGACGCGCTCGACTACGCCCTCGCCTATCACGCGGCGATTCTCGAATTGCCGGTCCGGTTGCAGGCGCGCGCCGGGCTGCACGTCGGTCCGGTCGTGATGCGCAGCAACGACCAGGAAGACGTGTCGCTCGGCGCCAAGCCGATGGCGATCGAAGGCATCGCCAAGCCGCTGGTCGCCCGCGTCGCTTCGCTGGCGCGCGGCGGCCAGACGCTGCTCACCGCCGAGGCGCTTGCGGCGCTATCGCGGCCGGCCCCGGGCGTCGAGGAGCGGCACTGGTGGCGCATGAAGGGCGTGGAGCAGCCGGTGCGGCTCTACGAGGTGGTGGGCCCCGCCGGCGTGGCACTCGACCTGAACGATTCCGACAAGGGCTGGCGCGTGTTCCTGCGCGACGACGTGTGGCTGCCCTTGCGCGAGCACCGGCACAGCCTGCCCGCCGATCCCGACGCCTTCGTCGGCCGGCAACCGGCGCTGCAGGCGATCCGCCGCCGCTTCGAGGGCGGCGCGAAGCTGGTCTCGCTGCTCGGCATCGGCGGGGTCGGCAAGACGCGGCTGGCGCGCCGGTACGGCTGGACCTGGCTCGGCGACTACGCCGGCGGCGTGTGGTTCTGCGACCTCTCGAGCGCGCGCTCGCTCGAAGGCGTGTGCCACGCGGTGGCGCAGGGCCTCGACGTTCCGCTCGGCCGCACCGACCCGGTGGTTCAGCTCGGCGACGCGCTCGCCGGCCGCGGCCGCTGCCTGGTGATCCTCGACAACTTCGAGCAAGTGGCCGAGCAGGCCGAGGCCACCCTCGGCCGCTGGATGGAACGCGCCGCGCAGGCGAGCTTTCTTGTCACCTCGCGTGAGCGCCTGGCGCTGCGCGGCGAATCGGCGATGCAGGTCGACGCGATGGACCCCGCGGAAAGCGGCGCGCTGTTCCGCTTTCGAGCGACTTCGGCACGCGGCGAGCCGCTGTCGACGAGCGAAGACGGCGCAAGCATCGCCGCGCTGGTGAAGCTGCTCGACGGCCTTCCGCTCGCCATCGAGCTTGCGGCCGCGCGCGCGCCGGTGATGTCGGTCGCCGAGATGCTGCGTCGCATGAACGACCGGTTCTCGCTGCTTGTCTCGAGCCGCGCACGGCGCGACCGGCAGACCACGCTGCGTGCGACCTTCGACTGGTCGTGGGACCTGCTGCGCCCGACGGAGAAGTCGACTCTCGCCCAGCTCACGATCTTCGAGGGCAGCTTCACGATCGGCGCCGCCGAGGCGGTGGTTGCGCTGCCCGGGCCCGAAGCCGAGCCGGTGATCGACCTGGTGCAATTGCTCGTGGAGCGCTCGCTCGTTCGGCGACGCGCCGACGGCCGCTTCGATCTACTCGCCAGCCTGCGCGAGTACGCGGCCGAGAAGCTCTGCGCGGCAGGCGCCTTCGAGGGCAGCGGGCCGCTCGCCGTCGCCGTCATCGCGACCCGGCACGCCGCGCACTTCGCCTCGCTCGGCGAGGTCGAGGCGATGGCCGACGGCTGCGCCGACATCGACAACCTCGTCGCCGCGTGCCGCCATTCAGCGGCCACGGGCGAGGTGGCGCATGCGATCGGCGCGCTCGAGGCCGCGTGGCACGCGCTGCGGCGGCGCGGACCGTTCAGCCTCGGCCTGGCCCTGGCCGATGCCGTATCGGCGATGTCTTCGCTCGGCCTCGGCGAACGCGCGCGGGCCCAGCGCGTTCGTGCAGCCGCACTGCGCGGACTCGGGCGACGATCGGAAGCCGTGACCTGCATCCAGCGCGCGCTCGAAGACGCGCAAGCCGTCGGCGACTCGCTCACCGAGGCACGGGTGCGCAGCCACCTTGGCGACCTGCACGCGATCGGCGGCGAGGCCGCAGACGCTAAACCGCAGTTGGAACGCGCAATCGCGCTGGCGCGGCAGGTGGGCGACAAGGGGCTGGAGTGCGAGGTTCTCACGCACCTGGGAATCCTGGCCGAGAGCATCGGCGAATTGAGCCAGGCGAGAACGAATTACGAGGCCGCGCTGGAGGTGGCGCGCGCTGCGGGCGATCGCCAGGGAGAAGGCGCGAGCCTCGGCAACCTCGGGGCGCTGCATGCGGACCAAGGTCGAACCGGGGAAGCCCTGGAGCACTACGGGGGCGCACTCCGCGTCTCGCGCGAAGTGGGCGACAAGCAACGCGAGGGCGACATCCTCTGCAACCTCGGCCTGCTTCACTACGTGCAGGGCCGGCTTGCCGAGGCCCGGACCTGCCTGATCGGCGCACAGCAATTGGCGCAGGACATGGGCTACGTCCGCCTCGGAGTGGTCGTGATGTGCAACCTGGGCATCGTGCGAGAGGCACTCGGCGAAGCCGGGGAGGCGAAGACGGCGTTCAAAGGTGCGTTGGCTGCCGCCCGGGCGATCGGTGACAGGCGCTCCGAGGGACAGACGCTCGGCTATCTCGGCGCGCTGCTGGCCCGCCAAGGCGAGACGGCTGCGGCCGAGGAATCACTTGTCCGAGCCGAAAGCGTGCTCGCCGCCGGGTCGGATCGGCTGAGCCTGGGCATCCTGCACTGCCATCGCGCCGAAGCCGCGCATCTCGCCGGTGATCCGGCGCGCGCACGAGCTCGCCTCGACGCCGCCCGCGAACTCGCCCTGGAACTCGCGGCGGAGGCCCAGTCGGAACTCGGGCTTGCCCTCGCCCGCGTGAGCCGTCTCATTGCCGAAGACCTGAGCGAGAAGACTCCTCCCGCTTTCGGATCAGTTGCCTGAGCTGCGGATCGTCGGGTCGCAGGTGACCGGTACCCAATTCGTGGTCCGCGGAATCAGGAACTCGTACTGCATCAAGTACTTGTAGCTGACACCGGTTCCAGGATGAATGAATTTCCAGCGGAAGTGCCGCGCCTGGGGGTCCGCGGTGATCGCTTGACCTTCGTCATCGCTCGTGGGGGACGCCTCGGAGAAGGGCCCGGATGCGGCAGTCGCCACGACTTGCGGCATCGTGGGCCCGCTGGCTGCGCTCGGAAAGCGAAGGCCCTGATCCAGCAGATGCCATACGAGATACACCGGTGTGCCAGCGGTCGCCGTCGGAACGACGATCTCGTAGGGATAGACGAATGGCCGCACGCGAGGACCACCGACCCACGCATGGCATACGAGGTACTCGTCGGCGGTACCGGCCTTGCGGACGGCGCAGGTATCGTTTGATTGATTGCTCATGGCGCACGACGCGGCGCCGCTCGGGGCAGAGGCTGCCACCACGGCGCTCGCCGTCGTCGAGCTCGCCGAAGCAGGGTCTGCCATGACGACGACCTCGCTTTTCTTCTGACCACAGCCTGCGGCGACGACGATTGCAACGAGCAACAAAGCTGCCTTTTCGACTTTCATATCGACCTCCTTGAAGAGCACGACCTAGGGAAGCGGGTGACGAGTGGCGAGCGAAAAGCGCATCAGGCCGGACGCCACCTGCGCCACGATGGGCTGCATGGCGCTCCATTCGGGGTAGGACGTACGGCCCCATTCGACAGCGAAGGCGAGCACCTTGCCGAGGCTCCTGGAAACGAGGTGCCGGGAGTAGGCGTAGTCGTGGCAGGTCCCCGGGCTCGGCGCGAACGCGAAACCGGTCTCGCACTTGAAGGGTTCACCTCCGGCCTCGACGATGCCCCGTGCGAGATTGGCTGCGAGGCGCTCGTACTCGGCCTTGTCCTCGGGCCGCATGTACTCGGCATAGCCGTCGCCGGGAAGGCCGCGCTGCGGATTCGCGCGATTCACGAGGAACGAATCTTCTGGGTTGTCGATCTGCGTTTCGTCGATGCTCCAGGGGTACAGGATCTTCTGTCCGCTGGCATGCAGGTCGACGAGCCAGCTTGTCGCCGGGAACCTGTCGAGGAGCGTGCGTACATTGCGCGACTCGGATTCGGAAAACGGAGATGGCCCTTGGTATAGATAGTTGGACTGCTCGGTGCTGACCTGGCCGCCTAGCCGGCTGAACGCGTCGCCCAGCTCGAACAGGAAGTCGAAGTTGCGATTGATGTCGACCCCGGCCGGAGACTGCTCTTCTTCGGCCGATACAGGTGGATGGAGGTTCTTTCGCCACGCCAAGTCGTACGCCTGCGACCACCCGCGGCCGTCCGGATTCACGAGTGGAAAGACAACGATGTGGCGGGTTTCGATGAACCGCTTTACTTCGCTTGCGCTGAAGACGGACTTGCCCAGCACCAGGCGATGACCGGGAGCGGAGTACGCACCGAGCAGCCGTTCGACGAAGTGCAGGGCGATCTCGCAGCTCCCCCACTCGCAGGCATGCTGACCGCCCAGGATCAGGATGCAGGGCGCCCCGGGCGGTGCCTTGCCCGCGATCGACAGGGCCTGGCAGGGGGTGCCTCGCGCGGTGGTCTCGAGATCGAGCAATTCGCAGTGCGACGGATAGGCCTTGGCCAGACTCCTCGTGGCCGCGGCGACGGCAGCGCAGTCGAGATAGGTCTTGTGGGTGGGGAGCATCAGACCCAACGTGCGAAGCACGAGGTCGAACCCCGTTCCGGGACCCACCTGTTTCAGCAGCCGCTGGCCCAGCAGGGCGAGATCGATGCTGGACTCGGATTCGAGCTTCGCTTTGGGCAGCTCGGAGACCTGTGCCTCGGACAAGACGAGGCGCAGCGCCAACCGGTTGCCGTCCCGCTGCGAAAGGGCCTTCACCTCGGCGGGAAACTCGCTCAGAAAGAGGCGCAGGTCCTTTTCCTGGCCGACGACGTCGACTAGCCGATAGCGCGGGGGTTCCGCGCGTGCGAGCGAGGACGGTTCGGCGGCCATGGCCGGGCGGGCGCTACGGCAGAGGGTGCTGGGTGGCGACGGCGAAGCGCATGAGACCCGCCGCGACCTGCGGCAGGATCTTCTGCATGTCGACCCATTCGGGGTAAGGCGACGTTCCCCACTCGATCACGAAGCCGAGCACCTTGCCGGCTCCCGGCAGCGTGAGATGGCGCGAGTAGGCGTAGTCGTGGCTCGTGCCGGGGCACGGCGAGAACGAGAACCCGGTCTTCCGTGCGTATTGCGGCCCACCCGCGTCCTGAATGCCTTGGGCCAGGAGATCTCGCAGACGTAGGTGCTCGTCGCGGTCTTCGAGCCGCATGAACTCCTCGTACGTGTCCCCCGGAAGGCCTCGATGCGCACCCGTGCCGGCCACCAGGAATGAATCGTTCGCATCGTCGGTTTGCGTGTCGTCCACGCTCCAGGGGCACATGACGGTCTGCGAGCTGGAATGCAGGTCGACGAGCCAGCTCGTGGCGGGAAAGCGCTCGAAGAGCGAGCGGACATTGCGAGTCTCCGGCTCGGAAAAAGGCGCCCGGCCCTGGAACAGCTCGTCGGCGGATTGGCTGCTCACCTGCAAGCCGATACCGCCGTTCTGGAAGCCGCTGTGCAGATCGAACAGGAAGCCGAAATTGCGATTGATGTCGACGCCGACGTCGCCCGGATCGTCGCCGCGGGCGGCGATCGGCCTGCGGTTCTTGCGCCACACCAGGTCCCAGCCCTCTTGCGAATAGGCGCGACCATCGGGGTTCACCAGCGGAAAGACGACGAGCTGCCGCGTTTCGACGAGCGCCTTCACGGCTGCGGCGGGAAACGTGGCGCCGGCGAGCACCATGTCCGTGCCCGGCTTGCTGTACGTGGCGAGCACCTGCTCGGCGAAATGCAGCGCGATTTCGCAGCTGCCCCACTCGCGCCCATGGATGCCGCCGAGGATCAGGATCGCCGGCGCGCCGGCCGGCGCCTTTTTGCCGATGGAGATCGCCTTGCACGCGGTGCCTTCGTAGCTGGGCTCGGGAAGGTCGATCAGCTCGCACAGGTCGGAAAAGGCGTTGGCGAGGTCGGCGGTGTCCTTGGCCACCGCGGCACAGCTGAGGTACTCGACCTGGGCGGGCAGCGTGAGGCCGAGCGAGAACAGGACCTGGTCGAAGCCCACGCCTTCGCCCACCTGCATGCTCACCCTCTGGCCGAGAGCGGTGAGATCGGTGTCGCGCAGGTACCTCAGGTTGCTGTCGGCGCGCACCCGTTCGAGGATGTCGTTGTGCAGGATGACGCGAAGGGTGAAGGTGCGGCCTTCGCGGGAGACGCCCTGAATCTCGGCAGGATGCTCGCTCAGGAAGCGACGCAGCGACTTCTCGTTACCCTGGAGGTGGACGAGCCACGCGTGCGACAGCACCTTCTTGTTCTTGGCGCGACCGTTCGATATACGGAGCGGCATGCCACCTCCCGTGGTAGTGGGTCGCACGATAGCGTAGGCCTCGCCTGCGAGGCCGTCAATTTTGAAGGCGGGTCCAGTGAACTAGTGACCTTGACACACAGCCGTGCGCGCGCCATTGACCTGCCAATCGAGTGCCCGGATACTCCGCTCCCTCCCGCCCCTCGGGACAGGCCAGTGACCCACCCGGATCTGATCCACAAGCTGGCGGCAATCCTTGCGGCCGATGCCGTCGGCTTCTCGCGACTCATGTCCCGGGGCGAGCGCGAGGCGGTCGCTGCCCTGGACAACGCACGCGCAGTGTTCCGCGCGCAGATCGAAGCGCACCAGGGCCGTGTGGTCGACATGGCGGGCGACGCGATCCTGGCGACGTTCGAATCGGCATCGGCGGCCATGGCCGCCGCCCTCGCGGTCCAACGAGGCCTTGCCGCCGATCCGCCCGCCGTGAACGGCCAGCCCCTGCACTTTCGCATCGGCATTCACGTCGGCGACGTCTTCCAGAAGCACGACGGCACGATGTACGGCGACGGCATCAACATCGCCGCCCGCCTCCAGGCGCTGGCCGAGCCCGGAGGCCTTGTCGTCTCGGAAGCGGTGCGCACGGTCGTCGGGGGCCGGGTCGACATCGAGTTCCTCGACCTCGGTACGCCCTACCTCAAGAACATCGCGGAAAGCATTCGCGCCTTCACCGCCCGACCGGCCGGCACCGGTCCGGGTGCCTCTGCCTCGCTCGCGCTCGCGGCGCAGCGCATCCCCTTCGAACCGACCAGGCTGTTCGGGCGAGCCGCCGACATCGAGCAGCTGAGCCAATGGGTCGTCGAGGACCGCCTCGTCACCATCCTCGGCACCGGCGGCATCGGCAAGACGCAGGTCGCGCGCCGCCTGCTGCGCGTGGCGAGCGAGGCGTTTCGCGGCGACGTGGCCTGGGTCGACCTCTCGCCCCTGAGCTCGCTGCAGCACCTCCTCACGTCGACCGCCAACGCCACCGCCGTGCAGCTCGCCGGCGAAGACTCCGACTCGGTGACCGGGCTCGCACATGCCCTCACGCACAGAAACCTGCTCCTCGTGCTCGACAACAGCGAGCACCTTGTGCCCGAGGTCTGCGCCCTTGTGCAGGCCGTTCTCCATGCCGCGCCGGGCGTGCACCTCGTGGTGACTTCCCAGCAGGTGCTCAAGTTGGCGGCCGAGCGGGTGTATCGGCTCCAACCCTTGTCTCTGCCTCCGCAGGGGATGAACTCCGCCGGGGCCGCCGGCTACTCCGCCGTCGAGATGCTGCTGGAACGCGCCGGCGCTGCCGACCACCGGTTCGCACTCACGGCACAGAACGCCGACGACATCGTCGCGCTCTCGAATCATCTCGATGGCTTGCCGCTGGCCATCGAGATGGCGGCGGCCTGGCTGCCGAAGCTCGGCGCCCGGTCGCTCCTGGAACGCCTCTCAGAGTGGCGCCAGATGCTGCGCGCACCGGCGCAGGGAATGCCGGCGCGCCACCAGACCTTGCGTTCGACGCTCGAGTGGAGCCACTCGCTGCTGGCACCGGTGCAGCAGAAGGTGCTGCACCGGCTCTCGGCGTTCGCCGGAACGTTCCGGGTCGACATGGTTCACCCGGTAGCCGGGGGCGACACGCTCGACGAGCCGGCCACGCTCGAAGTGCTCGCGTCGCTGATCGACAAGTCGCTGGTGCAGGCGGTGCAGCTCGAGCCGCCGCGATACAGCCTGCTGGAGACGATGCGGGTCTATGCCGGCGAGCTGCTCGAAGCCGAAGGCGAGGCCGCGCCCACCCACGCGCGGCTCGGGCGGGTGCTGGCGGGGCTGGCCCGCGAGGTCGAATCGCGCTTCTGGAGCATGGGCGACCGGGACTGGCTCGCTCTCTATGCGCCCGAGTACGACGACCTGCAGATCGCGTTCGACCGGGCCTGCGCTTTCCGCGAGGTGGACACGGCGGCGATGATCGGCACGGCCCTGCAGCGGATGGACCAGCTTCGCTCCATCACCACGGCAGGCCGCAAGCGCGCCGAGCTGCTCTTCGCCATGCTCGGCGAAGCGAACGACGAGGCCCGGGCCTGGATCTGGACCTGCCTGACTTCGCACAACATGATCTCGCTGGAGATCGTCTCGCGCATGGAGGCTTCGACCCAGGCGCTCGCCGCGTGGCGCCGCAGGGCCGACCCGATGCACCTGCACTTCGCGCTAGGCTTTCACGCCAACGAATGCGCGCGCGCCGGAGACTTCGTTGCCGCCGACGCCGCCCTGGCCGAAGCGGCCTCGCTGGAGCGGCCCACCTGGCCGGTGCGGCGAAGGATGTGGGGAGCCTCGGCGCGCAGGCGTGTTCATCCACAAGAGCGATGCCGCCGGCTACCGCGAAAGCTGCCGGACCGAGCTCGCGCTCGCGGACATGATCGGCGCCGAACGAACCGCTGCCGCCTCCCGACTGAGGCTGGCCGACGCCGCGCTGATGGCCGGCGACCTGCAGGAAGCCATCGCCCTCGGCGAGGCCGCCGTGCGCCAGCTTCGCATCCTCGACCATCCCGCCTACCTGGGCCTGGCGCTCAGCAACCTCTGCTCGGCGCTTGCGCTCACGAAGCGGTGGCCCGAAGCGCTGGCCGCCGCGCGCGAAGCCCTGCCCTTGCTCTCGCGCAGCTGGGGTGCGCACTTCGTGCTCGACCCGGTAGCGCTCGTGGCCGCCGAGCAGGGCCGATGCGAAGAGGCGGCGCGCCTCCTGGGGTACACGGAGAACTGGTACCGCACCCATTCCGACCAGCGACAGCCCAACGAGGAGCGCGTCGCCCGCCGGGCGGAAGCCGTTGCCCGGGAAGGCCTGGGCGAGGCACGGTTCGGCACGGCCGTGCAGGAGGGGGCGATGCTCCCGGAGCCCGAGGCAGAGTTCCTCGCGGCACGCCTCGCCGAGACATGAGCTCGTTGCTCACGCGCCTTCGCGGCGGGCTCTGCCTCGCTGCGCTGGCCTGCCCTCTCGTGGCTTCGGCGCAGCCCATCCCCTGCAGCAGGCTGCCCCAGGCGGAGCGGGCCGCAGCCAGGCAGGCAGGCTTGTGCGCCGACGACGATCAGTCGGCCGCCCAGAGGCGTGCCGCCGCCGCGGCTGCGGCCGCGGCGGCGAAGGCCCAGGTGCCACCCACCGCTTTCACCTGCCCGGACCTGCCGGACTTCGCGGCGAACCGGGCGCTCTACGACGAGGCGGTCAGATCCCTGCCGCGAGGATTTCGTCCGCGGGTGACCGAGCGGCGGCCCTCGAGCGCCCCCGCCAGTACCGTCCTCGCGCAGTCCGCCGAGGTGCTCGAAGGGAGAGCCTGCTGGGCGAGCTTCGTGCTGTCCGACGGCTCGCTGGTGCGCGTGCCCAAGCTGCGCGGGCTCACACGGGACGAGGCCTTGCAACGCGTGCAGGCCTCGCGCCTGCGAGCCGACATGCGCGAGCTTCCTTCCGATGCGGTCGAACCCGGGCGCGTTTTCGCCCAGCGACCCGAGGCCGAGGCCGAGGTGGGGCGCGAGAGCGTCGTGCTGGTGGCAGTCGCGCGGCCGACGACCATCGAAGTGCCCGACGTGGTTCGCCGGAACATCGACGATGCCCGGCTGCGCCTGTCGCGATTCGGCGTGAACACGACGCAGGAAGCGAGTGCGCGCCCCGCAGGCGAAGTGCTCGGTCAAGACCCTGCGGCCGGCGGACAGGCGAAGCCGGGCAGCGAGGTGACGCTCGCGCTCTCGGACGGCTCGCTGGTGGAGGTGCCCGACCTGGCGAAGAGCGAGGTGTCGAGGGCGCGCGAGCTGCTCGAGAAGTCGGAGCTGCGCGCCGACGTCGTGGAAGATGCGTCCGATGCGCCACCCGGCACGGTCGCGACGCAAGACCCGGCGCCGGGAACCGTCGTCGCCCGCCGCAGCGCCGTGACCTTGCATGTCTCCGCCGGCCTCGCGGTGCCCGACCTGGTCGGGCGGCAGCTCGGCGACGTGCAGGATGCGATGAAGCCGTTCACCGTCGAGACCGAGCCGGTCGCAAGCGATCGGCCCGCCGGCGAGATCCTCTCGCAGGCGCCCGCCGCCGGCGGACGCGCCGGCGCGCAGGAACGCCTGACGCTGCGCGTCTCCGACGGCTCGATCGTCACCGTGCCGGCATTGCACGGCATGACCCTCGCCGAGGCTCGCCGGGAGCTCCTGCGCCTCGGCGACCTGAGCGCGGCGGTCCCGGAAGGGGGCGACCGCGCCGACGCGATCGTCGACGCGTCGGCGCCGCCCGCGGGGCAGCCGGTCAAGCGCGGCAGCACGATCGTCTTGACGCTGGTGCCTGCGGCGCCGTGGTGGCCCTGGGCAGCGGGAGGCGCCCTCCTGCTCGCTGGCGGCATCGTCGGCCTCTCGAAGGCGTGGCGGCGCAAGCCCTCGCGGCCGGGCGCCGCCGCGGACGATATCCAGCTCAGCGCCAGCATGGAGTTCAACAGCCGGCCGATCGAAGCGCGGACGGGGGCGCCCGAGGTCCCGGCGATCGGCCTGCGCGCCGAGCTCGTTCGCGGCGCAGTCGTGGTGCGGCAAGACCGGGAGGAAGAAACATGAGCAGCGTCAGCCTGCGCAGCCTGTTCGAGTTCAGCGGCGCGATCGTCGAGCGCGGCGCGTCGGAAAGCGCGAAGGAACCGCAGGCGGCCGGCAAGGCCGCGCCGGGACTGGCGGGCTTCGCTGCCGAGGCCGGCGCGAAGCGTCTCAACGAGGCGCTCGACACCGACGTGTTCGAGCTGCTCGCCGATGCCTGGCTGACTTTCAGGCAGGTGCGCGACTGCGCGGATCCCGCCACGCATCCGCCGGGGCAGGACACCCTCGTCACCCTGAACGACGTGGAGGTCACGTCGACGAACTCGCCCTTGCTTCACGCCACCGTCGGCGGCGTCGCGCTGCCGGACCTGCGCTTCACGCTCAGCCTCGTCGCCAGGTTCAAGACCGTTCAGCTCGTCGTGCGCGACGCGCGCATCAGGTCGCTGCGCCCCGGCGGTGCTTCGGCGATCGTGAAGCTGAGCTACGGCAGCGCCAAGCTGGCGGAGCGCTCGACACCGGAGTGGAAGCTTCCCGGCGAGATCGCGCTGGGCCGCGACGGGATCGCCATTGCGCGTGCGCCGCACTGACGCAGGCAGCGATCGCTAGTCTCGGCGCCCCGGCACGCGCGAAGCCCGCTCGAGCAGGTCGCTCGTCTGCAGCACCTGGCGGCGCAGGCGCGGCGGGTAGTCGGCCGGCAACGACGCGATGTACTGGCGCACGACGGCGGCGACCTGCTTCGACGAATGGCCGTCGAGGATTCGCAGCCAGCCCACGTCGAAGAACGGCGCCCCGTGCTTCTGCACCTCGAGCAGCATCTCGAGCGCGGGTGCCACCAGCGGCGCGGAGGCATCGGCACGCAGGGGGTGGTGCAGATGGCCCATGCCCTCGACCACCCAGTTCTCGGGCCGGCGGCTGGCCGGATCGGCGAGCCGCCGGAACCAGCGCTCGCGCTCCGCGGCTTCGCGCGACAGGGCGCCGCGCACGAAGGCCAGGCGCGCCCGACGATCGGCATTGCCGATGCGCTGCAACTGCGCGTCGATCAGCGCTTCGGCATCGGGCACGTCGCGCAGGGCCAGGGCGGTCGCCAGCGCCGTCTCCTCCGGCTCTTCCATCGGCAGGCCGGGCACCTGCACCTCCCGGCGCCACACCGCGTGCAGCCAGGCCACGCTTGCCGGCGTGACGGCGAGCGTGCGCAGGCCGCGAAACCAGGTGGCCTTCTGCGCGGCGTTCGGCGCCCGCTCCAGGCGGCCGCGCAGCAGCGCCTCCAGCGACGCGGCAGACGCGCTGCGCTGCGCCGGCAGGAGAAAGCGCCACCACAAGGTGCGCAGGTCGAGCAGCAGCTCCGAGACGAGCTGCTCGTCGGTCTCGCGCTCGAGCGCCGCCAGCGCGGTCGCGAACAGGCGCTGCGGGTCGAGCCGGCCGCCGAGCATCTGGTCCCACAGCGTGGCCCAGGCGACGGCGCGGGCCACCGGATCGTCGAGGCCGGCCAGGTTCTCGACGAGGAAGGCCGAGGAGACCGGGTCGAGCTGGAACTCGCCGTAGCCCCAGCCCTCGCCGCCGGCCAGCACCGCCTGCGGCACGCAATCGCCGAGGCTTGGCGTGAGGTCGACCTCGCGCGCCACCAGGTTGGCGGCCACGCTGCGAAGCCCGCCGGCGCAGGCCAGGGTGACGTGCAGCTGCTGCGGCCACAGCCGTCCCCGGCCCTGCGGATCTTCCTGGCGCAGCCGCAGGTGCTCGACGCGGCCGTCGCGAAGCGCGAGCTCGGTGCGGATCGTCGGCCGGCCCGGCTCGTCGATCCACACGCGGCTCCAGAGGCGCACGTCGAACGTGGCGCGCGGCGCCAGCGCGGCGATCAGGTCGTCCCAGGTGGCGTTGGCGAACGCGTGGCGGCGAAGGTAGCTGCGCAGGCCCTCGCGAAACGGGGCTTCGCCCATCAGCGACTCGAGCTGGCGCATGACCACCGGCGCCTTCTCGTAGATGATGGCCGTGTACAGGCTGCCGGCGTCGGCCAGGTTCTCCAGCGGCTGGCGGATCGGGTGGGTGCCGGCGGTGCGGTCGGTGGCGTAGGCGCCGCGGTGGTGCTCGAGGAAGAACCGGAGGTCGTGCCGAACCTGCGGAAACAGCGGGTCGGCGATCTTGCCGGCCATGAAGTTGGCGAACACCTCCTTGGTCCAGACATCGTCGAACCAGCGCATCGTGACCAGGTTGCCGAACCAGGAGTGCGCCGTTTCGTGGGCGATGAGCCAGGCCCGGCGCAGCTTGTCGTCCTGCGTGGCCGATTCGTCGAGCAGCAGCCAATCGGCGGCGTAGGCGATGTTGCCGGCGTGCTCCATGCCCGGGAATGGAAAGGTGGGCAGCAGCACGAAGTCGAACTTCGCGAACGGGTACTCGATGCCGGTGTACTGCGCCATGAAGCCGAGGGCGCGCGCGTGCAGGTCGAAGAGATCCTCGCGGTTTCGCTGCAGGCGGGCGGCGTCGCTCTCGCGGTGGAACATGCGCATCGTGCGGCCTGCGCGCACCGCCGTCTCCACCTGGAGGGCACCGGCGGTGAAGGCGACGAGGTAGGTGGGCAAAGGCTCGGTTTCGGCGAAGCGCACGCGCACGCGATCGACGCCGCCACCCAGGCTTTCGCGCGCGACCTCGGCGCCGTTGGAGACGGAGAGCCACGAAGCCGGATGCTCGAGCGTGAGCGTCCAGCGGCCCTTGAGGTCGGGCTGATCGAAGCAGGGCAGCGCCCGCCGGGCGTTGGCCGGCACGAACACGGTGAAGAGCAGGTCCTCGCTGCGGTTGAGCGGCAGGTCACCCGCCTCGAAGGCGATCTCGAGCGTGTTCCGGCCGCGCCGCAGGGCCGAAGGCGGGATCACGAGGTGGCCGTTGATGGCCGCGCTGCGCAGGCTCTCGCCGTTGGCCCGAAGGCTGACGGCGTGCGAGTGGCCAGGGTCGAAGTCGAGCACGAGCGCATGGGTCGCATCGGCGAGATCGAAGCGCAGCACGCTGCGACCGGTGACAGGCTCGGCCTTCGAGGCAGGAATCGAGAGCTCGACGTCGTAGCGCAGGTCGGTGATCGACTGCGACCGGGCGCGCGCCAGTTCCAGCGTGACCCCCGGGGCGGGTCCATCGGTCTGCGCCAAAGCGGAAGCACCGACGCAGAGTGGCGCGATCACGAGGACGGCTTGTCGCAGGAGTCCGATACGCAAGAGTATGCGCACGCCGTCCTTGGAGGTAAAGCCCTGTCGCGGTGCCGGCCCCAACCGATCACCACGCTACATCCGCCGAGCAAGGGCCAGCCGTGTGGTGCGTGCGACGCCTCCGGCGTACCGACAGAGGCAGCCGGACCGCGGGCGAGACCGAGTGGGGCGGACTAGGGCCGCGGGACCGACGACGTCGCCGACCCGACCCGCTGGCTCACCGCCAGCACAGCCTGAGTCCGCGAGCTCACGTTCAAGGTGCGAAGCACGGCCGCCACGTGATCCTTGATCGTCTCGACGGAGAGGTTGAGCGCGCGGGCGATGAGCTTGTTCGACTGACCCTGGAGCAACAGCTCGAGAACGTCGGTCTGCCGTGGCGTGAGGCCGAGCGAGGCCGCGGAGCTGCGGCTGAAGCTTCCATCGCCAGCCGGGAGTCCCTCGGTCCGGAAACCCCAGCCGTGGTCGTCGGTGCGGCCGACGGCTGCAGGCAGGTGAGAACGCAGGACCATCGGCGGCACGTAGATCCCGCCCGACATCACCATGCTGAGCGCGTCGAAGAGGATCTCGTTGCTGGCGCGCTTGGGAATGAAGCCCATCGCGCCGAGGTAGATGGCGCGCGTGACATCGTCGTTCGAGTCGGAAGACGAAACGACGACGACCGAGAGGGCCGGGTACGCGGCCCGCAGTTCCTCGAGGAGTTCGAACCCGCTGCAATCGCCGAGGTGGAGGTCGAGCAGCACGATGTCGAAATCGGCATCCGTCGCCAGCAGCTCGCGCGCCGCCCGGGCGGTCTCGACACAGGCGACGCTGACTTCGTCGCCGAAGCCCTGGATGACGAGCTGAAGACCCGAAAGAATCAACGGATGGTCGTCGATCAGCAGCGCTTTCATGGGATTCCTCTCTGATGTTGGGTACGTACGCAGGGACGCTCTGGCAACAAGGCGAAGGATTGACGGTCGCTGGATGGGTCAAGGGCCCCAGTCGGCGCCGATCACGGGCAAGAGGCTGGTCTGGTAGGTCGGAGGCAGCGTGGTCTGGCCGATGGCCGGCGGCGTGAATCCCGCCATGGCGTTCACCAGGTCCTGCACCTTCGAGTCGAGCAGCGTCTTGCCGTCGGACGTCTTGAACTGCTCGACGTGGTACTGGCTGCCGAGGTACCAGTTCTGGATCAGCGCGGTGTCGGTGGTGCCGATGATGCTGACCTCCAGGTCGTTGCCGACGTGGCGGAACCAGATCTGCTCGCTCGTCACGCCGGCCAGGAAGCTCAGGACGTCGGTGTTGCCGACGGTGGCGTCGTTCTCCTGGATCAGCTCGCCGCCGTAGCCGCGGCCCAGCACGAAGGTGTCGTTGCCCGCGCCGCCGACCAGCGTGTCGGCCCCGGCCGCGCCATCGAGGGTGTCGTTGCCCGCGCCACCGGTCAGCACATTGGCGCCGGAGTTGCCGGTGAGCTGGTTGTCCAGCCCGTTGCCCGTGCCATTGATGGCACTGGAGCCCGTCAGGGTCAGTCGCTCGACCTCGGTGCCGAGGGTGAAGGTGGCGCTCGACTGCACGACGTCGGTGCCGCCCGCTGCGACCTCGGTGACGACATCGGTCGTCGCATCGACGATGTAGGTGTCGTTGCCCAGGCCGCCGACCATCGTGTCGGTGCCCGCCAGACCGTTGAGGAGGTTGTCGCCGGCGTTGCCCGTCAGCACATTGTTGGCCGCATTGCCGGTGCCGTTGAGGGCGCTGGTGCCGGTCAGGAGCAGGTTCTCGACCTCGGCCGCCAGCGTCCAGTTGATGCTGGACTCGACCGTGTCGGTGCCGCCGCCGGCGACTTCAATCGTCGTGTCGGTCGCCACGTCGACCACGTAGGTGTCGTTGCCCGTCCCCCCGGTCATGGCGTCGGATCCGGCGCCGCCATCGAGCCGGTTGTTGCTGGCGTTGCCCAGGATCACGTTGGCTAGCGCGTTGCCGGTGCCGTTGAGCGCGGTGCCTGTCAGCGTGAGGTTCTCGACCTCGGCCGCGAGGGTCCAGCTGATGCTGGCCTGGACCAGATCGGTGCCGCCCGCGGCAGCCTCGACGGTAGCGTCGAGCGCGTTCTCGACGACGGAGGTGTCGTTGCCGAGCCCGCCGGTCATCGTATCGGCACCCGACCCCCCGTCGAGCACGTTGTTCCCGGAATTGCCCGTCAGCAGGTTGGCCAGAGTGTTGCCGGTGCCATTGATCGCTCCGGCACCAAGCAGAACCAGGTTCTCAAGATTGGCACCGAGGCTCCAGCCGAGCACGCTCTGGACGGTATCGGTCCCGGCACTGGCGGCCTCGGTGACCACATCGAGCGCGTTGTCGACGACGTAGGTGTCGTTGCCGGCACCGCCGATCATCGTGTCGGCACCGGTGCCGCCATCCAGGCGGTTGACGCCGGCGTTGCCGGTCAGGACGTTGGCCAGCGTGTTGCCAGTGCCGTCGACGGCGCCACTGCCGCCGAGGGTCAGGTCTTCGAGATTGGCTGCCAGCGTCCAGGTGATGTTGCTCTGGACCAAGTCGGTTCCTGCGCCGGCTGCTTCGGTGGTGACGTCGGTGGCGACGTCGACGACATAGGTGTCGTTGCCGAGGCCGCCTGCCATCGTGTCGCTGCCGGCGGCGCCATTGAGCACGTTGTCGCCGGCACTTCCCGTGAGCAGGTTGGCCAGGGCATTGCCGGTGCCGTTGATGGCGCTGCTGCCGGTCAGGAGCAGGTTTTCGACCTCGGCGGCCAGGGTCCAGGTGATGCTCGACTCGGCCGTGTCGGTGCCGCCGGCAGCGACTTCGATCGTCGTGTCGGCCGCCACGTCGACGACGTAGGTGTCATTGCCGGCGCCGCCGGTCATCGCGTCGGCACCCGCACCGCCATCGAGGCGGTTGTTGCTGGCGTTGCCCAGAATCACGTTCGCAACCGTGTTGCCGGTGCCGTTCAGCGCAGTGCCGGTCAAGGTCAGGTTCTCGACCTCGGCGGCGAGGCCAGCTGACGCTGGCCTGGACCAGGTCAGTACCGCCCGCTGCGGCCTCGATCGTGACGTCGAGCGCGTTGTCGACGACATAGGTGTCGTTGCCGAGCCCGCCGGTCATCGTGTCGGCGCCTGACCCTCCGTCGAGCACGTTGTTCCCGGAGTTGCCGACGAGGACGTTCGCGCCCGTATTGCCCGTGCCGTTGATGGCGGCGCCGCCCCCCAGGGTCAGATTCTCGAGATTGGCCGCAAGCGTCCAGGTGATGTTGCTCTGGACGGTGTCGGTGCCGGCGCTGGCGGCTTCCGTGGTGACGTCGGTGGCGACGTCGACGACGTAGGTGTCGTTGCCGAGGCCGCCCACCATCGTGTCGATGCCCGCGCCGCCGTCCAGAATGTTGTCGGCGTTGTTGCCGGTGAGCAGGTTCGCACCGGTGTTGCCGGTGCCGTTGATGGCGCTCGTGCCGGTAAGAGTCAGGTTCTCGAGGTTGGCAGCCAGGATGTAGGTCACGCCGGCCTGCACGAGATCCGTGCCGGCCCCGGCTGCTTCCGTGACGACCTCGAGGGTACTGTCGACGACGTAGGTGTCGTTGCCCGCGCCCCCCGCCATCGAATCGATACCGGCCCCGCCGTCGAGCACGTTGTTGCCCGTGTTCCCAGTGAGCACATTGGCCGAAGCATTCCCGGTGCCGTTGACCGCGCCGCTGCCGGTGAGGGTCAGGTTCTCGATCTCGGCGCCCAGCGTGTACGTCAACGTCGTCTCGACGGTATCGATGCCACCCGCCGCCAGCTCGGCGACCACGTCACCCAGCACGTCGACGATGTAAGTGTCGTTGCCGAGGCCACCGATCATCGTGTCGATGCCGGTTCCACCGTCGAGCCGGTTGTTGGCGGCGTTGCCCGTCAGCACGTTGGCCAGGGTGTTGCCGGTGCCGTTGATCGCTCCGCTGCCCGTCAGCGTCAGGTTTTCGACATTGGCACCCAGCGAGTACGTCGCGCTCGACTGAACCAGGTCGGTGCCGGCGCCGGTGGATTCCACCGCGAAGTCGCTGCTGCTGTCGGCGATGTAGGTGTCGTCGCCCGAGCCGCCGTACATCAGGTCGTTGCCCGCACCGCCATCGAGGACGTTGGCCGCGCTGTTGCCGGTAAGCGTGTTGACCAGGGCGTTGCCGATTGCGTTGACGGCGTTGCTCCCGATCAGCGTCAGGTTCTCGACCTCGGCACTGAGCGTGTAGCTCAACGCCGTCTCGACCGTATCGAAGCCGCCCGCCGCGACCTCGGTGACGACATCGCCGGGCACATCGACGACATAAGTGTCGTCGCCCGCCCCGCCGATCATCGTGTCTGCGCCCGCGCCGCCATCGAGGCGGTTCGCGCTGGCGTTGCCGGTGAGTACGTTCGCCAGAGCATTGCCCGTGCCATTGATGACGGCCCCACCCACCAGCATCAGGTTCTCCACGTTGGCGCCGAGCGTGTAGCTGACGGTCGACTGGACAAGATCGGTGCCCGCGCTGGTGGCCTCGGTGATGACGTCGCTTGTGTTGTCGACGAGGTAGGTATCGTTGCCGAGGCCGCCCACCAGGGTGTCGGCACCTGCGCCGCCATCGAGCACGTTGTCGGCGCCATTGCCGGTGAGAACATTCGCATCCGCATTGCCGGTGCCGTTGAGGGCGGTTCCGCCGAGCGTGAGCTTGTCGACGTTGGCCGCCAGCGCGTAGCTGATGCTCGAGATCACGAGATCGTTGGCGCCGCCAAAAACGGTCTCGATCACGACGTCGCCAGCGTCGTCGACGTAGTAGGTATCCGCGCCGGCGTCGCCGCTCATCGTGTCGGCGCCGGCAGCGCCGTCGAGAACGTTGTCGCCGACGTTTCCGATGAGCGTATTGGCAAGCGCGTTGCCGGTGCCGTCGAGCGCTGCCGCTCCGGTGAGGGTCAGGTTCTCGACATTGCCGACCAAGACGAAGGAGGCGGTGGACTGCACCGTATCGGTTCCTTCGGCGGCGTTCTCGACGACCACGTCGCCGGCGTTGTCGGCGAAGTAGAGATCGTTGCCAGCTCCGCCACGCATCGTATCGGCACCGGCCTGGCCATCGAGCATGTTGTCGGCGGAGTTTCCGACCAGGACGTTGGCCAGATCGTTGCCCCACGCGCCAACGGCGCCGCTTCCGGTCAGGGTGGCGTTCTCGACGTTCGCGCCGAGCAGGATGTCGGCGCCGGAAACCACGGTGTCCAGGCCCTCGGCAACCAGTTCGATGACGACGTCGCCCGTGTCGACGACGTAGGTGTCGTCCCCGAGGCCGCCTTGGAGCGTATCGCTGCCTGCCGCGCCGTCGAGGACATTGCTCGCCCCGTTGCCGGTCAGCACATTGGCAAGAGCATTGCCCGTGCCGCTGAGGTTCGATGTCCCGATCAGGGTGAGGTTCTCGACTTCCCCGCCGAGCACATAGCTCGTGTTCGACAGGACCAGATCGACACCCTCCCACATCGCCTCGACGATGACGTCGCCGGCCGAATCGACCACGTAGACATCGTCGCCGCGTCCGCCGACGAGCGTGTCCGCCCCTGCGCCTCCGTCGAGCACGTTGCGATAGTCGTTGCCCGCCAGAGTGTTAGCACCCGCGTTGCCGGTGCCATTCATGTCGGACTGGCCGGTCAGGGTGAGGTTCTCGACGTTCGCTCCGAGGACGTAGCTCACCTTCGACTGCACGGCGTCGGTTCCTTCGCCGGCGTTCTCCACGATGACGTCGGCAGCGTTGTCCACGCGGTAGCTATCGTCGCCCCCGCCACCCGACAGGGTGTCGACGCCTGCTCCACCGTCCAGCACGTTGGCGGCGGAGTTCCCGGTGATCACGTTGTCGAACTGGTTGCCGGTGGCGTCTATCGCCGCACCACCGGTGAGGGTGATGTTCTCGATGGAGCCGATGGCGCCGACCGATACGCTCGACAGCACGACATCGAAGCCCTCGCCGTCGCTTTCAGCCGCGACATCGCCGACGTTGTCGATCACGTAGGTGTCGTTGCCCGCGCCTCCGTACATCGAGTCGGCTCCGGCGCCGCCATCGATCACGTTGCTCCCCGCGTTGCCGGAAATGATGTTGGCGAGGTCGTTGCCTGTGGCCGCGACGCCAGCCGTCCCCGTCAGCGTGAGGTTCTCCAGGTTGGCGCCGAGCGTGAAGGCGATGCTCGAATTGACCGTATCGATCCCCTCATTCAGGGCTTCGACGATCGCGTCTCCTGACGCATCGACGAAGTACGTGTCGTTGCCGCCATTGCCGATCATCGTGTCGGCCCCGGCGCCGCCGTCAAGCACGTTGTTGGCTCCGCTGCCGACGATCAGGTTGGCGCCGGCGTTGCCGATGCCGGTGCCGCCCTGGCCGACCAACGTAAGGGTCTCGACATTGGCTGCGAGCGTGTAGGAGGCGAGGCTCGACTCGACCCTGTCGACGCCCTCTTCAACCAGTTCGACCACCGTGTCGCCGACATCGCTCACGACATAGACATCATCGCCGCCCCCGCCTTGCAGGGTGTCGGCGCCCGTGCCTCCGTCGAGTCGGTTGGCGGCCGCATTGCCGCTCAGGACATTGGCGAGCAGGTTGCCGTATCCGTCGATCGCCTGGCTGCCCGTCAGCACCAGGTTCTCGACGCTGGCGCCTAGCGCGTAGGTGATGCTGGCCTCGACGGTGTCGATGTCGCTGTAGGACTCGGCGATGACGTCGCCGGCATCGTCGACGACGTAGACGTCGGCGCCCTGGCCTCCGACCAGCGTGTCGGCGCCGAGGCCGCCGTCGAGCCGATTGTTTCCCGCGTTTCCCGTCAGGGTGTTGTTCGAGGCGTTGCCGGTCGCTGCGAGATCGGCCGCGCCGAACATCATCAGGTTCTCGACGTTGGCGCCCAGTACGTAGCTCACGTTCGTCTGAGCGATGTCCGTGCCTTCGCCAGCGTTCTCGACGATCACCGTAGTGCTGTCGTCGATGACATAGGTGTCGTTGCCAAGCCCGCCACGCAGCGTGTCGGCGCCGAGGCCGCCCGTCAGGGTGTTGTTGCCCGAATTGCCGACCAGCAGGTTTGCGCTGGCGTTACCCCAGCCAGAGAGTGCGCTGCCGGTCAGAGTGAGGTTCTCGACGTTGGCGCTCAGCGTGTAGTCGACGCTCGAAACGACGCTGTCGTTGCCTTCGCCGGCAGCCTCGATGATGACGTCCCCGCCGTTGGGCGCCTCGACCAGGTAGAGGTCGTCGCCCTTGCCGCCGACCAGCGTGTCGTTGCCGACGCCGCCGTCGAGCGTGTTATTGCCGTCGTTGCCGTGGATCGTGTTGGGAAGCGTGTTGCCCGTGCCGGTCAGATTGGCGGTACCCGTCAGGCGCAGGGTCTCCACGTTCGCGCCGAGTGTCCAGTTCAGGCTGGCCTCGACCGTGTCGGTGCCGGCGCTGGCCGCTTCGGTGACGACGTCTGCCGCGTTCTCGACGACATAGGTGTCGTTGCCCAGGCCGCCACTCATCGTGTCGATGCCGGCGCCACCGTCGAGACGGTTGGCCGCCCCGTTGCCGACCAAGGCGTTGGCCAGGGTGTTTCCGGTGGCATCGATGGCCGCCGTGCCTGTCAGCGTCAGGTTCTCGATGTTGGCGTCGAGGGAATAGCTCACGCTCGAATCGACCCGATCGGTGCCCTGGCCGACAAGCTCGATCACGACGTCGCCCGCGCCGTCGACGAGATAGACGTCGTTGCCGAGGCCGCCATCCATCATCCAGTTGACGCCGGCTCCGTTCAAGGTGTCGTTGCCGGCCGTTCCGTGGAGCGGATGGCTGACCGCGATCGCCACCTGCGCCAGGATCGAGGCGATGTTCCACGTTGTGCTGTCGGCGAAGCGAATCTGCTGAATCGGGTTGAACGGATTGGCCGGGTCACTGCCGAGGTAGAACGACCGGATCGTGATCTTGTCGGCCGTGCCGGCGATCTCGAGCTCGAGATCGTTGCCGATCCGGGTGAGGGCAATGTCGGAGGCGAGCACGCCGGATTTGAATTGCAGCGTGTTCAGCTTGCCGACGGTGGAGTCGGAGGTCGCTTCTGCGATCACGTCCAGGCCGTCGCCGCGTCCGAACAGATAGGTGTCGTTGCCCAGGCCACCGTCGAGCGTGTCGTTGCCGGCCGCGCCATCGAGCGCGTTGGCAGCGGCGTTCCCGGTCAGGACGTTGGCGAGCGAATTGCCCGTCCCGTTCAGCGCTGCGGTCCCCGTCAGGGTGAGGTTGTCGACCTCGTTGCCCAGCGTAAAGCCGACCGCCGACTGAACCAGGTCGGACAGGCCGAAATTCCCGATCACGACATCGCCGATGTCGTCGACGATGAAGGCATCGCTTCCCCCGCCTCCGACCATGGTGTCCGCACCTGCTCCACCGTCGATGAGGTTATTGCCGGCATTGCCTGTCAGATAGTTGGCAAGCGCGTTGCCGCTCAGCTGGTAGCCCGCCGTGCCGAGGAGCGACACGTCCTCGACGTTGGCGGCAGCCACCAAGCTCCCGTTGAACATCACCCGGTCCCGGCCCTCGCCCGCGTTCTCGACCACGCCGTCGCCGGCGCCGAGCACGTAGGTGTCGTCCCCCGCACCGCCGATCAGGAGGTTGGCGGCCCCGTTCAGCGATCCGTCGAGCGTATTGGCCTGAGCATTGCCGAACGCGGCGATCGCGTCGCTGCCCAGAAGCGTGAGGTTCTCGAGTCCGGCGGTGAGCGCCCAGGAAACCGTCGCCTCGACGCTGTCGACTCCCGAGGAGTCGACGATGGTGTCGCCGACCGAATTGACAACGTAGACGTCATCGCCATCGCCGCCTCGCATGAAGTCGGAACCGGATCCGCCGTCGAGCCGATCCCGACCGATGCTGCCGACGAGCGTGTCGTCACCTTCCATTCCGCGCAAGGTTCCGCCGATCGCCAGGCCGAATGCCTGGTAATCGACCCCGTCGTAGAACAGGTTGTCGGCTCCGCTCGAGCCGGTGAGCGTCAGGGAGCCGCCGGCACCCGCACCCACCCCGATGCGTTCTATCTCCGCCGCACCGAATGCGCCAATGTTAAGTTGACTGTCGCCCGGGCGGTAGTTGAACTCTACGGAATCGGTTCCCTCGCCGGCGAGTTCGACGACGGTGTCGCCGGCGCCAACGCGATAGGTGTCGTCGCCGCCCCCGCCGCGCAGGATGTTCGCGGCATTGTTGGAAGAGCCGTCGAGGGTGTTGGCGAGCACGTTACCGTTCCCGGAGATCGCGCCCGAACCGATCAGGTTCAGCGTGGTATGGCCCGAATCCAGCGTCCAGTCGACCGAGCTGAAGACGATGGCCGAAGCCGAGACGATGCGATCGCCGGGGTTGTCGACATAGAAGATGCCGTCGCCGCCGAGATCGATCATCAGGTCAGCGCCGGCGCCGCCGTCGTAGATGTCGCGGTACGGATGAAAGACACTGGAGCGTCCGGTGATGACGTTGTCGAGCCCGTTGCCGACGAAGTGGATCGCGCGATTGGCGAGTTGGGTGTCGGCCGCGAGGTTTTCGACGTTCGACGGCAGCGTGTAGTCGTCGCTGACGAAGACCGTGTCGAGGCCGCCGTTGGCGAGTTCGACGACGACCGCACCGCCGTAGTAGATATCGTCGCCCGCCCCGCCGGTCATCGTGTCGCCGACGGCGCCGCGCAGAACGTTGTTGCCGGCATTGCCGGTGATGACGTTGTTCAGGGTATTGCCGGTCGCGTTCACGTCGGCGTAGCCGGTCAGGGTGATGTTTTCGACGTTGGCCGGCAACGTGTAGCTGACCGAGCTGTTGATGGTGTCGGTGCCCTGGTTGGCTCCCTCGGAGACGGTGTCTCCCGCGTCGTCGACGACGTAGGTGTTGTTGGCCGCCGTCCCGGTCATCGCGTTGGCGGTACCCGCCACCGTATGGCTGACGATGGCAGCGGCATTCCAGATCACGCCGTTCGCGAACTCCAGGCTCTCCACCTGGTACGCCACGTTGGCGAAGTAGTTGACGATCCGCGTCTGCGCCTGTGTTTGGCCGATGGCAACGACCAGGTCGACGTTGTCGCGGAACAGCGTGACGTCGGCGGGCAAGACGTCGGCGTCGAAGACGATCCGGTCGAAGCCCGCGCCCACGTTCATTGCGTCGCGCCCGGAACCGCGCCCGAGCCGATAGGTGTCGCCACCGCCACCGCCGTTGAGCTGGTCGTTGCCGGAGCCGCCGATGAGGGTGTCGCTGCCGGCGCCGCCGTACAGCGAGTCGTTGCCGGAGCCGCCATCGAGCACGTTGGCGCCGTCGGAGGCATCGCCGTTTCGGCCGGCGATCAGGACGTCGTCATCGGCACCGCCGGACAGCGAGTCGTTGCCCTCGTCTCCGCTCAGGTAGTCGTTTCCTGCAGAGCCGAGCAAGGTGTCGTTGCCGAGGCCTCCGTACAGGTCGTCAGCGCCGGTATTGCCATCGATCGAGTCGTCGCCGCCGTTGCCCGATACGACGTCGTTCCCGCCCAGGGCATCGATCGTGTCGCTCCAGCTGAATCCGTCGACCGACCGGTCATCGCCCCCGCTGAGGTTGTTGATGGGCAGTCGGGCGAATATGTCGGAAGGGCGCCAGATCGTGCCATCCGCGAAGCGGATCTCCTCGATCTTGTCGGAGGCCCCCGGGCTGAGCAGGTACTTCGCGATCTGGATGTCGCCGTGGCCGTCGATCGAGAGGACGAGGTCGTCGATGCCGCCGGTAGCAATGTCGTAGAACGAGCGGACGTGAATCGCCGACGGCACCACGTCGCCCGGCAGGACGAGGGCGTCGCCGGCACCGCCGGCATCCTGGATCTGGACCACGCCGGTCAACGTGGTGAGTACGAAGGTGTCGTTTCCGGTCCCACCGGCCATCGATTCACCGTCGACCAAGGTGTTTTGGCCGTTGCCTGCGTAGATGACGTCCTGGCCCGCTCCGCCGTCGAGCCATTCGTCGCCGGCACCACCGTAAAGGTAGTCGTTGCCCGCGCCACCGTAAAAGGAGTTGTTGCCCTCGGCGTCGCTGAGGTAGTCCTGTCCGTCGCCGCCGACGAGGACGTCCGCCGCGGCGCCGCCGAACAGCGAGTCGTCGCCGGTGCCGCCGTCGAGCGCATCCTGGCCGGCGTAGCCATACAACTGGTCGTTGCCGTCGCCGCCCCGCAGGATGTCGTTTCCGGCGTCTGCCAGGAGCAGATCGTTGCCGGCGCCGCCGTCCAGGAGGTTGTCGCCCGCCTCGCCGTACAGCACATCGATGCCGTCGCCGCCGAACAGCGAGTCGTTTCCGTTGCCGCCGTAAACCGAGTCGTTGCCTCCTGCGCCGTCGAGCACGTCGCCGCCGGCGAGCCCCCGCAGGGGGTCGTCGCCCCCCAGCGCCCACACGACGTCGCCGCCCGCCGTTCCGGAGT
>JANMCC010000117.1:0-8614 GCA_031360885.1 Burkholderiales bacterium | reverse complement strand
ACGCTCGACGCCTTGATCAAGGGCCAGGCGGAGAGCGCCGATCCGCGCATCCTCACCGCGCTCGCCGAAGGCCGCTACGGCATGGCGTTCGCCGTCGACCCCACCGCCGACCCGAAGCACGAAATGAAGTCGATGAAGGTGGTGTGCGAGATGTTCTCGAAGATCCCGCAGGACATCGTCGGCAACACCAGCATCACCAGGGTGTCGCACAAGGACTCGACCAAGAAGCGGGTCGGCGGCGGCTTCACGCCGGCCACCGGCGCGATCGGCATGACCGGGCGGCCGAAGGTCGCCGAGCAGAAGTTCGGCTCCGCGCTCTCGAAGACGAAGGACGGCAAGCCGGTGAGCGAGCTGCCCGGCAAGATCGATCCCGAGTGCCAGCCGGCGAACGAGAAGGAAGTCGACTTCCTCGCCTTCGCCGCGGCGCACGAGGTGGGCCACGGCGTCGACGACGCGAAGAGCTTCATGGCCACCAACTGCTCGAAAGCGGCCTTCGGCAACTGGATCGAGTACGGCGCAGAGATGCAGCCGGTGGCCGACGTCGTCGGCCCGCACTTCAAGTTCTACGCCACGCCCGAGCAGAAGGAATACGTGCTCTCCACGCTGCTCAGCAAGCCGACGACGACGCCGCCCGTGCCCACGGCGCCGGGCGACTGGGCCAAGGCGAAGCAGGACTTCGACGACTGGTTCGAGATCGCGGCCAACGGCGATCCGTGGTGGAGCCAGTCGAAGTGCGACGCCATCACCATCGGCGGGCGCATCTACCAGCAAGCCTACACGCGCAACTGGGTGAGCTACGCCGCCTCGGCGCGCAGCAAGGGCCTCACCGGCTACCAGTTCCGCGCCCCCGGTGAATGGTTCGCCGAGCTCTATGCCGGCTACCGCAGCGGCAAGCTCGGCAAGAAGCACCCGGCCCTCGAGTGGCTGACCAAGCTCTGACGCGGGAGGCGCCACCATGTCGATCTTCAGGACCTACGATCTCAACTGCCCGGCCTGCAACACGCCGGTCAGCTTCGATCTCGTGATGAGCATCAGCGCCGACCGGCGGCCCGACCTGCGCGAGGCGATCCTCGACGGCAGCTTCCAGCGCAAGGTCTGCCCGGCCTGCGCGACGGCGTTCAGGCCCGAGCCCGAGTTCACCTACATCGATTTCGGCCGCGGCCAGTACATCTTCGTCTACCCGGTCGCGAAGCGCACGGCGTGGCAGGAGTGGGCCGGCAAGGCGACCGCGATCTTCGACTCGACCCTCGGCAGGGGCTCGACCAAGGAGGCGATGGTGCTCGGCAAGAAGGTCGATCCGCGCGTCGTCTTCGGCTGGCCGGCGCTGATCGAGAAGATCCTCTCCCGGCAGGCGGGCATCGACGACCGCACGCTCGAAGTGGCGAAGATCCTGGTCATGCAGAACAGCGAGGAGGCGCCGGTTCCCGGGCAGATGGAGCTGCGCCTGATCGGCGACGAGGACGGCGACCTGATCTTCGCCTGGGTGCGCGCCCTCGACCGCAAGTTGGGCGACGAGATGCGCGTGCCGCGCTCGCTGATCGCCGAGATCGAGACCCAGCCCACCGCCTGGAAGGGCGTGCGCGACGACGTCTCCGAAGGCCTGGTCGTCGACTTCCAGCGCGAGATGCTGACGGCCTAGGCCTGTTGCCTGGCATGGCGCACCACCAGCAGTTCGAGTTCATCGACGCCGTCAAGGCGGTCCTCCCCGAATTCTTTCGCGCGCGCCGCGTCCTGGAGGTCGGCTCGCTCGACATCAACGGCTCGATCCGCGGCGCCTTCGAGGCCTGCGACTACACCGGGGCCGATCTCTCGCCCGGACCCGGCGTCGACATCGCCTGCGCCGGCCAGCTGCTCGAATTCCCGACCGGGCATTTCGACGTCGCCTTGTCGTGCGAATGCTTCGAGCACAACCCGTACTGGGTCGAGACCTGGGCCAACATGCTGCGCATGACGCGCCCCGGCGGCCTGGTGCTGATGAGCTGCGCCACCACCGGCCGGCGCGAGCACGGCACGACGCGCAGCGCCCCCGACTCGTCGCCGTTCACGGTCGAGCACGGCTGGAACTCCTACCGCAACCTCACCCGGGCCGACGTCGAGAGCCGCTTCGACCTGGGCGAATGGTTCAGCGACCACGGCTTCGTCGTCTCGGCAGAGAGCTTCGACCTCTACTTCGTCGGCATCAGGAAGGACGGCCCGCCCCTGCCCGCGGCGCTGCTGCCCGACCTGCGCCGGCGCTTTTCGCCGACCCGCTCGCCCAAGGCGCTCAAGCGCCGGCTCAAGATGCTGGTGCTGGGCAACGTGCTGAGCTCGCCGCTGAACGCCTACTTCAAGGGCCGGCGCTGAAGCGTGTCGCAGTTGGCAGCGGCCGCACCGCGGCACAGGCGCTGGCCCGCGACTCGTGGCAGATTCCCGGGGCCCCCGTTTCCTGCCCCCGCCGTGACCCCGATCGAACTCGCCATCTACGCTTCGGAAATGAAGCTGCTGCTGATCGGCCTGGCGTCGCTGGCGGCGATCTTCTTCGCCGCCGCGCTGCTGTTCGCGTTCTTCTTCGGCACGGTCAATCCGCGCCTCCGGCGGGCTTACCGGCGCTGCAAGCGGCTGAAGGCCGAGACCGAAACCTTGCGCGCGACCCACAGGGCGCTGAAGGTCGACCTCGCGAACGGCGCGGCGCGGATCGTCGCGCTGGAGAACACGAGCGCCCTGCTCGAGAAGGAAGTGCACCGGCTCGACGGCATCAGGAAGCGCACCGACACCTCGCTGGTCGAAACCAAGGCGCTGCTCGAGCGGCTGCAGACCGTCACCGCCCACGTCGACATGCCCTGAGCGGCCACGGGCGACGCCTGAGCTCAGGCGTCGGCGGACTCGGCGGCGGGCGGCGCCTGCTCGGGATGCGCACCGACCACGCCGTCGGCGTGCAGCGCCGCGATCTCGGCGCTGCTGTAGCCGAGGCCGCCGAGGATCTCGCGCGTGTGCCTCCCGAGCCCGGGCGGCGGCAGGCGCAGGGCCAGCCGCTCGCCGTCCATCGTCAGCGGCAGCAAGGCGGTGCGGGTCTCGATTTCGCGGCCCGCAAGGCTGCCGTCGGCCGGCACGGTGACCGGCGCCAGGCCGCCGGTCGCGAGCAGGTGCGGATCGCCGAACAGATCCTCGGGCCGGACGATGGGCGCGTACGGCAGGCCTTCCCGCTCGAACACCGCGCCGAGCTCGGCGGCGCTGCGCGAGGCCAGCCGCTCGCGCAGCAGCGGGATCATGCTGTCGCGGTTGGCCACGCGCAGGCTGTTGCTCGCCAGGCGCGGGTCGGCCCGGAGGTCGGCGAAGCCGAAGGCCTCGCAGAACACGGCCCACTGGGTGTCGCTCACCACCGCGAGGAAGATCTGCTCGTCGTCGGCGACGGTGAACACGTCGTACACCGCCCAGGGCGAGATCCGGCTCGGCATCGGCGCCGGCGGCGTGCCCATCACGGCCGCCTGCATCATGTGCTGGGCGACGAGGAAGACGTTGTTCTCGAACAGCGCGCTCTGCACCTGCTGGCCTTTGCCGGTCCGGTGCCGGGCGGCGAGCGCGGCGAGCACGCCGATCGCGCCGAACATGCCACCCATGATGTCGTTGACGCTGCTGCCGGCGCGCAGCGGCCGGCCGACCGGCCCGGTCATGTAGGCCAGGCCGCCCATCATCTGCACCACCTCGTCGAGGGCGGTGCGGTGGTCGTACGGGCCGGGCAGGAAGCCCTTGTGCGAGACGTAGACCAGGCGCGGGTTCAGGGTCGAGAGCGCAGCGTAGCCGAAGCCGAGCCGTTCCATCGCGCCTGCCTTGAAGTTCTCGCTGAACACGTCGGCACCGGCCACCAGCTTGAGCACGATCTCGCGACCGCGCGGGTCCTTGGTGTCGACCGCGATGCTCTTCTTGTTGCGGTTGAACAGGGCGAAGAAGCCGGCGCCGGCGCCGACCAGCTTCCTGGTGTTGTCGCCGCCCAGCGGCTCGACCTTGATCACCTCGGCGCCCAGGTCGCCGAGGATGATGCCGCAGGTCGGCCCCATCACCATGTGGGTGAACTCGACGACCCGGATGCCGGCGAGCGGCAGGTCTTTCGCTTCGGTCATCCGCCCAGTCTAGGCCGGGCGCGCAGGCACCGAGCCGGCCCACGCCCGAGCTCCGCCTCGGCGATACTTTGAATCCCGCTGTCCCCGGAGCCCGCGATGAACGCCCCGACCGAACTCTCGCGCATGATCACCAGCCTCGAAGGCCGGGTCTCGGCCGACGAATGGCAGACCCGCCTCGACCTGGCCGCGGCCTACCGCCTGGTGGCCCTGTTCCGCTGGGACGACCTCGTCTTCACCCACATCACGGCGAAGATTCCGGGCACCGAGCACTACCTGATCAATCCCTACGGCCTGATGTTCGACGAGATCACGGCCTCGAGCCTGATCAAGATCGACATCGGGGGCAAGGTGCTGCAGGAGACGCCCTTCCCGATCAACCCCGCCGGCTTCGTGATCCACAGCGCGGTGCATTCGGCGCGCCACGACGTGCAGTGCGTGATGCACACGCACACGCTCAACGGCGTCGCCGTCTCGGCGCAGAAGCGCGGCCTGCTGCCGATCTCGCAGTTCTCGATCTTCGTCCTGGCGAGCCTCGGCTACCACGACTACGAGGGCGTCGCCCTGTTCGACGAGGAGAAGCCGCGCCTGGTCGCCGACCTGGGCGAGAACACCTTCCTCATCCTGCGCAACCACGGCCTGCTCACCGTCGGCAAGACGGTGGCGGCGGCGTTCCAGGCGATGTACATCCTCGAGACGAGCTGCGCCGCGCAGCTCCGCGCCCAGGCGGGAGGCACGATCCACGGCGGCGAACTGATCGAGATTCCTGCGGCGATCGTGCGCCTCGGCGCGGAGCAGGCGCGGGCGGCCACGCTGGGCACGGCGCCGGGCAGCCTCGCCTGGCCCGGCCTGCTGCGCCGCCTCGACCGCGCCGACGACAGTTGGCGGCATTGAAGAAAGCGGCCGCGGCGAAGCGCCCGCCGGCGGCGGCGCCGGGGCGCGAGGAGTGCATCCTGGTGCTGCAGGGCGGCGGCGCCCTCGGCGCCTACCAGGCCGGTGTCTTCGAGTGCCTGGCGGCAATGCGTCAGACGCCGGAGTGGGTCGCCGGCATCTCGATCGGCGCGATCAACGGGGCGCTGATCGCCGGCAACCCGCCCGAGCGCCGGGTCGAGCGGATCCGCGAGTTCTGGGAAACCGTCTCCTCGTTCCCGTTCGATGCGCCGGCGTACGGCGCGCCGGCGCATGCCTCCGGCGGCCGCGACATCGTCAACGAGACCAACGCGACGATCGCGATGCTGTTCGGCGTGTCCGGCTTCTTCTCGCCGCGCGTGCCGGCGGCGCCGTTCCAGGCGCCGGGCACGCCGGCGGCGATCAGCTACTACGACACCGAGCCGCTGAGGCGGACGCTCGAGCGCCTGGTCGACTTCGACCTCCTCAACTCGGGCGCGATGCGGCTCTCGGTCGGCGCGGTCAACGTCAAGAGCGGCAACTTCGTCTACTTCGACACCCGGCACCGGCGGATCGACGCCCGCCACATCATGGCCAGCGGCGCCCTGCCGCCGGGCTTTCCGCCGATCGAGATCGAAGGCGACTTCTATTGGGACGGCGGCCTGGTGTCGAACACGCCGCTGCAGTACGTGCTCGACCAGCCGAGCCACCGCGACCGGCTGGTGTTCCAGGTCGACCTGTTCGCCGCCCGCGGCGAGATGCCCGCCAACCTGGGCGAAGCGAGCGAGCGGGAGAAGGACATCCGCTACTCGAGCCGGACCCGGCTCACCACCACCTACGAGCTGCGCCGCCAGGCGACGCTGCAGGCGGCGCGCCGCCTCGTCGACAAACTGCCGGCAGCGCTGCGCGACGACCCCGACGCGAAGGCGCTGGCCGCCCTGCCGCACGAAGGCGCGGTCAGCGTCGTGCACCTGATCTACCGCAGCAAGCACTACGAAAGCCAGTCGAAAGACTACGAGTTCTCGCGCGCCTCCATGCTCGAGCACTGGGCCGCCGGCATGACCGACACCCAGACCACGCTCGAAGACCCGCGCTGGCTGGCGCGCGCTCGCCACGACCAGGGCGTGCACGTGTTCGACATGACGTCGGCGTCCGAGCGCGCCACCAAGACCATCACCCCCAGCACTCCTCCGAGGACACCCGCACCATGAGCAGCAAACTGAAGGACAGGATCGCATTCGTCACCGGCGCCGCCAGCGGCATCGGCAAGGCGATCGCCGAGACCTACGCACGCGAGGGTGCCAAGGTCGCGATCGCCGACGTGAACATGGCCGCCGCGCAGGCCACGGCCGAGGAGCTGAAGGCCGGCGGCGCGAGCGCGATGGCGGTCGCCGCCGACGTGACCGACGAGGCCCAGGTCAACGCCGCGGTCGACGCGGTCGTCAAGGCCTGGGGCGGCGTCGACATCCTGGTCAGCAACGCCGGCGTGCAGATCGTCCATCGGCTCGAGGAGTTTGCGTTCGCCGAGTGGAAGAAGATGCTCGCCATCCACCTCGACGGCGCCTTCCTCACCACGAAGGCCTGCCTGCCGCACATGTATGCCTCGGGCCGGGGTGGCTCGATCATCTACATGGGCTCGGTGCATTCGAAGGAGGCGTCGATGCTGAAGGCGCCCTACGTCACCGCCAAGCACGGCCTGATCGGCCTGGCGAAGACGATCGCCAAGGAAGGCGGGCGCAAGGGCGTGCGCGCCAACGTCATCTGCCCGGGCTTCGTGCGCACGCCGCTGGTCGACAAGCAGATCCCCGAGCAGGCGAAGGCGCTCAACATGAGCGAGGCCGACATCATCCAGAAGGTGATGCTGAAGGAGACGGTGGACGGCGAGTTCACCACCGTCGCCGACGTCGCCGAGGTGGCGCTGCTGTTCGCCAGCTTCCCGAGCAACGCGCTGACCGGGCAGTCGCTGGTGGTGAGCCACGGCTGGTTCATGCAGTAGCGCGCGTGTAGGACACGAGCCGCGCTCGAATCCGTTGCGGGCCGACAGCGCGTGGTGCCGATCCGCCACGCGTCGGAGCACGTGTCGGCCCTAGGCTTCTCCTCATTCGAGCCCGCGTTCGCGGGCCGCTCAAGAGGAGAACATGATGACTCTCGGAACCATTCTGCTGATCGTGCTGATCCTGCTGCTGATCGGAGCCCTGCCCACCTGGGGCCACAGCAGGAACTGGGGCTACGGTCCGACCGGCGGCCTCGGCCTGGTTGTGCTGATCGTCGTGGTGCTGCTGGTCATGGGCAAGATATGACGCGCCTGTCCTGACCCCAGAGGCCCGCTCCGCGCGGGCCTTTTTGCTGCCCCCCGCGGGCGCCGGTCTTCCGGCCCGCGAGTACGATGGCAGGATGGACAGCCTCGATCTGCAAGTGCTGGCGCAGGCCCGCGACTGGCGTCGCCAGGGCGATGCCGTGTGGCTCGTCACCGTCATCGAAACCTGGGGCTCGGCCCCGCGCCCGCCCGGCGCGCTGCTGGCGATGCGCGAGGACGGCCAGGTCGCCGGCTCGGTCTCGGGCGGCTGCGTCGAAGACGACCTGATCGACCGGGTGAGGAAGGGCGAGCGGGTCGGCAAGCCTTCGCTCGTCGCCTACGGCGTGACCAAGGAGGAAGCCGCCCGCTTCGGCCTGCCCTGCGGCGGCAACCTGCGCCTGGTGCAGGAACCGCTGGGCGACGTCGCCTGGATCGACGCAGTGCTAGACCGCACGGGCCGGCACGAGCTGGTCGCGCGCGTGCTCGACCTCGACAGCGGCGCGGTGCGGATCGAGGCCGCGTCGCGGGGCGACGCCTTCGCCTTCGACGGCAAGCAGCTGCGGGCCCTGTTCGGCCCGCGCTGGCGGATGCTCGTCATCGGCGCCGGCCAGCTTTCGCGGGCGCTGGCGCAGATGGCGCTCGGCCTCGACTTCGAGGTCACGGTCTGCGACCCGCGCGAGGAATACCACCTCACCTGGGACGTGCCCGGCACCATCTTCAGCAAGGCGATGCCCGACGACCTGGCGATCGAGATGCAGCTCGACCCGCACACCGCGGTGGTGGCGGTGACGCACGATCCCAAGCTCGACGACCTGGTGCTGCTCGAAGCGCTGAAGTCGCCGGCGTTCTACGTCGGCGCGCTCGGCTCGCGCGGCAACACCGCCAAGCGCAAGGAACGGCTCGCCCTGTTCGACCTCAGCGCGGCCGAGATCGCGCGCCTGCACGGGCCGATCGGCCTCGACATCGGCAGCCGCACGCCGGCCGAGATCGCGGTCTCGATCCTGGCCGAGATCGTCGCCGTGAGGAACGGCGTCGCGCTGAAGCAGAAGAAGCCGGTCGCGGCGGCCGCGTGAGCGCGGGCGCAAGCCCTCCCGAAACGTCAGCAGGCTCGAGGTCGTGATTCCCTGGCTGCGCGGGCCGGACGATCCGCTGCCCGAGGCCCGCAACGCGCTCGGAGCCGCGAGCGAAGCGCCCGGGCTGGTGGCTGCCGGCGGCGAGCTCGGCCCGGAGCGGCTGGCGGAGGCCTACGCGAAAGGCATCTTCCCCTGGTACAGCGACGGCCAGCCGGTGCTCTGGTGGTCGCCCGACCCGCGCATGGTGCTGCTGCCGGCCGAGT
>JANMCC010000089.1:0-26141 GCA_031360885.1 Burkholderiales bacterium | reverse complement strand
TGGGCCGCCCATTCGGCCTGATCGATGGCCGCCAGGTCGGGCGCAGCGACCGCGCCGCCGAGGCCGTTCCAGGCCGAGAACAGGCGGCGCGCCGCCGCCGCCAGCCGCGTCGGCGCGCCCGCCAGGAATCGCTCGAGAAAGGCTTCGACCTTCGCGGCATGGGCGGCGTCGTCCTGGACGTAGGCCTGCCAGACGAAGGGCGCCCCGGCCCAGAGCGCGCGGACCAGCGAGTCCTCGCCGCGCACGACATTGAGGTCGCACGACCAGAGGAGATGATCGAAGTCGACCTGCGACAGCGCCGGCAGGCGCAGGGCGCGGAGCGATCCACGCCTCAGTCCGGGGCCCAGGAGCTCGAGCGCCTGCTGGGTCGCCGGCCCGGGCGTGAGCAGGAGCACCGTCGGCTCGGTCGAGAGGGCGTCGAAGAAGGTATCCGCCGCCGGGTTGGGATAGCAGAACAGGCTGACGCAGCGCTCGTCGCGCGCACGTTCGATGCCGAGGCCGGCCAGCCAGGAGCGCCCGTCGCCGAACGCCTCCCGCCGTTGCAGCAGCGACGGCTCGCGCAGCAGGCCGCCGGTTCCTTCGCCGAACCCGGGATAGAAGAACCAGGTCGGCAGCGGCTCGCCGTCGACCGTGAAGCGTGGCGAAGGCAGGCCGTGCGAGCGCTCGACGAAAGGCTCGGCGCTCAGATGCTCGACGTTGACGCACACCGGCCGCACCGCCCCCGACGCCAGCTCCGCCGCGACCGCCTCCGGCCAGCCGCAGCCGAAGGTCTCGACCAGCACATCGCACCCGGCGGCGGTTGCGCTGTCCCAGGGCATGACCTCGACGCCAGCCGCTCTTCCCGGCGCCATCCAGGCGAGCGCGCTGGCGTCGTCCACCGCCAGGCGCACCTGCTCGCCGCGGCCGGCGAGGTCGGCCGCCAGGCGCCAGGCGAAGCCGATGTCGCCGAAGTTGTCGACGACGCGGCAGAGAAGGGTCCATCGCATCCGACCTCGATTATCGAAGGCCATGAGGGGGAAAACGAGCGCGGCACAATCGCTCGCGCCATGACCGACGACGTCGCCCCGCCCGCTCCCGATTCGCCCGCCGCGCAGCGCGAACGCCTGCTCGTCGAGGTCGCCGCCCTGCCCAACCTGCCCGGCGTCTACCGCTACTTCGACGCCGCCGGCAACGTGCTCTACGTCGGCAAGGCGCGCGAGCTGAAGAAGCGGGTCGCGAGCTACTTCAACAAGCGCCACGCCGGCAGCGACGCCGCCATCTGGACCGGGCACATGGTCTCGCGCATCGCCCGCATGGAGACGACGGTGGTGCGCTCCGAGGCCGAGGCGCTGCTGCTCGAGAACAACCTGATCAAGACGCTGGCGCCGCGCTTCAACATCCGCTTCGTCGACGACAAGAGCTATCCCTACCTGAAGATCGAGTCGCACCGCTTTCCGCGCGTCGCCTACTACCGCGGCGCGGTCGACAAGAAGCATCGCTACTTCGGCCCGTTCCCGAGCGCCTGGGCGGTGAAGGACTCGATCCAGCTGCTGCAGAAGGTGTTCCACCTGCGCACCTGCGAAGACACGGTGTTCGCCAACCGCACCCGGCCCTGCCTGCTGTATCAGATCAAGCGCTGCTCCGGCCCCTGCGTCAATTACATCGACGATGCCGACTACGCCCGCGACGTCGCCAACGCCGAGCGCTTCCTCGAGGGCGAGCAGCAGGAGCTGATGGACTCGCTGCAGGCGCAGATGATGGCGCGGGCGGACGCGCTGCAGTTCGAGCAGGCGGCCGAGCTGCGAAACCAGATCGGCTCGCTGGCGCGGGTGCTGCACCAGCAGGCGGTCGAGGACAACACCGGCGCGCGCACCCGCGACGCCGACATCCTGGCGGTGAAGGTCGACGGCGGCCGGGCCAGCGTCAACCTGGCGATGGTGCGCGGCGGGCGGCACCTCGGCGACCGGCCCTACTTCCCGAAGCAGGTCGAGACCGCGATCGAGGGGGCGCGCGAGACCGAAGACGGCGCCGAAGGCGACGCCGCGGCCCGGGAGCCGGCCTCGCCCGAAGTACGCGTGCTCGAAGCCTTCATCGCCCAGCACTACCTCGAAGGCGGGCTGCCGCCGCTCCTGGTCGTCAGCCACGCGGTCGACAAGGCGCTGGTCGAGGCGCTCGCGGCGCAGATCGGCATCAAGGTGACCGTGCAGCACCAGCCGCGCGAGCAGCGCCGCGCCTGGCTCGACATGTGCATCAACGGCGCGGCGCTGCGCCTGGCGCAGCTCCTCGCCGAAGAAGGCTCGCAGCAGGCCCGCACCCGCGCGCTGGTGGAGGCGCTCGACCTGCAGATCGAGGACCTGAACGCCTTTCGCATCGAGTGCTTCGACGTCAGCCACACCGCGGGCGAATCGACCCAGGCGTCGTGCGTGGTGTTCGAGGCGCACAAGATGCAGAGCGCGCAGTACCGGCGCTACAACATTGCCGGCATCACCCCCGGCGACGACTACGCAGCGATGCGCCAGGTGCTGACGCGCCGCTACGCCAAGCTGGTGGAGGCGGCGAGCCAGGGCCTGGCGCGGCTGCCGGACATCGTTCTCGTCGATGGCGGCAAGGGCCAGGTCTCGGTCGCGCGCGAGGTGTTCGAGGAGCTCGGCATCGAGCTCGTGCGCATCGTCGGCGTGGAGAAGGGCGAGGGCCGCAAGGTCGGGCTCGAGGAGCTGGTGTTCGCCGACGGCCGGCCCAAGGTCGGGCTCGGCCGCGAATCGGCGGCGCTGATGCTGGTGGCGCAGATCCGCGACGAGGCCCACCGTTTCGCGATCACCGGAATGCGCGCCCGCCGTGCCAGTGTGCGCACCGGCGCCAGCCGGCTCGAGGAAATCGACGGCGTGGGGCCGAAGAAACGCGCCAAACTCCTGCAACGTTTCGGCGGTGCGCGCGGCGTCGGCCATGCCAGCGTCGAGGACCTTGCTACCGTCGAAGGCATTTCGCGAGAGCTCGCCGAGGAAATCTATCGTGCCTTGCATTGAACGACCCGCCATCGCCCGCGCGCAGCGCCGGCTCGCCGCCCCCGCGCTCGTCGCGGCGCTCGCCCTCGCCGGCTGCACCGGCTCTTCCGACCGCGGACCCGGGGAGGTGAACAAGCCGGTCCCCCCGGTGGTGACCGCGCCCAAGCCGGCTCCGCTCGAGCTGGCCAAGCCGTCTTCCGAGGTCGCCAGGGCAGGGTCGAAGCTGCCGCCACCGCGGGCGATGCGCAGCTGGGAGGAGGTGCGGCGCCAGGCCGCCGAGCGCCTCGTCGCCGCCAACCCGGACATCACCTACACCGGCAAGGTGCCCGACCAGCTGCTCTCCATCTCGGTGCTCGAGGTCGAGCTCAATGGCGATGGCAGCGTGCGCCGGATCGAGGTGCTGCGGCCGCCGCGCTTCGCCAAGGAAACCCTGCAGACCGCGACCGACGCGGTGCACCGGGCCGCCCCCTTCGGCGACGTGTCGCGCCTGCCCAAGCCCTGGAAGTTCGTGGAAACCTTTCTCTTCAACGACGACCGCAAGTTCAAGCCGCGAACCCTGGACAACTGACGCGGGGCAGCCGGCGCGCCCCGGCGTCACAATCCCTCGATGTTCTTCAACCTGCCGACGCTCCTCACGTGGGCGCGCATCGTCGCGATCCCGCTCGTGGTCGGCGTGTACTACACGAACCTGCCGAAGGAAACGCAGAACATCGTCGGCACGACGCTGTTCATCCTGTTCGCGCTGACCGACTGGGCCGACGGCTACCTGGCGAGGAAGCTGAACATGACCTCGTCGTTCGGCGCCTTCCTCGACCCGGTCGCCGACAAGTTCCTGGTCACCGCCGCGCTGCTGGTGCTGGTGCACCTGCAGCGGCTGCACGCCTTCGTCGCCCTGGTCATCATCGGCCGCGAGATCGCGATCTCGGCGCTGCGCGAATGGATGGCGCAGATCGGCGCATCGCGCAGCGTCGCCGTGCACGTGCTCGGCAAGCTAAAGACCGTGGTGCAGATGATCGCGATCCCGTTCCTGCTCTACGGCGGCATGCTGTTCGGCGTGATCGACACGCAGCGCTGGGGCACCGTCCTGATCTGGATCTCGGCGGTGCTGACGATCTGGTCGATGGTGTACTACCTGCAGAAAGCGTTGCCGGAAATCCGCGCCCGCGTTCGCTAGGGCCATGCGGCGCCAACTGGTCAGGGCGATGCCCTGGGTCTTCGTCCTGATCTGGAGCACCGGCTTCGTCGTCGCCCGGCTGGCGATGCCGCATGCGCCGCCGTTCTCGTTCCTGACCGTCCGCTTCGCCCTTTCTGCCCTGTGCTTCTTCGCCTGGATCGCCCTGGCAGGGGCGGCGTGGCCGGTCGGCCGGGCGCAGTGGTTGCACCTCGCCGTCACCGGCGCGCTGATGCAGGCGGGCTATCTCGGCGGCGTCTGGTCGGCGGTGAGGGCCGGCATCGGCGCGGGCACGGTGGCCCTGCTCGTCGGCCTGCAGCCGGTGCTGACGGCGCTGTGGGTCACGGCGACGGCGCCTCGCGCGGGTAGTCGCGGCGCCGGAGTCGCCGGGCGAGTGTCGCCGGCCCAGTGGGTCGGCCTCCTGCTCGGCCTCGCCGGGCTCGCACTCGTCGTCTGGCCGAAGATGGGCACCGGCGAGGTGACCCCGGCCAACCTGGCCCTGGCCCTGGTCGCCCTGCTCGGCATCACCGCCGGCACGCTCTACCAGAAGCGCTACGTCGCCCCCTGCGACGTACGCAGCGCGAGCCTGGTGCAGATGCTCGCGGCCCTGGTGATCAGCGCACCGTTCGCTTTCTTCGAGCCCGAGGCGATGGACTGGCACCTGAACCTGGTGACGGCGATGGCCTGGTCGGTCGGCGTATTGACGCTCGGCGGCAGCTCGCTGCTGTACCTCCTGATCCAGCGCGGCGAGGCGACTGCCGTGACCAGCCTGCTCTACCTCGTGCCGCCTTGCACCGCCCTGATGGCCTGGCTGCTGTTCGGCGAGGCGTTCACGCCGCTGATGACCGTGGGCATGGCGCTCACCGTGGCCGGTGTAGCCATCGTCGTGCGCGACCGGAACGCAGCCGTCGCCTAGGCAGGCGCGCTGCGCGACGTCTGCGCCCACAGCGCATGGCAAAGTCGGAGCCTGTCGCGAAGCGGGCGGCCGAACGGCTCGCCCGGAGCGACGCGTTCTTCAAACAGGAGTGACACCCATGGCAGCCCACCGCATCGCCGTTATCGCCGGAGACGGCATCGGCACCGAAGTCATGCCCGAGGGGGTGCGCGTGCTCGAGGCAGTGGCAAGCCGCTTCGGCATCGGCCTCGCCTTCGACCACTTCGACTTCGCCTGCTGGCCCTGGTACGAGAAGCACGGCAGCATGATGCCGGACGACTGGAAGGAGCAGATCGGCGGCCACGAGGCGATCTTCTTCGGCGCCGTCGGCTGGCCGGCGAAGATGCCGGACCACGTCTCGCTCTGGGGGTCGCTGCTCAAGTTCCGCCGCGACTTCGACCTCTACGTCAACCTGCGCCCGGCGCGGCTCATGCCCGGCGTGCGCTCGCCGCTCGCCGACCTGAAGCCCGGCGACATCGACATGATGATCGTGCGCGAGAACACCGAGGGCGAGTATTCGAGCATCGGCGGCCGCATGTACCCGGAAACCGAGCGCGAGATCGTGATGCAGGAGACGGTGATGTCGCGCATCGGCGTCGACCGGGTTCTGAAGTTCGCCTTCGAGCTGGCGCAGTCGCGACCGAAGAAGCACCTGACCTCGGCGACCAAGTCGAACGGCATCGCCATCACCATGCCCTACTGGGACGAGCGGGTCGAGGCGATGGCGCCGCGCTTTGCCGACGTCAGGGTCGACCGCTTCCACATCGACATCCTCACCGCCCATTTCGTGCAGCGGCCGCAGTTCTTCGACACGGTGGTCGCGAGCAACCTGTTCGGCGACATCCTGAGCGACCTGGGGCCGGCCTGCACCGGCACGATCGGCATCGCGCCCTCGGCCAACATCAACCCCTCGCGCGAGCATCCCTCGCTGTTCGAGCCGGTGCACGGCTCCGCGCCCGACATCGCCGGCCGCGGCATCGCCAACCCGATCGGCCAGATCTGGTCGGGCGCGCAGATGCTCGATTTCCTCGGTCACCGCAATGCCCACGACGCCGTGATCGCGGCGATCGAGACCGTTCTCGACCCGGCCGGCGGCGGACCCCGGACCCCTGATCTCGGGGGGAAGGCGAGCACCGCCGACCTCGGCCGGGCGATCGCCGATGCGGTTCGCCACGCCTAGTCTTTCGGTTCGGGAAGTCAAGGGAGAACCGCACGAGCGGCGAAAGAAATTCCTCGTAACGGGAGCCCATAGAATCGCCAACCCTGCTTGACACTGAACATTGCCGACGATGTAATCGTTTCGCCCTGGCGCCGAGCCCGCCGCCTCGCGACACGACATCGAATTCCATCGAGAGACCGAGCTTCCTGAGGGGGAACCATTCGTGAACAAAACCGAACTGATCGAGCACATCGCCAAGCAGGCCGACATTTCCAAGGCCGCGGCGGCACGCGCCCTCGAGGCGGTGATCGGCGGCGTCAAGACCAGCCTGAAAAAGAACAACACGGTCTCGCTCGTGGGCTTCGGTACCTTCAGCGTCGGCAAGCGCGCGGCGCGCGCCGGCCGCAACCCGCGCACCGGCGCGGCGATCAAGATCAAGGCGGCCAAGGTGCCGAAGTTCCGGCCCGGCAAGGCGCTCAAGGACGCCCTCAACTGAATTCCGCTGCCGGCACCAGCCGGCGCCGGGTGCTTAGCTCAGCTGGTAGAGCGGCGCCCTTACAAGGCGTAGGTCGGGGGTTCGAGCCCCTCAGCACCCACCAATCGCGACCCCGTCCGCGGACCGGGCTCGCCCCTGCGAGCGGCTAGAATCGGCGCCGTCCTCCCACGAAAAGGCGAACGCAGGTTCGCCTTTCTCGCATCTGCACCATGTTCGATTTCTTCCGCCGCCATACCCGCGTCCTGCAGTTCGTGCTGGTCCTGCTCGTCTTTCCGTCGTTCGTGTTCTTCGGCATCCAGGGCTACAGCCGCATGTCGGAGGGGGACCAGCAAAGCGTGGCCACGGTCGGCGGCCGCAAGATCAGCCAGATGGAGCTCGACAACGCCCTGCGCGAGCGGATCGAGCGGGCGCGCCGGCAGATGCCCGGCATCGACGCCAAGCTGTTCGAGACGCCGGAGATGCGGCGCCTCGCGCTCGACGCGCTGATCCGCGAGCGCGTGCTCGCGGTGGCGGCCGACAAGCTGTACCTCGTGCCTACCGACGAGCGGGTGCGCACGCTGTTCAAGAACGACCCGCAGTTCGCGCAGCTGCGCGACCCCGACGGCTTCGTCAATCCGATGGTGCTGTCGGCGCTCGGGATGTCCTCGGAGATGTTCGCGCAGCGCCTGCGCGAGGACATCGCCGCCAAGCAGGTGCTGCAGGGCCTGACCGGCTCCGCCGCCGCGCCGGTGGCGGCCGCTTCGGCCGCGCTCGACGCGATGTACCAGCAGCGCGAGCTGCAGGTGCAGCGCTTCGACGCCAAGGACTACCTGGCCAAGGTCGCGCCGACCGACGCCGAGATCGAGGCCTTCTACAAGGACCCGGTGCATGCGGCGCAGTTCCGCGCGCCGGAGGAGGCGTCGGTCGAGTACCTGGTGCTCGACCTCGAGGCGCTGAAGAAGAGCGTCGCCGTCTCCGAGGACGACCTTCGCAAGTACTACACGGAGAACGAGAAGCGCTTCACCGCGCCCGAAGAGCGCCGCGCCAGCCACATCCTGATCAAGGCCGACAAGGACGCGCCCAAGGCCGACCGCGAAAAGGCCCGGGCCAAGGCCGAGGCGATCCTGGCCGAGGTGAAGAAGGATCCGGCGAAGTTCGCCGAGCTCGCGAAGAAGAGTTCCGAGGACGAAGGATCGGCGGAGAAGGGCGGCGACCTCGACTTCTTCGGCCGCGGCGCGATGGTCAAGCCGTTCGAGGACGCGGCCTACGGCCTGAAGCCGGGCGAGGTGAGTGGCGTCGTCGAAAGCGACTTCGGCTACCACGTGATCCAGCTCGTGGCCGTGCGCGGCGGCGAGAAGAAGAGCTACGAATCGGTGCGCGCCGAGATCGAGAACGAGTTCCGCGGCCAGAAGGCGCAGGCCCAGTTCGCCCAGGACGCGGTCGACTTTGACGACATGGTCTACCAGCAGGCCGACAGCCTCAAGCCTGCCGCCGATCGCTGGAAGATCGAGGTCGTGAAGGCCGACCACGTGATGCGCGAGCCGGGGCCCAAGCAGACCGGGCCGCTCGCCAACCCCAAGTTCCTGGAGGCGCTGTTTGCGAGCGACGCGACCCAGAACAAGCGCAACACCAAGGCGATCGACATCGGCGCCAGCAAGCTGGTGGCCGGCCGCGTGGTCAAGTACTCGCCGGCGCACCAGTTGCCGCTGGCCGAGGTGAAGGACAAGGTGCGCCAGCAGCTGGCGGCGAGCCAGGCGGCGACGATGGCGAAGAAGCTCGGCGCCGAGAAGCTGGCTGCGGCGAAGGCCGCGCCCGCGACCGCGCTCTCCGACAACACGCTGATCGTTTCGCGGGCGCAGACGCGCGATCTGCCGCGGCCGGTGATGGACGCCGTGCTGCGCGCCCCGGTCGCCACCCTGCCGGCGTTCCTCGGCGTGGATCTCGGCGACGGCTACGCGGTGGTGCGCATCACCAAGCTGTGGGGCCGCGACCCGAGCGCCGCCGATCCGGTGAAGGCGAAGGAGCAGTACGCGCTGGTCTGGGGCGACGCCGAGGCGCAGGCCTACTACGCGGCACTGAAGACGCGCTTCAAGACGACCATCAACGAGTCGGCGCTCGCCCCGCGCGACGGCGCCGCGAGCGCGCCGAACTGAGCCGCGACTCGAGGCCGCGGGCGGCCCCGCGAGGGTCGCTTGCTACAATCGACCGCTCGGTGGTGGCTGTAGCTCAGTTGGTAGAGTCCAGGATTGTGATTCCTGTTGTCGTGGGTTCGAGCCCCATCAGCCACCCCACAAATATCCTTTGAAATCAATAAGTTAGACGATCAGCGTCGTTTCTTGGGATAAATCGGGGATAAATCCGCTGTGAGGGCTGCTTCTAGGCGGTTCATCTCAAGCGCGTTCTGCCCACCGTCGATCCACTTCGTGTAGGTGCGAAGAAACATCTCCACCGAGTGCCCGAGCTGCTTCGCACAGAAGGCTGGCGTCATACCAGCCATCAGCATCATGGTCGCGTAGGTGTGGCGCGTGGTGTAGGGCGGCCGGTAGCGCATGCCTAAGCGCCGCAACGTCGGCTCCCAGTAGCTACGTCGAAAGGCACGCTCCTCGAACCAGGGCTCGTCGTAGCGTGGACCGAGCACATCCACCGTCGCGACCGCCAGCGGCGGTCTTGACAGGCACGGCCGGCCGGATACCCTCACCGCTCCTGCGGCCGGCAGTTTGACTGCGGTGCCGCCATAGTCCGCGCAGCCCGCGCCTCGCTGCGCGCTCGACACCCGGTAGGAGCTCCGTGATGACCTTGCATTCTTCGCGCTCGACAGAAGGTCGTGGCCGTCTCTACGACAGCGTCGTCGACACCATCGGCGACACACCATGCATCCGCCTGAACCGCATTGCGCCTCCGCATGTGCGGCTGTACGTCAAGGCTGAGTTCTTCAACCCGGCGGCATCGGTCAAGGACCGGCTGGCGATCAGCATCATCGAAGAGGCCGAGCGGCGTGGCGAATTGCGGCCGGGGCAGACGGTCGTCGAGGCCACGAGCGGCAACACCGGCATTGGCCTGGCGATGGTCTGCGCCGCGAAGGGCTATCCGCTGGTCGTGACGATGGCCGACTCGTTTTCGGTCGAGCGGCGGCGAATGATGCGTTTCCTTGGCGCCAAGGTCGTGCTCACGCCGCGCGCCGCGAAGGGCCTGGGCATGTACCTGAAGGCCAAGGAACTGGCCGACGCCAACGGCTGGTTCCTCGCGCGCCAGTTCGAGACCGCCGACAACGCGACGATCCACGAGAACACCACGGCGCGCGAGCTGATGGCCGACTTCCACGGCGGGCGACTGGACTACTTCGTCTCCGGCTACGGCACCGGCGGCACCGTGACCGGCGTCGCGCGCGTTCTGCGCAAGGAACGCCCCGACACCCGAATCGTGCTGAGCGAGCCGGCCATCGCCCAACTGCTTGCCAGCGGTGTCGCGCAGCAGCGTGGCGCAGATCACTCGCCCGCCGTCAGCCACACCGCCTTCACACCGCACCCGATACAGGGCTGGACGCCGGACTTCATCCCCCACGTGCTGCAGGAGGCGGTCGACAAGCACTACTACGACGAACTGATCCCCGTCACCGGCCCGGATGCGATCGCGTGGTCGAAGCGGCTGGCGATGGAGGAGGGCATCTTCACCGGCATTTCGGGCGGCGCGTCGCTGGCTGTGGCGATCCAGGTCGCCGAGAAAGCGCCGGCGGGTTCGGTGCTGTGCTGCATGTTGCCCGACACCGGCGAGCGCTACCTGTCGACACCGCTGTTCGAAGGCGTGGCCACCGAGATGACGCCCGACGAGGAAGCGCTGTCGCGCTCGACGCCGGGCTACCAGCTGCCACCGGCCGCGTGAGCGCGCCGCGCACCGCGCCAATGGCCGACGACACCCGCCGCGACCGCGCGTCGACCGACGACCTGGCCGGCGCCTTGCGTGCCGTCATGCCGGAGCTCGAACGCTTCGTGCGCTTCGAGGGCCGTGACCCGGCACGATTTCGCTCGCGCTGGCGCGCGGCGCTGGACGGGCCTTTGCCGGTCGACGGCATCGGCCGCGACGCGGTGCTCGGCGAGCTTTCGGAACTCGTTCGTCGGCCATGGGCTGCGCACCGGTCACCCCGGCTTCACCGGCTGGGTGACGACGATGCCGACCGACGTCGCCGTGGCGGCCGACCTAGCGCAGGCGGTGGCGGTGCCGCAGCGCTGGTGGGCCACCGCAGGCAACTTCGCCGACGACCTGGCCATGCGCTGGCTGATCGCACTGCTCGGCTTCCCGGCGTCCCATGACGGCACCTTCACGGCTGGTGGATCGACGGCCAATCTGATTGGCCTGGGCTATCTATTGGGAACCGACCGAGGACCCACAAGTTCGAGCGGCTAGCTATGTTGACCAGATCCTGAAAGGCGCCGCTCCTAGCGAGTTGCCGATGTCGCAGGCAACAAGGTTCGATTTCATCATCAACTTAAAGACGGCAAAAAGCATGGGCATCACGATACCGCGCGATGTCCTACTACGTGCGACAGAGTTGATTCAGTGACTCACGTACCGAAGGCTTCGCGTGCTTCCGGCCGCCGTTCATGTCAAATGTTGTCGACCGTCTGGTTTGGGGCACTAGTCGGCCAACACAGCGTCCCCTCAGGGTCGGTACCGCCATTCCAGGCGAAGTGAGAGCGGTCGGTCGCGCGGCGCCCGCCCGATCGCCGGCGTCCTACGACCGCTCCACTTCGTAAAGCGGCCACTCGGGACTCGTACCGGTCGCACTTCCTGAAGATCGCTTGGTGCCAGTTACCGTCAGTACGCGCGCCAGCGACCACCGGCAGCAACCGCTGCATCGCTGACATCCTGGCCGGAGTGGCGAATGACAGCAGTAGGTCGAATCCGAGTGACCAGTCTTGGCTACGACAATGCTCGAAGCGCCAAAAGGTGAACTCACAAGTGTCGCTGGCGCTTGTCGCAAAACCTCAGAGTTGGGATAAATCCTGGGATAAATTCGGGGAGCGGTGGGGGCACCTAGGGTCAGTTTCTTACGACAGCGCGCTCGGCGCCTGCAAGGCCTTGACCACGCTCTGGTATGCGCAGAGGAAGCAGATCCCGGTGGAGGACATCCGCGTGACCGTCGAGCGCGACGACAGCGAGGAGCGGCGCGGCACCTACCGCCTGCGCACGACGCTCCACCTCACGGGCCCGTTGACCGAGGCGCAGCGCCAGGAGCTGCTGAACGTTGCCGGCAAGTGCCCGGTGCACAAGCTGATGACGCAGGCGACGACCGAGGTCGTCACCGGGCTCGCCCCGGCCGCTGCGTAGGCCGGCCGCTCACCCTCTCGGCCGCGGCTCCTTCTCGAGCCCGCTTTCCTTGCGGCATTGCCCATCCGCGGCGATGACGCCCGGCGGCTGCAGTGCCAGCGAGCTTGTGGTCGGCTCGGGCGCGCCCCAGCGGTTGATCGCGGTGGCGATGCCCAGTCGCTCGTAGAAGTTGTCGCCGAAGCGCTTCACCATGCAGCCTTCGTAGCGCATGTAGCGGGCCGCCATCGCCTCGGCGGAGTCGGCCGCGGCGGCGATCGCCGGCGCGGCCAGCAGCAGCACGGTGAACAGGCGAACGGTCGAGCGAACCATGGTCGTCAGAACATCGTGTTGGGGTTGGCGGAGGTCGGCGGCACCGGCTGGAGCACGTCCCAGTGCTCGACGATCCTGCCGTCTGCGGTGAGGCGGAAGATGTCGATCCCGGCCCAGTCCTTGTTGGCGTCGGTCGGCCATTCCTGGTGGCAGTGCAGGATCACGAAGTCGCCCTCGGCGAGCACGCGCTTGAAGGAGACGCGCTTGCCCGGGTAGTCCTTCGCCATCCGCTCGAAGTAGGCGATGAACGCCGCCTTGCCGTCGGCCACATGCGGGTTGTGCTGGGTGTAGGTGTCGCCGGCGTAGCGGCGAATCGCCTCCGCCGGCCGGCAGGCGTTGAACATCAGGTCGTAGAAGGCGACGACGGCCTCCTTGTTCCTCTGCAGCGGGTCGTTCGTGGTCATTTCGGTCTGGGGGCGGGCTTGCGGCCATGCTACAGGCGCCGCCGGGGTGCACGGCTCGAGCGCAGCCACCGCTGCAACGGTGCCGCAACGCCTCCCGGAAACGATTCGCCCACTCGCAGAAGCGCTGCGGGCGAATCGAAACTCCGGGAGAACTCACATTGCAGACAGCAGGAAGACGGGCGGCCGTGGCCGCCGCGTCTCGGCGAAGAAGCGCGAGAAGGGCGATCCGGTCAAGCCCTGAAGCGCGCTACAGGCGCGCGCTCAGGGGTTGACCATCACCAGCTTGCCGCGCACCTTGCGGCTGCCCATGCGCGCATAGGCCGCGGGCAGCTCGTTCATCGGCAGCTTCTGGTCGATCACCGGCTTGATTCTGCCCTCGGCGTACCAGCGCGCGAGCTCGGCCAGCGCGGCGGCGTTGGCCTTCGGCTCGCGCCGCGCGAAGTCACCCCAGAACACGCCGACGATGGATGCGCCCTTGAGCAGCGCCAGGTTCAGCGGCAGGGCGGGAATGCCGCCCTGGGCGAAGCCGACCACGAGGTATCGGCCGCGCCAGGCGATCGAGCGGAACACCGGTTCGGCAAGGTCGCCGCCGACCGGGTCGTAGACGACGTCGGGGCCCTTGCCGTCGGTGAGCTTCTTCAGCTCCTCGCGGATGTTGCCGCTGCCGTAGTTGATGGTCGCGTCGGCGCCGAGCGACTTGCAGAACTCGCACTTCTCGTCGCTCGACGCGGCCGCGATGACGCGTGCGCCGACGACCTTGCCGATCTGGATCGCCGCCGTGCCCACGCCGCCGGCCGCGCCGAGCACGAGCAGGGTCTCGCCCGCCTTGAGCTGCGCCCGGTCGAGCAGGGCATGGTGAGTGGTGCCGTAGGTCATGACGAAGGCCGAGGCATCGTCGAAGGCGAAGCCGGGCGGCAGCGGCATCACCCCGGCCGCGGCCACGCAGGCGTGCGTGCCGAAGCCGCCGCTCGAGCCGATGGCCGCGACCGGATCGCCGACCTTGAGGTGCTTCACGCCTTCGCCCACGGCCTCGACCACGCCGGCGTACTCGGAGCCGGGAACGAAGGGCAGCGGCGGCTTGAACTGGTACTTGTTCTGTACCGTCAGCAGGTCGGGAAAATTCAGGCTCGCGGCGCGGATCGCGATCAGCACCTCGCCCGCCTTGGGCACCGGCGTCGGCAATTCCTTCCACTGCAGCGCCTCGACGCCGATCGGGTTCTCGCAGAGCCAAGCGTGCATGGGGGACCTTTCGAATTTCGCCGTCCGCGCCCGAGCGGCGCGCGACCCGATCGATGATACGCAGCGCCACCCGCCCGCCGCGTCGCCTCGGGGACGACTCCCTACAATCGCCAGATGCGCATCCTTATCGCCAACGACGACGGCTACCTGGCCCCGGGCCTGGCCACCCTCGTCGAGGCCTGCCAGGGGCTCGGCGAGCTCGAGATCGTCGCCCCCGAGCAGAACGCCAGCGGCACCTCGAACTCGCTGACGCTCAACCGGGGCCTCTCGGTCTACACCGCCGCCAACGGCTGGCGCTACATCAACGGCACGCCGTCCGACTGCGTCCACTTCGCGCTCTCCGGCTTGCTCGAGCATCGGCCCGACCTCGTCGTCTCCGGCATCAACCAGGGCGCGAACATGGGCGACGACACGCTCTATTCGGGCACGGTCGCCGCGGCCATGGAGGGCTTCCTGTTCGGCATTCCGGCGATCGCCTTCTCGCAGGTGCAAAAGGGCTGGGAGCATCTCGACGCGGCGGGCCGGGTGGCGCGCCGAGTGATCGAGCAGGTGCTACGCACGCCGCCCGCGGTCTCGCCCTACCTGCTCAACGTCAACATTCCGAACCGGGCCGATGCCGACCGCCTGCCGAGCCGCATCACCCGCCTCGGCCGGCGCCACGCGAGCGAGCCGGTGATCCGCCAGTTGAGCCCGCGCGGCGACACGCTGTACTGGATCGGCCCCGCGGGCGACGCGCGCGAAGCCGGCCCGGGCACCGACTTCCACGCCACCAGCAACGGCGAGATCTCGATCACGCCCCTGCAAGTCGACCTCACCGATCACGCCAGCCTGCCGGCCTGGCGCGACTGGTCCAGCAGGGCCGGCTGATGGCCGCGGACGATCGTTCGCGCCTCAAGTTTCCGCTGAAGCTCGATCGCGTCGCCGGCGCCGCCGGCGCTTCGCAGCGCACCTTGCTCAGACCGCAGCGCGACCTCGCCGCCGCCCATGCCGACGCCGGCCGGCGCGACCAGCCGGCGGGCCTCGGCCTCGACTCCGCCGACGTGAGAAGGCGCATGGCGCAGCGCCTCGGCGAGGGCGGCATCGTCGAGACGCGGGTGCTGGCCGCCTTCGCGGCCGTTCCGCGCCACCAGTTCGTCGACGCCGCGCTCGCGACCCAGGCGTACGAAGACACCAGCCTGCCCATCGGCCACGGCCAGACCATCTCCAAGCCCTCGGTCGTCGGCCGGATGATCGAGCTGCTGTTTGGCGGGGCGAATGCACGCCGGCTCGGGAACCTCGGCGCCGTGCTCGAGATCGGTACCGGATGCGGATATCAGGCGGCACTGCTCGAGCGGCTGGCACAGCGGGTCGTGTCGGTCGAGCGCCTGAAGCCGTTGCACGACAAGGCTCGCGAGTTCCTCGGACCGACACGCTCGAACCGGCTGCGCCTGGTCTTCGGCGACGGCATGCTCGGCCATCCGCCCGGCGCGCCTTACGACAGCATCGTCGCCGCGGCCGGAGGCGCGGCGTTGCCCGACGCCTGGCTCGAGCAGCTGGCGGTGGGCGGAAGGCTGGTCTCGCCGGTCGAGCAGGCCGGCGGCGGGCAGGCGCTGGTGGTGGTCGACCGGCGTGAAGACGGCTACGACCGGCAGGTTCACGAGGCCGTACGCTTCGTCCCTCTAAAATCCGGGCTTTCCCGATGAAGAGTCCCACGGATCCATGCGCGTGATCGATTTCTCGGCCAGCCGGCCCCTGCGGCTCGCGGCCGCCGCCGCGGCAGCCTTCGTTCTCTTCGGCTGCACGAGCACGCCGAACCGCGCCCCGGTCGAGGACCGCCTGGCGACCCCGCGCGCCACCGTGGCCGCTGCCAGCCCGGCAGTCGGCCCGGTGCCCGCGGCGACCGAGCCGGTCAAACCCCTGGTTGCCGAAGGTGCGGCGCGGCCGGGCTACTACACCGTCAAGCCCGGCGACACGCTGATCCGGATCAGCCTCGACAGCGGCCAGAACTGGAAAGACCTGGTGCGCTGGAACAACCTCGAGAACCCGAACCTGATCGAGGTCGGGCAGATGCTGCGCGTCGTGGCGCCCGGCGTCGATCCCGGCGCCGCGACGAGCCGGCCGGTCGCTTCGACGGCGAGAGTCGAGCCGCGGCCGCTCGATCCGCGCGCGACCGCATCGTCACCCGCGGCTTCGACTCCTGTCACGGTCGCCGCCGCGCCGACCCCCGCGCCACCTGCCGCACCCGCAGCGGCGACGCCGCGTGATGCCGACGACGACATCACCTGGGCCTGGCCGGCGGCGAGCGCGGTCTCGACGCCTTTCGACGAGGCGCGCAGCAAGGGCCTGGTGTTTCGCGGCAAGGCCGGCGACCCGGTGCTCGCCGCCGCCGACGGGCGCGTGGTCTACGCCGGCTCGGGCCTGCGCGGCTACGGCAACCTGGTGATCCTCAAGCACAGCGCGACCTACCTCACCGCCTACGCGCACAACCAGACCCTGCTGGTCAAGGACGACCAGGCCGTCAAGCGCGGGCAGAAGATCGCCGAGATGGGCGCGACCGACGCCGACAGCGTGCAGCTGCACTTCGAGATTCGCAAGCAAGGCAAGCCGATCGACCCGGCGCGCCTGCTGCCGGCGCGCTAGCCGGCGCTCCGCCGCACCGTACCGGCTGCACCGCATGGCGTCGTCGCCGGTCCTCGTCTTCGACATCGAGTCGATCCCCGACGTCGCCGGGCTGCGACTTCTGCGGCAGATGGACGCCAGCGCCGACGACGCCGCGGTCTACGAGGCCGAGATCGCCGATCGCGCGGCGCGTGGCAAGGGCGACTTCATGCCGCTCTACCTGCAGCGCGTGCTCGTGATCAGCTGCGTGTTCCGCAACGCCGAAGGCCTGCGCGTGCATTCGCTGGTCGACCGCGAGCCCGGCGGCGCGAGCCAGGAAGGGCGGATCATCCAGCAGTTCTTCAACATGATCGAGCGGCACGCGCCGCAGCTCGTGAGCTGGAACGGCGGCGGCTTCGACCTGCCGGTGCTGCACTACCGCGGCATGCGCCACGGCGTCGTCGCCAGCAAGTACTGGGACATGGGCGAGGACGACCGCGAGCACCGGTACAACAACTACATCAGCCGCTATCACCTGCGCCATGTCGACCTGATGGACCTGCTGGCCCTCTACCAGGGGCGCGCCAACGCGCCGCTCGACGCGATGGCGAAGCTGTGCGGCTTTCCCGGCAAGCTCGGCATGGACGGCAGCCAGGTGTTCACTGCCTACAGGCAGGGGCGGACCGACGAGATCCGGCGCTACTGCGAAACCGACGTGATGAACACCTACCTGCTGTACTGCCGCTTCCAGCAGATGCGCGGCGGCTTCAGCGAGGCCGAGTACGCGCACGAGATCGCCCTGGTGCGGGAGACGCTCGGCGGCATCGACGAGGCGCATTGGCGCGAGTACCTGGCGGCCTGGCCGATCGAGCCGGGGGCGGTGACATCCCCGCCCGCGGCCGCGAGCTACATCGACGCTTCGAGCATCGCCACGTAGTCGTCGCGGGTCGCGATCCGCGGATTGGTCTTGTGGCAGTGGTCGGCCAGGGCGCCGTCGACGATGCGCTCGTACATCGCGCTCGTGACGCCGAGCGCCGCGAGCCCCGAGGGCAGTCCGAGGCGCGCGTTCATGGCGCGGATCGCGCCGGCGACGGCGTCGCCGGTCTCGTCGGCCGACGCCAGGCCCATCGCCTGCGCCATGCGAACCAGGCGCCGGTCCTTCCTCATCGACTCGGCCGCGGCGTTGAACTTCACCACCGCCGGCAGGAACATCGCATTGAGCGTGCCGTGGTGCAGCTTCGGATTGGCGCCGCCGAGGCTGTGGCTCAGGCTGTGCACGCAGCCCAGGCCCTTCTGGAACGCCATCGCGCCCTGCATGCTCGCGCTCATCATGTTCCAGCGCGCCTCGCGGTCGGTGCCGTCCCGGGTCGCGCGCTCGATGTGCTTCCAGGCGCGCTCCAGACCGTCGAGGCCGATGCCGTCGGCCGGCGGATTGACGGCCGGCGCCATGAAGGTTTCCATGCAATGCGCGATCGCGTCCATGCCGGTCGCCGCGGTGAGGAAGGGCGGCAGGCCGAGGGTCAGCTCGGGGTCGAGCAGGGCGGTCTTGGGCACCAGGTGCCAGCTGTGGAAGCCGAGCTTCCTGCCGTCGTCGACGATCACGATCGCGCCGCGCGCCACTTCGCTGCCGGTGCCGGCGGTGGTGGGCACGGCGATCAGCGGCGCCACCCGCTCGCTGATCTTCGCGCTGCCGCCTTCGATGGTGGCGTAGGTCTTGAGCGGCCCTTCATGCGTCGCCGCGATGGCGACGCCCTTGGCGAGATCGATGCTCGAGCCGCCGCCGATCGCGACCAGGCCGTCGCAGCCGTGCTGCAGGTAGACCGTGACGGCATGGCGGACCGCGGCCTCGTTCGGATTCGACGGCGTCGCGTCGAACACGGCGTGCGGCAAGCCGGCAAGCGCGTCGATGGCGCGGTCGAGCAGGCCGGCCGCGCGCACGCCGGCGTCGGTGACGAGCAGCGGCTTCTTCATCCCCGCCCGGGCGCATTCCTGCGGCAGGAGGGCGAGCACGCCGAAGTCGATCTGCACCTGGGTGATGTAGTTGATTTGCGCCATGACGACAGTCTGGCATAACCCGTCTGGCACACTCGCGCGCCATGCAACGTTCCGACTTCAGATTCTTCGAGCGCCTGCGCGTCCGCTGGGCCGAGATCGACGCGCAGAAGATCGTCTTCAACGGCCACTACCTGATGTACTTCGATACCGCGGTCGCGGGCTACTGGCGGGCGCTGGGCGTGCCTTACGCCGAGACCATGGTCGCGTTCCAGGGCGACCTGTTCGTGCGCAAGGCCGAGGTCGAGTACATGGCCTCGGCGCGCTACGACGACGTGCTCGACATCGGCATGCGCTGCGCCCGGGTCGGCACCTCGTCGGCGACCTTCGTCGGCGGCGCGTTCCGCGACCAGCAGCTGCTCGTCTCCTGCACCCTGACCTATGTCTTCGCCGATCCGCACGGCACCGCCTCGAAGCCGGTGCCGCGCGAGCTGCGCGAGCTGTTCGACCGCTTCGAAACCGGCGAAAGCATGGTCGACGTGCGCGTCGGCACCTGGGCCGAGCTCGGCGCCGACGCGCGGCCGATCCGCACCCAGGTGTTCGTCGCCGAGCAGAAGATCCCGGCCGAGATGGAGTGGGACGACGCCGACGAAAGCGCCGTTCACGCTGTCGCCTACAACCGCCTCGGCCAGGCGCTCGCCACCGGGCGGATGCTCGAGCACGTGCCCGGCGTCGCCAAGATCGGGCGCATGGCCGTGGCCGCGAGCTCGCGGCACAGCGGCGTCGGCCGCGCGGTGCTCGAGGCGCTGCTCGATGCGGCGCGCAGCCGCGGCGAGCGCGAGGCGGTGCTGCACGCCCAGCTCAGCGCCGCGGCGTTCTACGAGCGCGCCGGGTTCGTGCGGCGCGGCCCCGAGTTCGACGAGACCGGGATCGCCCACGTCGAGATGCTGCGAGCGCTCTGAGCGCGCGGACGAGCTTCAATCGCCGGCGGCGACGAACGCTTCGACGTGGCGCGGCCCGTCGACAAGTGCCGCCCAGCTCGTTGCCGCCCTCTCGATCTCCACTTCGAGATCCGCAGCGACGCCGAGGGGCTCGGCGGACAGCGAGTAGGTTTCCATCCAGGTCTGCAGCGCTTCGCCTTCGCCCGCGCGGACGAGCAAGCGCGCGGCGAGCCCGGGATGCGCATGTCGCAACGCGTGCTGCATCGCCAGCACGGCCGCGCCGGCGGCCGCGGCATCGGCGTCGCGGATCCGGTAGTAGACGAACAGCTCGCGCATGGCCGCGGCGCGACCGGGTGCGTTCAGGCGGTGGCTTCGGCGTCGACCGCCACCGGGTAAGGCAGCGGAACGCGATGCAGCACCGGGCCCTCGGCGCTGCCGAGCCGGAGCTCGCCCTCGCCGAGGGCGGCCAGGCGCAGTTCGACCAGCGCACTGCCGACGCCGCCATCCGGCGAAGCCGCTGCGTTGGCAACGGTTCCCGCAGCCTCGCCAACGGCGCCGGCGACGAACACGTCCTGACCCGCGCTCGCGACCGCGTCGCCCTCGAACAGGAAGGTGCGCCGCTTCGTCGTGCCGCGGTACTGGCTGCGGGCAACGACTTCCTGGCCGGGATAGCAGCCCTTCTGGAAATCGACGCCGCCGATGAGCTCGAAGTTCACCATCTGCGGCACGAAGCGGTCGACCGTCGCCGCCTCGATGGTGACCACGCCGCTGCGCACCTCGAGCCAGCGCCAGGCGGCGAGGGACAGGGGGGCGCTCGCGGCGCCCGCGGGTTCGACGCCTGCAGGCGCGGCGAAGAGGGCGCGCGCAAGGCCCTCGGCGTCGGGCAGGCGGACCAGGGCGGCACCGTCGACGTCGCGTTTCTCCCAGATGGAGGCGTCGCCAAGCTGCGACCGGGCCGCATCACCCGCCAGGCCCCAGAGGGCGACCTCGGCGCTGGCGTCGCTGAGCTTGCACTGGGCGCGCAGCACGAACATCGAGAGGCGCTTGAGCGTGGGCGCGAGCAGGCTCGCCGAGCAGGCGAGCAGGAACTCGTCGGCGCCCGCCCGCCAGACCACGAAGCTCGCCTGCAGCCGCCCCTTGGCCGAGCAGAATCCTGCCAGCCGGGCGTGGGCGGGGCCGAGGGTCAGGACGTCGTTGGTGAGCTGTCCCTGGAGGAACTTGGCGGCGTCGGCGCCGCGAGCACGGATGACGCCCCGATCGGTGATCCGGCAGGCGCCTTCGAGGGCGTGGGGAGATGGCATGGCCCATTATCATCAGCCGCCATGACATGCGTGGTGAAGGGGTGGAGCGCTTGCGAGGTCGTCGCGAGCCGATGAGAGCCCTCCGCGTTGCGTTGGTGCTGCTGCTCGTTGCGGCGGCGGCCTCGGCTTCTGCCGCCTGGTGGTGGCTGCATCGGCCGCTCGCCCTGGCCGCCGATCCGGTCGAGGTGTCGATCGAGCTCGGCGACACGCCGCGGCAGATCGCAGAGGCCTGGGTCCGGGCCGGCGTGAAGGCCGAGCCGGTTCTGCTCTACGAATGGTTCCGCTGGTCGGGCAAGGCGCGAAAGATCCGCGCCGGCAGCTACGAGGCGCCGGCGGGCACGACGCCGATCGGCCTGCTCGAGAAGATGGTGCGTGGCGACGAGACCCTTGCCGTCGTTCGCTTCACCGAGGGCTGGACCTTTCGCCAGATCCGCGCCGAGCTGGCGAAGGCCGAGGCGCTGAAGCCGACCCTCGCGGCGCTGAGCGACACCGAGGTGATGCAGGCCCTCGGCGCGCCGTCCGGCCTCTCGCCCGAGGGCCGGCTCTATCCCGACACCTATGCCTACAGCAAGGGCTCGACCGATCTCGCCGTGCTCAAGCGCGCCTACCGGGCGATGCAGCATCGCCTCGACGAGGCCTGGCGGGAACGGGCTGCCGACAGTCCCCTGAAGAGCGCCGACGAGGCGCTGACGCTCGCCTCGATCGTCGAGAAGGAAACCGGCGTCGGCGCCGACCGCGGCAAGGTCGCCGGCGTCTTCGTCAACCGCCTGCGCCTCGGCATGCCGCTGCAGACCGACCCGACCGTGATCTTCGGCCTGGGCGCCGCCTTCGACGGCAACCTGAGAAAGCGCGACCTGCTCGCCGACACGCCCTACAACACCTACCAGCGCACCGGCCTGCCGCCGACGCCGATCTCGATCCCCGGCCGCGCCTCGCTCTTTGCCGCGGTGCGACCCGATCCGACCCGGGCGCTCTACTTCGTCGCCCGCGGCGACGGCAGCAGCGAGTTCAGCGAGACGCTCGCCGAGCACAATCGGGCGGTGAACCGGTTCCAGAGGAAACAAGGCCAGTGAGCGGACGATTCATCACCTTCGAGGGGATCGACGGCGCCGGCAAGTCGACCCACATCGAGCCGACGGCCGAGGCGCTGCGTGCGGCCGGACGATCGGTCGTCTGCACCCGCGAGCCCGGCGGCACCGAGCTTGCCGAGCGGCTGCGCGAGCTGGTGCTGCACACGGCGATGGACGGAGTGAGCGAGACGCTGCTCGTGTTCGCCGCCCGCCGCGACCACGTCGCCAGGGTGATCTCGCCGGCGCTGGCGCGCGGCGAGGTCGTGCTCTGCGACCGCTTCACCGACGCGACCTTCGCCTACCAGGGCTTCGGCCGCGGCCAGAGCCTGGCCTTGCTCGACACGCTCGAAACGGCGGTGCAGGAGGGCCTGCAACCCGACCTGACGCTCTGGTTCGACCTCGAGCCGCAGGTCGCGGCGCAGCGCCGCGCCGAGGCGCGCGCCGCCGACCGGTTCGAGGCCGAGGACCTGGCCTTCTTCGAGCGGGTGCGCGCCGGCTACCTGGCGCGGCTGAACGCGGCGCCGGAGCGCTTCGTGCGGATCGATGCCTCGCTCGGCCGCTCGGAGGTGGCGCTGCGCGTCGCGCAGGCGCTGCGTGAACGACTCGATGGCTGAAGCCGGCCCCGTGCCGAGACTGCCCTGGCTGGTCGCGCCGCTTCGTCGTGCGCTCGAGACGCAGACCGCGCATGCCCTGTTGCTGCACGGCCCGGGCGGGGTCGGCCAGTTCGAGCTCGGCATCCTGCTCGCGCAAGGATGGCTGTGCGAATCGACGACCGTCCCGCTGGGCGAGCGACCCTGCGGCATCTGCGCGAGCTGCCGGCTGGTGGCGGCGCATTCGCATCCCGACCTGCTCGTCCTCCTGCCCGAGGCGATGCGCGAAGGCCTCGGCTGGGCGGCCGCGGAGTCGGAGGAGGGCGGCGAGGAGAAGGCGGGCAAGAAGAAGCCGAGCAAGGACATCCGGGTCGAGGAGGTGCGGGCCGCGATCGCACTGGCGCTGACCACCTCCTCTCGCGGTCGCGGCAAGGCGATCGTCATCCATCCAGCCGAGCGGATGAACGCGATCGCCGCCAACGCGTTCCTGAAGACGCTGGAAGAGCCGGCGGGCGATGCCCGCTTCCTGCTCTGCACGGCGGCGGCCGACGCCCTGGCGCCGACGATCCGCAGCCGCTGCCAAGCGATCGCGCTGGAACTGCCGCCGACCGAGATCGCGGTCGAGTGGTTGCGCGCGCAGGGCATCGCCGAGCCCGAGGTGCTGCTCGCCGGCTGCGGCGGCCAGCCGCAGGACGTGCTCGCGCTGGCGCAACTCGGCGTCGACGCGGCGGCGTGGCGAACCTTGCCCGGTCGCATCGCCGCGGGCGACGTGTCGGCCCTGCGCGGCTGGCCCTTGCCGCTGGCGGTCGACGCGCTGCAGAAGCTCTGTCACGACGTCGCCAGCGTTGCGGCTGGTGCGGCGCCGCGCTATTTCGCTGCCGAGACCTTGGCCGGCCGCGTGCCCGCGCTCGACGCGCTGGTGCGCTGGTCGGCCGAGCTGCGCCGCTTCGCCGAGAACGCGGAGCACCCGTGGAATGCCGAGCTCACGCTGGAAAGCCTGGTCGAACAGGGCCGGGAAGCGTTGCAAACGCCGCGATCGCCGCAGCGCCGCGGCGGGGTCGACTCGCTACACTTGCGCCGATGAGCGAACCTGCTGCAGCGCGCGCCGCGGCCCCGGCCGCCGGCGCCCCGGCGCCGAATGCCGGCCGGCCCAGCGTCATCCAGCTCGTCTTTCGCGAGAAGGGCGCGCTCTACGCCGCCTACATGCCGATGTTTTCCGAGGGCGGCATCTTCGTTCCGACCACCCGCGACTACAAGCTCGGCGAAGACATCTACCTGCTGCTCTCGCTGCCCGAAGACCCGCAGCGCTACCCGGTGGCGGGCAAGGTCGGCTGGATCACGCCGGCCAACGCCTCGGGCGGCCGCACCCAGGGCGTCGGCGTCCGCTTCCCCTCGGACGAGAAGAGCCGCGCCCTGCGTGCGCGCATCGAGGAAACTCTGGGCACCGCGCTCTCGTCGGCCAAGCCCACGCAGACGATCTGAGCCCGCCGCGGCCTGCGCGCCGCGCAGCGCGATGGCCGCGAGATTTCCATGTACGTCGATTCGCATTGCCACCTCAGTTTTCCCGAGCTCGCGGAAAAGCTGCCCGAAATACGCGCCGCGATGGCGGAGGCGGGCGTCGACCGGGCGCTGTGCATCTGCACGACCCTCGAGGAATTCGAGCAGGTCCATGCGCTCGCGCTCGGCCACGAGAACTTCTGGTGCAGCGCCGGCGTGCACCCGGACAACGAGGACGTGCGCGAGCCCGGCCTCGAGGACCTGCTCGCACTCGCGGCCAGGCCGAAAGTCGTGGCGATCGGCGAAACCGGCCTCGACTACTACCGTCTCGGCGGTCGCAGCGTGGCCGACATGGAATGGCAGCGGCAGCGCTACCGCGTGCACATCCGCGCCTCGCGGGCGAGCGGCCTGCCGCTGGTGATCCATACGCGCAGCGCCTCGGCCGACACGCTCGCGCTGCTGCGCGAGGAGGGCGAAGGCCGGGCCCGTGGCGTTTTCCACTGCTTCACCGAAACCGCCGAGGTGGCACGCGCCGCGCTCGATCTCGGCTTCTACATCTCGTTCTCGGGGATCCTGACCTTCAAGACCGCCGCCGATCTGCGCGCCGTGGCGGCATTCGTGCCGCTCGACCGCTGCCTGATCGAGACCGACAGCCCGTATCTCTCACCGGTGCCCTACCGGGGGAAAGTGAACTCGCCGGCCTATGTGCCCTGGGTGGCGCGGCAGCTCGCGGAGATCAAGGGACTGGAGCTGGAAGCCGTCGCGGCGGCCACGAGCCGGAATTTCGAGCAGCTCTTCACTGGGACGCGACTTGATAGTTCACTTTAATAAGTGTTCGTAAATGGCTGTTGCATATAGCTAATACTTTCATTCGCTCGACGGGGCGATGGAGTGTCCCTGACAGCGTTGTCAGAATCTCGCTGACGTTACAAATCGCCGTGTACCGGCTTTCTGCGGTTCGGGTGGCTCCGTACATTGGCCCGAATCGCAGTTCGAGGGAGATTCCGATGCAGCAGACCAGCCACACCAGCAACCCGTTTGCCCTGATGACCGCGCCGGAAATGGTGTTCGCCGCGATCGAGCGCTCGGACCGTCTCGCGCGGCTGAAGAGCACGATCTGCCGGCCCCTCGACAATCCCCGTCCGGCCAAGCCCGCGGTCGAGCTCGGTGCCTTCGACGCGGCAATCGAAGCGGTGGAAATCGAGCCCGAAATCGAGCCCGCGCTCGTGGATTCGACTTTCGGCGCCGTTTGAGGCGTCCGCGGCCGGTCCTCCGGCCGCCCCTCAGGCGCTCGTCAGACCAGCTCGGCGTTGATCGCCGCGAGCGCTGCTGAACCCGGGCAGAGGTCCTTGTCGCCCAGCCGGTTGAGGGCCCCGTCGACGGTGTTCAGGTGGCCGTGCAGGTCCTCGGCATCGGCCCGAACGTAGAGCAGGCCGGTCAGCACCTCGCCCCGCGCCTCGCAGGTGGCGATATGGTTCATCGCCGCCAGCCGATCGCCCGGGTCGTAGCCCTCGGCCAGCTTTCGCAGGCGCAGCACGCTGCCGTCGTGCTGGGTCACCTCGATCACCTCGCCCGGCGCGTACATCGCGGTGATGGCGCCTCGCTTCGGCATGAAGTCGAGCCGGTTCACCGCCTCGTTGTGCGCCCGCACGTAGTCGTAGCTCTTCGTGCTGCCGGCGTGGTTGTTGAAGGCGACGCAGGGACTGATGACGTCGAGCAGCGCCGCGCCCCGGTGGCTGAGCGCGCCCTTGATCAGCGGCACGAGCTGCTCCTTGTCGCCGGAGAAGCTGCGGCCGACGTAGGTGGCGCCGAGCTGCAGCGCCATCGCCACCAGGTCGATCGCGGTGTCCGTGTTGATCACGCCCTTCTTGCTCTTGCTGCCCTGGTCGGCGGTCGCCGAGAACTGGCCCTTGGTCAGGCCGTAGACGCCGTTGTTCTCGACGATGTAGGTCATGTTCACGCCGCGCCGCATGGCGTGCGCGAACTGGCCGAGGCCGATCGACGCCGAATCGCCGTCGCCGCTGACGCCCAGGTAGAGCAGCTCGCGGTTGGCGAGGTTGGCGCCGGTCAGCACCGAGGGCATGCGCCCGTGCACGGTGTTGAAGCCGTGCGAGGCGCCGAGGAAGTAGTCGGGCGTCTTCGACGAGCAGCCGATGCCCGACAGCTTGGCGACGCG
>JANMCC010000079.1:0-18353 GCA_031360885.1 Burkholderiales bacterium | reverse complement strand
CCGAGATGCTGGCGGTCAACCCCCACGGAAAGGTCCCCTCGCTCGACGACGGCGGGCTCAAGCTCTTCGAGTCGGGTGCGATTCTGCTCTATCTCGGCAACCGCTATGGCTCGGCGAAGGGCCTGTGGCCCAAGCCCGAGGAGCAGCAGGCGCTCGCCGACGCCGTGTGCTGGACGGTGTGGGCGATGACCGAGATCGGCAGCTACATGATGCAGTACCTGTATCACGGGCTCGATTCGCCGGTCTCGTACAAGCCGGAGGACCGCAGCGAGGCGGCCGCCGCGTACAACCGCGCACAGCTGGACCGGTTGCTCGATGCGCTCGAGGCACGCCTGGAGGGCCGTGACTACCTGATGGGAGGCTTCTCGCTGGTGGACGTTGCCACGGCCAGTTGGCTGCTGCTCGGAACACAACTTGACTTGACCCTCGATGGCAATCCACGGGTGGCGGCGTGGTGCAAGCGCTGCGCCGAGCGACCGGCTTTCAAGCGCGCGCGTTAGAAGCTTTGGGCTGTCCTAGGGACGCCGCCGCTTCCCTTCGATGCGGCCGACGGCCGCGATGACCAATGGCTCGATGGCCGAGTCCGGGAACGGCGCGACGCTGCTGACATTGATCTCGCAAAGCACGAACCGCTCGTCGCCCTCGCCGTGCAGGAAATCGCAGTCCCACAACAGCGGCAGCTCCTCTCGAGGAATGCCGAGCGCGCGTTCCAGCTGCGGCACCCATTCGCTCTCCAGGCGCCGCTTGAGACCTTGCAGATGCGCAAGATCGGGCGGGTGATAGAGCCGCTGGCTCGGCGTCGGGGACTCTCCCGATCCGTCTCCGGCCCTGGGCGGATGAAGCGCGTTCACCGCTTGCAACCCGAAGCCCGCCACCCGGTCCTGCACGAGGTAGCAACGGACCATCCCTTCGGTCAGGCGCGGCTGCCAGGCCTGGTCGACCATGTGGCCGCCGTCCTCGAAATAGGGCGCCATCAGGGCAATGAACTCGTCGAAGCTGATCGTGAGTTCAGGGCTGCCGCGCGGGGCGTGCTTGGCAAGCACGCGACTTCCACTCCCGAAGGTCGCTTCGCCCGATGCGCGCTGGACGCGCCAGATGCCGATGCCGCTGTGACCGCGCCACTGCTTCAACACCCGGGTCTCGCCGGCGCCGAGGCGCTCGCCGACCTGCGCGCGCAGCTGCTCGAGAGTTGCGATGCGATGGACGTCGCTGCCCCAGCCCATCTGGCGGGTGTCGACGAGCACGTCCTTGGTCCCCAGCTTCATGATCACGTCGGGATGCGTGCTGACGAGCACGCCAGCGGCCGCGACTTCACGCAGCACGGCATCGAGCGGCGCACGCGAGTGTCCGGCATCGATCGGATTGACCCAGACCAACGCCCCGTCGAACTCGAGCAACTGGTCGCGCAGCTCGTTCGCCTGCGCCAGGTTGTAGACCGCCGGGCATACGTCCACGCCGCGTGCCACGAAGGCGGCGAAGACGGCGGCGAATCGATTGTTCTCGCGCGTCGCGAGGCGACGGACCTCGCTGTCACCTGGATAGACGATGGCGATCTTCAATGGGCGTGTGCTCAAGGCCGCCTCCTCATTTGATCGTGCAGGCTCGGATCCGAGCCGCGCCGCCGGCGCGCGCGCGGACGGCGACGAACAAGGTCGAAAGCGTGGGACCCCACGACCTCGACGACACCTCCCATGTCGGTTACTCTACATTAATGTATGATCTCATACATGGGTTCTGATACCGAGGCGAGCTGGCTGCTTCTCGTCATCTCCTTGCCCACTTCGAGCGCGACCGGCCGAATGCGCATCTGGCGCGCCCTCAAGTCGCTCGGCTGCGCCGCTCTCCGCGACGGCGCCTACCTGCTGCCTTCGGGACCGGGGCGCGCCGAGGCGCTGCGCGAGCTCGGCGATGAGTGCATGCGCGAAGGCGGCAGCGCCTGGCTGATGACGGTGGCCCCCGACTCGGCCGATGACGACAGCGCCTACCGGCAGCTCTTTGACCGCTCGGAGCAGTACGCCGAGCTGCGCTCGAGCTGGAAGAGCGAGAACCGGGGGCTCCGGTCCTTGTCGATGACCGAACTGACGCGTCTCAAGCGTCGCCTCGAGAAAGAGTTCGATGCCCTGCGCGCAAGCGACTTCTTCCCCTCGGAGGCGAGCAGCGAGGCGCAGGCCGCGTGGATCGACTTCAGCAAACGCATCGATGCCCTCCTGTCACCCGACGAGCCGCACGAAACAACGGGGCACCCGCCGAAGCTCGACATCGGCAAGTACCGCGGGCGCACTTGGGCGACACGACGCCGTCTCTGGGTCGACCGGGTGGCCAGCGCCTGGCTGATCCGCCGCTTCATCGACCCCGACGCCAAGTTCCGCTGGCTGGCCAAGCCTTCGGACTGTCCCAAGAGCGCGCTCGGCTTCGATTTCGACGGTGCGACCTTTACCCATGTCGGCGATCGCGTCACGTTCGAAACCCTGCTGGCGAGCTTTGGCCTCGAGGAGGACGCGGCCCTCGCCCGCCTTGGAACGATCGTCCACGCGCTCGACGTAGGTGGCGAGCCGGTTCCCGAGGCTACCGGCTTCGAGGCGGTCATGGCCGGCGCGCGCGAGCGGATCGACGAAGACGATGCCCTCCTCGCCGAGATGAGCAACGTGCTCGATTCGCTCTACGCCCACTTTGAACGCGAAGCGCAGCGCGGCCGAGAAAAGGGGGGCGGCCGATGAGCACGCCCGCGTCCGAAAAGGAGCCGCTGGCCGGGCTGGCCTTCGTTCTGAACGGTCGTTGAAGGAGTCTCCATGGAATTCGCAATCCTTCCCCTGGGCTTCGGCCCGGCCCGCCTCACGGGCTTGTCCAAGCGCCTGATCACCAGTTATCACGCCAACAACCACACCGGGGCGGTGAAGCGGCTGAATGCCATCCACGGCCGGCTGTCGGCACTGGACTTCGGCGGCACGCCCGGCTTTCAGCTTGGTGAACCACTGGGCTGCCGACCACACGGATGCCCTGGCCGGGGGCATTCCCATCCTGGCGCTCGACATGTACGCGCCAGCTAGCCGTTCTCGGCGGGCCAGGACGATCTGGCTGCAGCGCAGGTGCTCGATGTCCGGCGTGCAGTGATGTTCGCCCAGACCGAGACCGTCATTCCCGGCGCGAGCTGGCGAGACCCTGCTGCCGTCGCTACGTGGGCCCGCGAACTGCCAAGGGACAAGGAAATCGTGGTCCATTGCGTGTATGGCCACGAAGTCGGGCGGGCAACCGCATTGCGGCTGCGCGCCCAACGCGTCAAGGCGCGCTTTCTCCGCGGCGGAATCGATGGATGGCAAACGGCCGGCAGGCCGGTCGATCCCAAGGGGGATGCGTCATGAAGTCGGCGGCAGGAGATGACGATGCGATCCGTTCTCTGTGCTGCAGTCTGGTGTCTGTCGATCAGCGCCATGGCTGACACCCTCGACTTCAAGGCCGGCGTGGTCGGCCAGCCGCCTGCGGGCTGGACTTGCGGCGCCACCGGCAGAGGCACGCCCAGGTGGAACGTCGAGAGCGACCCGAGCGTTCCAGGCGGCAAGGTGCTGCGTCAGTCCGGGTCGGCCGCCTTCCCGTGGTGCGTCAAAAGCGATGCAAAGCTGACCGACGGTTGGGTCGAGGCGAAATTCAAGCCCCTCTCGGGCAAGGAAGACCAGGCCGGCGGGGTGGTCTGGCGCTGGAAGGACGGCGACAACTACTACGTCGCCCGCGCCAACGCGCTCGAGAACAACGTCTCGCTCTACTACACCGCACGCGGCATCCGCAAGACTCTCAAGTACGTCGACGCGCCGGTACCGGCCGGCCAGTGGCACACGCTGCGTGTCGAGTTCGCCGGCACGACGATCGCCGTTTCGCTCGACGGCAAGCGCTACATCGATTTCACCGACGATCACATCACCGGCGCCGGAAGCGTCGGCGTCTGGACCAAGGCCGACAGCGTGACGGCCTTCAGCGAGTTCGCCCACCACGCTGCTCGCCCTTGAGCATCTCTCGGCGACGATCCTTCCCCGGAGTCGTCGCGCGTAGGCAAGAACAGCACGCCGGGACAAGGGAACCGGGCCGCAAGGCGCTTCTTTTCAACCCTCCAAGGACCTCTCATGTTCCGCTCATCCTGTACCGCATTGGCGTTGCTCGCCTCCTTTATCGGCCCGGCCGTTCGGGCCGCTGATCTTCCCCTCGACACCGCGGCCATCGAGTCGATCACCGGGCTCACCGGGACGATGAACAAGGCCGAGAATGTCTTCAAGATCAGCAAGCCCCGCACCGACATCAAGCCGAACGTCGACCGCTGGACGCTCCCTCCATTCATGGGACTCAGCTCCTACGCGGCGTTCATGCCGATGACGGGCGGGACGATGGTGATGGGCGACACCGTCCTGCTCGAAGACGAGGTGAACCCGGCGATGAGCGCGGCACTCGATGCCGGCCTCGAGGTGACCGCGCTGCACAACCACTTCTTCTTCGACCAGCCCAGGATCTACTTCATGCACATCGGCGGCATGGGCGATACGTCACGGCTAGCCGGTGCCGTCAAGGCGGTCTATGACCGGATCGCCCAGGTCCGTTCCGGACAGTCCACGCCCGCAAGTGCATTCCCCGGCGACATCCCGGCCACGAGCAGCATCTCGGCGGCGCCCATCGAAGAGGTCTTCGGGATGAAGTCGCAGAGCAGCAACGGCATGGTGAAGGTCGTGATCGGACGCAAGGCAACGATGCACGGCGTCGAGGTCGGCAACGAGATGGGTGTCAACACGTGGGCGGCGTTCGCGGGCAGCGATCAGCAGGCAGTGGTTGACGGAGACTTCGCCATGCTGGAGGGCGAGCTACAGATCGTTCTCAAGACCATGCGTGCGGCTGGCATCAACATCGTTGCGATACATCAACACATGACCCAGGAAACCCCTCGCTACGTCTTCCTTCACTATTGGGGAAAGGGGAAGGCCGTCGACCTGGCGCGAACAGTGAAGAGTGCCTTGAGAACACAAGGATCCTGAGCGGGAAGGAAGCGGCCGGCCAGTCTTGCTTTCGTACCCACACCCGAAAGAGCCTTCAGCGCGAATCACGGTGAAAGCCCATCGTGGCAAGATCATGCGCAAGATGAACGCCGACGCGATATGCGACCTGGTCAGGATGGCGGCGAGGCTCCGCCTCGAACCTGCTCTCAAGGGTTGACGGCCTTCGTACGCATGGCCGCCGCCCTCGACCACTTCATCTACGCCGGACGCGATCTCGATGCCCTGCGGGCGGCGTTCGAACAGTTGACCGGCGTCGCACCCGGCCGCGGCGGGCGCCATCCCGGATTGGGGACGCACAACGCCCTTGCCTCGCTCGGCAAAGACATCTATTTCGAGCTGATGGCGGTCGACCCGACGCAGAGAGGCAGCCTGCAGGGCACGCTGGGCGAGCGCGTCGACGCCCTCCCCACTCCCCGGCTCTTCGCCTACATGCTGAGAGAGCAGGACCTAGCCCGCCAGCAGAAGGTGCTGGCCGAATACGGCATCACCGCCGACCTGTTCGACGCTTCCCGCACCACGCCCGACGGCCGAACGCTCAAGTGGCGGCTGCTGGTGCCGCATGCCAATCCGCTCGGCGACTTCGTGCCCAAGTTCATCGACTGGCTGGACACGCCGCACCCCTCCACCACCTCGGTGCCGGGCTGCACTTACGAGAGCTTCGAGATCGGCCACCCCGAAGCCGAGCGGCTGCGCGGCTTGCTGGACGCGCTCGGCGCGAGCATCCCGGTCGAACTGTCCGACCGGGCGCACTTTCACCTGCGGATCGGTTCTCCGAAGGGAAAGCTAAGCCTCGTCAGCTAGCGCCGACCGATATCCGGCGGGCCTTCGCTCGCCGCCATACGGTAAAAACCCAGGGGCGCAGTTAGACTCGGCGGCGATGAGCGCGATCAAGGCCTTGCTGCTGACCGACGTCGTGGACAGCACGCGCCTGTCCGAGATGCTCGGCGACAGCGCCATGGCCGAGATCTGGACGGCGCACGATCGCGTCTCGCGCGACCTGCTCGGCACCTGGCGCGGGCGCGAGATCGACAAGACCGACGGCATGCTGCTGCTGTTCGACAGCGCCGTCGACGCGGCCGCCTACGCGATGGACTACCACCGCGCCCTGGAGGCGCTGCCGACACGGCTGGGGGCACGCGTCGGCCTGCACGTCGGTCCGGTGATCCTGCGCGAGAACCCCGCCGAGGACGTCGCCCGGGGCGCCAAGCCGCTCGAGGTCGAAGGACTGGCCAAGCCCATCGCCGCCCGGGTGATGGCCCTGGCCCGCGGCGGCCAGACGCTGCTCTCGGCCGCCGCCCGCGAAGAGCTCGGCAAGACCGAGCACAAGCTGGTCTCGCACGGGCACTGGCGGATCAAGGGCGTGTCCGATCCGGTCGAGCTGTTCGAGATCGGCCATCCGGACACCCCGTTCACCAAGCCGGCCGATGGCGAGAAGGCCCATCGCGTGGTCTGGATGGGCGACTGGTGGCTGCCGGTCAACGAGATCCCGAACAACCTCCCCCATCAGGCGACGTCCTTCATCGGCCGCGAGCGCGAGCTGGCCGAGGTCAGGAGCCTGCTCGGCACCTCGCGCCTGCTGACCCTGCTCGGCATGGGCGGCCTGGGCAAGACGCGCCTGTCGCTGCAGGCCGCGGCCGAGCAGATCCATGATTTTCCCGACGGCGTCTGGTTCCTCGACCTGTCGCCGATCAGCGATCCGGCGCTGATCGTCAGCGAGACGGCGCAGACACTCGGCGTGCGCGAAGAGCCCGACCGGCCGATGCTGCAGACCCTCTGCGCGCACCTGAAGAGCCGGCGCGCCCTGCTGATCCTGGACAACTGCGAGCACCTGATCAAGGCCTCGGCGCAGATGGCCAGCGCCATCCTCAAGGTGGCGCCGCACGTGCGCCTCCTGGCGTCGAGCCGCGAGGCGCTGCGCGTGCCGGGAGAGCAGACCTATCCGGTGCTGCCGCTGCCCGTGCCGGCGCGCGGCGACGGCATCGAGGCCCTGTCGCGATCGACGGCAGTGCGCCTGTTCGTCGACCGGGCGCAATTGCACCGGCCGGGCTTCGCCCTGACCGAGCGCGAGGCGCCGGCGGTCGCGGAGCTGGTTGCCCGGCTGGAAGGCATCCCCCTGGCCATCGAGCTCGCCGCGGCCCGGATTCGCGCCCTCTCGGTCGCCGACATCAATGCCCGCCTCAAGGATCGCTACAAGCTGCTGACCGGCGGCTCGCGCGTCCTGCAGGAGCGGCAGCAGACCCTGCGCGCCCTCGTCGACTGGTCGTACGAGCTGCTCGAACCGGACGAGCAGATCGTGCTCGACCGTCTTGGCGTGTTCGTCGGCGGCTTCGACCTCGCTGCCGCCGAAGCGGTGTGCGGCGGCGAGCCCCTGGCCGGCGAGGACGTGCTCGACCTGCTCGGGTCGCTGATCGAGAAGTCGCTGGTGACGCTCGAGGAGCGCGACGACGGCGCGCGCTACCTCATGCTCGACACGATCCGCGAGTACGCGCGCGAGAAGCTGGCGCAGCGCGACGACGACGCCGCCGCGGCCGCGGCGCGCCATTGCGACCACTACTTCGCGATGGCCAAGACCGCGAACAAGGGACTGAGGGGGCCGCAGCAGGCCGACTGGCTGTGGAAGGTCGAGGTCGAGCTCGACAACATCAGGAGCGCCATCGCGCTGTCGCTCGCCGGCGGCGTCGATCCGTTCGTCGCCGTCAAGTTCGCGGTCGCGATGCAGGGCTTCTGGATCCTGCGCGGCTACTCCACCGAGGGACGCAAGCTCGTGCAGGCGGCGCTGGCGCTGCCCGCGATCCAGGCATCGCCGGTCGCCCAGGCCTGGGCGCTCTATGTCGGCGCGGCGCTGGCCGAAAGCCAGAGCGACCATGCCGAGGCGCGCAAGATGCTCGAGACCTGCCTCGACCTCAGGCGGGCGCAGGGCAACGAGGTCGACATCGCCGCCACCCTGTCGACGCTGTCGATGGCCCGCCTGCTGGCCGGCGATGCCGCCGGCGCGGCCGCGGGCGAGCGCGAAGCCCTGCAGATCTTCAGGCGCCTCGACGATCGCGTCGGCGAGGCGATCGGCCTGCTGCACCTCGGACAGGTCGGCCTGCACCAGGGCGACGACGAGGCGGCCCGGTCGCACCTGGAGCAGTGCCTGGCGATCGCCCGCGAGATCCGCCACCAGGAAGTCGAAGGCGAATGCGAGCTGGTGCTCGGCGAAGTGGCTTTCGAGATGGCCGACCAGGCCCAGGCCAGCCTGCGTTTCAAGCGCTCGCTCACGGTCTGTCGCGAGGCCGGCGACAAGCGGGGCGAGGCGAACGCCCTGCGCTGGCTCGCCCGGGTCGACCTGCAGGCGGGCGACCTCGCAGCGGCGCGGCAGCGCCTGACCGACGCCCTGCGCGCCTTCCGGGCCTTCGAGATGCGCGAGGAATTGCTCTCCTGCCTCGAAGACCACGCCGAGCTCGCGCAGGCGGAGGGCAAGATCGAGGTCGCCGTCGCTCTGGTGGCGGCTGCTGCGAGGTCACGAGAAAGGCTGGGCCTGACCCGGTCGCCGCGCAGCGAGCTGCGCTGGCAGGCGCTCATCGCCCGGCTGCGGCGGACCTTGACCGATGCGCCGTTCGAAGGCGCCTGGGACGAGGGTCAGGAGTGGCAGATCGACGAAGCCATTCGCCAGGCGCTCTCGGCGCAGGGCGAACGCGCCACCGCCTAGCTGCGGCGGCGCTTTCGGGCCAGGGCCAGGGCGCCCAGGCCGGCGAGCATCAGCACGTAGGTCTCGGGCTCGGGAATGGGCGCGAACACGCCCGTCGCAGCGGTTTCCGAGATCCCGCAGCTCGCGCCGTTGACCGGCAGGAAGGCGCAGCCCGGCGAGGTCGCGGTCGGGTTGGCGTAGATCAGCTGCGCCATGTTGCCGCCGAACAGGATCAGGCTGAACGAATAGGTGCCGCCGCCAGCGATCGACAGCGTGGGCACGAAATAGTCGAAGAAGCCGGTGTCGATGCCGGTGAGCGCGCTGCCGGCGATGTTGATCCCGTTGACGATCACGCTCGGGTTCAGGCTGAACGACTCGAGTATCGTGTTCGGGTCGGAGATGTCGTAGAAGCCGACCTGGGCGCTGAGGACGCTGAAACCGGCGCAGGCACCGCTGACCGGAATGTTGTTGCCGGTGCCGAGGGCGAGGCAGGCGGCGGGCACGTCGAACACCGCCGACGCCTCCCAGCCCAGGTTCGGGAAGATCGTGCCGTAGGCCGGATCCCAGTTGCCGGTGTAGAGGGCGGCTTGCGCCGGACCGGCGCTGCCCAGCGTTGCCGCCGCGCTCACCACGACAACAGAAAGGAACGATCTAGCGCGAGTCATCCACACGATTGCTGCCCCGTTCGTCAAAAAGAACGCCGAATCGGAAGAACATCTCGATTCGGCTGGTCCATTGTAGGAGGCACCGCCGATTTCCTGGCCCCAGGAACCCCCGTGAACAGGGGTGGCGGCAAGACGAACGGTCACCGCGAAAGGCTCGGCTCGACCGATCGGTCCCCGAAGCCTCCTTGACGCGGATCAACAGACGACGACGCCAGGTCCCTATCGTTAGCCGGCACTCTTCCAGCCTGCCCATGTACGACGCCCGTCACCCCGACTTCTCTGCGCACGCCGGCACTTCGCCACCTTTGCTGCCCGGTCTGGCGCCGATCAGGATCTCGCCCGATCTGTTCGCCAAGGTCGGCGAGAGCTTCGCCGCCTCCCTCTCGTCGCTGCAGCGAACGCTGGCGGCGCTCGACGTCGCTGCGCCGGACCTGAACGCGAGGCTCGACACGGTCGCCCACGAGGTCGCGCGCCTCGAGCAGTTCGGCGTGCAGATCCAGCAACTCGCGCGCCTGCTGAGCAGCAAGGCGCCCCTGGTTCGCGAGCGCATAGACCTGGCGGCGACCGCGCGCTCGGCCCTGGCCGAGTGGCACCGCGTGGCGCGCGCCGGGCAGGCGGCGACGAGCGGCAGCAGCGCTGCCGCCGGCCCCGAGGTCAACGCCGCGGCGATGGCCCAGCTGCTCGACCTCGGCATCGAGTACGTGCTGCACGAAGGCGCGGCGATCGAGGTCGACGTGAGCCCGCAGGGTCCGGCTGCGCCAGCGATGCTGACGATCCGCGCCCGGCGTGCGCAGCCGGCCGACGGCCTCGCGGCGGAGAGCGACGAAGTCCACTGGCTGCTGTTCGTGCAGCTCGCGCGCGCGATCGGCCTGACGCCGCGCCGGCTCCCCGCCGGCGACACCCTCAGCTTGACGCTGACCTTTCCCGAAGCGGGCGACCGCCCCGGCGGCGATGCCCCGCCGAGCCCGGCCCTGCCGCACACCGCGAGCGCCGCCGGCCGCCGCGTGCTGCTGATCGAGCCGCACGACTTCGTCCGCGTCCAGGCCTACCGGTTGCTGCGCGAGGTCGGCGTCATGGTCGACGCTTCGGTCTCGATCGAACAGGCGCGGAAGGGGCGGCGCGGCACGGCGCCGGATGCCGTCATCACCGGAATCCCCGCGTCCGACCCCGGCTGCGCCGCCTGGCTCGACGAGCTCCGCGCCGAGCAGCCGCGGCTGCGCGTGATCGAGCTGGTCGACGACGACGATGCCTTCGCCCTGTCCGACCCGGGCTCCGACAGCCCGGGGCGGATCGGTCGGCACGACCTCGAGCGCACCTTGACCCAGGCGCTGGCGCAGGAGCTCGACGCCGCCTGGCCGGCCGCCTGACCCGCGCGCCGGCCGATCAGAAGATCCAGGCGGCGCCGGCGGCCGCGCCGGCGGCAAGTGCCGCGAGGTAGCCCACAGTGACGCCGCGGCCGAGGCCGCTGCCGCCGATCCACCAGGCCATCGACGCCTTGGTGGCCAGGTTCGACGCGGCTGCGATCGAGGCGACGACGGCCGCGCTCGCCAGCGGCAGGCCGCCGCCGGCGCTCATGCGCGTCGCCGAGATGAGGATCGCGTCGACGTCGGCGAGCCCCGACACGGCCGCCAGCGCGTAGAGGCCGGCCTGCCCCAGTTCCGCGTGCGCCGCCCGGACGAGGACCGCCATCACGCCGAGGAACACACCGAAGCCGAGCGCCGTGCCGAGATCGAACGGTGCGCCGAGGTGCATCTGCGACCGCGGCCCGCCCGCAACGCGGCGCCGCCAGCGCAGCATGCCGAGGGCGAACAGCACCGCGCCCGAGGTCAGGAAAGGCACCGCCAGCAGCCTGGCGAGGCCGGGAAGAAGGACGGCGGCGATCAGCGTCATGCGCAGGAACATCACGCCGCAGGCGAGCAGCACGCCGGCGGTCGCGGCATCGCGCAGGTGCGGGTCGCCGCGCACGCGGCGCGAGAGCTCGAGCGTGGTCGCGGTCGAGGAGGCGAGGCCGCCGAGCAGGCCGGTCCAGAGCACGCCGCGCTGCGCGCCCGTCAGGCGCATGGCCAGGTGGCCCGCCAGCGACAGGCCGGCGACGAGCACGACGCCCCACCAGAGGCGGTACGGATTGAGGGCTTCGTACGGGCCGTAGCCGCGATCCGGAAGCCAGGGCAGGACGACGGCCGAAAGGACAAGCATCTGCAGCCCGGCGCTCAGCTCTCGATGCTCGATCAGGGTCAGCCAGCGGTGCAGGGTGGGCTTCATGTCGAGCAGCACGGCGACGATCACGGCGATGCCGATCGCCAGCGCCGACGCCCCGGTCGCAGCCAAGGTCCCCAGCGCGTAGGCGAGCAAGGCGGCGATGGTCGACGTCGCGCTGAGGCTACCGGTGCTGCGCACCCGTTCGCGGTACGACACCACGCCGAGCCAGGCGACGGCCAGGAGGCCAGCGACGAACGCCGCTGCGCCAAGCTTCGCGCCCAGCGTTCCGGTCACGCCGCCGAACAGGCCGACGAGGGCGAAGGTCCGCAGGCCGGCGACCCGGCTTCCTTCGGCCTGCTCGCGCGCGCGCCAGCCGCGCTCGAGGCCGATGACCAGGCCCGACGCGAGCGCGGCGACCAGGCCGGCAACGGCGGGGTCGAGCGGGAACGGCTCGCTGCTCACGATGGCGCACTGTACGACCCCGTGCACGCGCACTCGTCCGCGGGCGAGGCCTCGACTTGACGCACGTCAAGCCGCACGGGCACGCGCTTCCTAGACTCGGGTCGCATGACCTATCGCAGCCTGCTCGTCCATCTCGACCGCGATCGCCGCGCCGACGCGCGCATCGCCTACGCGCTGCGCATGGCCCGGGCGACGGGCTGCCACCTGGTCGGCGCCGCGCCGACCGGCGAGATGCCGCTCGCCGCCGAGGTCGCGCTCGAGGACTCTTCCTCGCTCGTCGACTACGCCGAGGCGGCATGGACGGCGCTGCGCCGTCGCTCGCAGGCCGCGAAGGCGCAGTTCGACGCCGCCTGCCGCGCGGCCGGGCTGCACTCGTACGAGTCGGTGTCCGAGCATGCCGACAAGGCGCGCTCGCTGGTACGCCTTTCGCACTGCAGCGACATCGTCGTGCTCAGCCAGGCCGATCCGCAGGAGCCCGACTTCGCCCGCGCCCGCGATCTCGTCGCCGACGTCGTGCTGCAGAGCGCCCGGCCGACGGTCCTGCTGCCGTTCGCCGGCGAGTTCGACGGCGTCGCGGCGCGGGTCCTGGTCGCCTGGGACGACAGCCGCGAGGCGGCGCGCGCGATCGCCGACGCCTTGCCGTTGCTGCGCCTGGCGCGGAGCGTCCAGGTCGCGACCTGGAACGAATCGACCGCCGTCGACGACAGGGTCTGGTCCGAGCGCCAGGAAGCCCTGCGGCGCTGGCTCGCCTGGCAGGGCGTGACGGCGGCCTTGCACGTGACGAGCCGCGACGTCGGCGCCGGCGCCGGCGAGGCCATGCTGTCGCACGCCGCCGACTTCGAAGCCGACCTGATCGTCATGGGCGCGTACGGCCACGCGCGCTGGAGCGAACGCGTCCTCGGCGGGGCCACGAGCGGGATCCTAGACGCGATGACGGTCCCGGTGCTCATGTCGCACTGACCCGCGAATCCATCCATCCACCCACGACAGGAGGAGACGACCATGTACCAGCGGATCCTGGTTCCCATCGACGGAAGCGCCACGGCCGCGCGCGGCCTCGACGAGGCGATCTCCCTTGCCGCCACGGTCAAGGGGAGCCTGCGCCTCCTCAACCTGACCAACGACTTTCCCCTCATCGCCGAGATGGCGAGCGCCGTCGACCTCGAGAAATACCGCGAGGGCCTGAGCCAGGTCGGCCGGAACGTTCTCGATGCCGCGGTCGAGCGCGCCACCGCGCGCGGCGTCACTGCCGACACGGTGCTGCGTCCGCTGCGCGGCGAGCGGGTCGCCGAGGCGATCGTCGAGGAGGCGAAGAGCGGCGAATGCGAGCTGATCGTGATCGGCAGCCATGGCCGACGCGGCTTCAGCCGCGCCCTGCTCGGCAGCGACGCCGAGAGCGTGGTGCGCACCAGCCCGGTACCGGTGCTCGTCGTGCGCGATCCCGCCGCCCTGGGCTGATCGCCGTCAGTCGTCGCCGCCTCAGCGGATCAGCAGGACCGGGACCGCGCACAGGGCCAGCACCTTCGAGGCGACCGAGCCGAGCACGAGGTTGAGGACCTCGCCGTGCCCGCGCGAGCCCATCACGACGAGGTCGAAGCGGCCTTCCTCGGCCAGCCTGGCGATCGCTTCGGCGGCGTGGCCGACCGTGTGCACGAAGGTGGCCGCGAGGCCCTGCTGGGCGAAGAAGGCGCGGATCGGCCGGAACACGTCCTCGGCGTCGGCCTCGTGGAATTCGCGGACGAGCTGGGGGCCGGCAAAGGCGGCGGCGCGGTGCGTCACGGCGAGCACGCCGTGGACGACGGTGTACTCGTGGTGCGGGCCGAGCAACTCCTCGTGGGCCGCGAGGTAGGCCAGCATGCGCCGGGTGTAGACGCTGCCGTCGACGGCGATCAGTATCTTCATGGCCGGGACTGCTTTCCTGCGGCGCAGTGTCGGGGCGTGTGGCCTTCCCGACCTTGACCGGGATCAAGCGGCGCACGCCCGGGCCCCGCGATCATCGTTCGATGGGCGCTGCTTTCACTCTCGAATCCCCGGCCGCGACGCCCCCGGCCCTCGAGGGCGAAGCGGCGATCGCCGACGATCCCGATCTCCAGGACGCGTTCACCACCTGGGAGAAGGCGGCCGACGGCCGGCGGATCGGCCGTTCGCACCTGCGCCTCGCCGGCCTCTGGTGCGCGGGCTGCGGCGGGACGATCGAGCGGGCGCTGCTGGCCGAGCCCGGCGTGCTCCAGGCGCGCGCCGACGGCACGACGCAACGCGCCAGCGTCGCCTGGGATCCGGCGCAGACGCAGGTGTCACGCCTGCTTGCCGCGATCCGGCGCGCCGGCTACGAAGCGGCGCCCGACGCGGCCGCCCCGGCCCGGGCGTTGCGCCAGGCCGAGGAGCGCAAATGCATGTGGCGGCTGTTCGTCGCCGTGTTCTGCATGATGCAGGTGATGATGTACCAGGCGCCGCTCTACATCGCGGACGCCGGCACTCTCGCTCCCGACCTGCGCGCCCTGCTGCTCTGGGCGGCCTGGCTGCTCAGCGTTCCGGTCGTTCTCTTCTCGGCCGCGCCGATGTTCCGCGAAGCCTGGGAGGGGCTCAGGCATCGCCGCATCGGCATGGACCTGCCCGTCTCGATCGGCATCGTCCTCACCTTCGTCGTCAGCACCGGCGCCGCCTTCGCGCCCGGCGGGGTGTTCGGCGCCGAACCGTACTTCGACTCGCTGACGATGTTCGTCGCCTTCCTGCTCGCCGGCCGTTACCTCGCGCTGAAGGTGCGCAACCGCGTCGCCGCAGCGCTGGAAGGCGCGCTCTCGCGCATGCCCTCGGCCGTGCGCCGGCTCGCCGACGACGGCTCGACCGCGATGGTAGCGCTGCATGGCCTGCGGGCCGGGGACCGAGTCAGCGTGCTGGCCGGCGAGGCCTTTCCCGCCGACGGTCCGGTCGAAGACGCAGCCGAGGTCGACGAGGCGCTGCTCACCGGCGAGTCGCGCACCGTGGCCAAGCGCCCGGGCGACGAGGCCGTGGCCGGCAGCATCAACCTGCGCGGCCCGGTGGTGCAGCGCGTGGCGCGGCTCGGCGCCGACACGCGCTATGCCGGCATCGTCACGCTGATGCGCACGGCGATGAGCGACCGTCCGCCGCTCCTGCGCTCGGCCGACCGCGTCGCCGGCCCGTTCCTCTGGGGCGTGCTGCTGCTGGCGGCGCTGGCCGGCGCGGCCTGGTCGGTGATCGATCCCTCGCGCGCCGTCTGGGTGATGGTGTCGGTGCTGATCGTCACCTGCCCCTGCGCCCTGTCGCTCGCCGCACCCTCCGCGCTGCTCGCCGCGGCGGGCGCGCTGGTGCGCCGCGGCGTGCTGGTGCAGCGCTTCGATGCGCTCGAAGCGCTCGCCACGCTCGACACCGTCTGCTTCGACAAGACCGGAACGCTGACCGAGCCCTGCCCGGAGGTGCTGCTGGCCGAGGTCCAGCCGGCGGCCGAGCAGGCCGGGCTGGACGAAGCCGCCGTCCGGGCGCTTGCCGGGATGCTGGCCGCTTCGTCGACGCATCCGCTCGCGCGCGCGCTCGTTTCGCGATCGTCGGCCTGGGCGTCGCCGATCTCCTTGGTCCATGTCGTCGAATATCCGGGGCTGGGCGTGGAAGCCCTGGGCTCCGACAACACGCTCTACCGCCTCGGCGCCGCGGCCTGGGCGACGAACGGAACGATGTGCCCCCTCGCCGGCGACGCGCCCGAGACCTGGCTGGCGCGATCCGACGGCGCGCTCGCGCGCTTCGCCTTCGCCGAGGTGCTGCGCGACGACGCCTGCGCGACGATGCAGCAGCTGCGCAGCGACGGCCTGGATCTCCGCCTCCTTTCCGGCGACGCCGCCAGCCGGGTCGACGACGTCGCCCGGCGCCTCGGCATCGCCTCGCCCCGCGGCGCCGCCTCGCCGGCCGACAAGCTCGCCGTCATCGCCGCGATGCAGGCTTCCGGCCGACGCGTCGCCATGGTCGGCGACGGCCTGAACGACGCCCCCGTCATGGCCCGGGCCGACGTGTCGTTCGCCATCGGCGAGGGGCCGGCGCTGATCCGCTCCCACGCCGATTTCATCCTCCTTTCGGGCCGGCTCGGCGACATCGTCCAAGCCAGGCGGATCTCGCAGCGGGCGATGCGCATCGTTCGCCAGAACCTGGCGTGGGCCATTGCCTACAACGCCACCTGCGTGCCGCTCGCCCTGCTCGGCTGGTTCCCGCCCTGGGCGGCGGGGCTGGGAATGGCCGCCAGCTCGCTCGCCGTCGTGCTCAACGCCCTGCGCGTCGACCCGCGGTCGGGGTCGCGCTGCGGTACGGAAGCCGCCCCTCGATGAGCTACTCGACGCTGGTCGTCCACCTCGACGACGGCCCGCATTGCGCGGCCCGGGTCGGCGTCGCCGCGGACCTGGCCGCGCGCTTCGGCAGCCGGCTGGTCGGCATCGCCGCGACCGGCCTGCCCGACGTGATCGTGAGCATGAACAGCGCCGTGCCCGACGCCGTCGAGTGCGTTGCGCTCACCGCCGACTCGCTGCGCGAACGCGCGGAGGGAGTGGCGCGGGCGTTCGAAGCGCGCTGCACGGCGGCCAGCGTGGCCGCGTTCGAAACGCGGATCGTGGTCGACGAGCCGGTCGATGCGCTGGTCCGGCACGGCCGCTGCAGCGACCTGGTGGTCGTCGGCCAGTCGGACCCCGAAGCGCCGGTGCAGGACGTCGCCCTCGACCTGCCGCAGCAGGTGCTGCTGCACGCCGGCACCGCGGTGCTGGTGATTCCGCGTGCCGGATCGCTGGCGACGCTGGGCCAGCGCGTCCTGGTGGCCTGGAAGGACCGGCGCGAGGCGGCGCGCGCCTTGCGCGATTCGCTGCCCTTCCTGCGCTTCGCCGAACGGGTGGAGCTCTGCGCCGTCGTCGAGGGCGGTGTGGACGTGCCGGCGGGGGAGGAGTTCGGCGCGGTCGCGCTCTGGCTCGCCAGCCACGGCGTGCGCGCCGAGACCCGGCGCGAGGCCGAAGGCGACGTCGGCGAAAGGATCCTGGCGCGGGCCGCCGACTCGGCCTCGGACCTGATCGTCAGCGGCGGCTACGGCCGCTCGCGGGTGCGCGAGTGGCTGCTCGGCGGCGCCACGCGCACGCTGCTCGAGCGCGCGACGGTGCCGGTCCTGTTCTCGCACTGAGCCGGACGTGGACATCCTGTTCCTGCTCGTCCCGCTGTCGGTGCTGCTCGTGTTCGCGCTGATGGGCGTGTTCGCCTGGGCGCTGCAGTCCGACCAGTTCGACGATCTGCAGCACGAGGGCACGCGAATCCTCGAGGACGGCGCCGACCTTGACCTCGATCAAGGTCGGCACGCGGTCGACGCTCGACACTTTCGCCCGCCTTAGGTCCCCAGAAGAGGAAGTCGCAGATGGAAATCGCCTTGCCCGTCCCGAGCGGCGCGCCTGCCGCCAGAGCCGCTCCCGCACCCGCCGCGCTGACCGCGTCGGCCTACGAGGACGGCGCGGTGCGCATGTTCACGCTCGCTGCGGTGCTCTGGGGCGTCGTCGGCATGACGGTGGGCGTGCTGATCGCCGCTCAGCTCACCTGGCCGCAGCTCAACTTCGGCATTCCCTGGCTGAGCTACGGCCGCCTCAGGCCGCTGCACACCAACGCGGTGATCTTCGCCTTCGGCGGCTGTGCCCTGATGGCGAGCAGCCTCTACGTCGTGCAGCGGACCTCGCAGGTCGCCCTGTTCCTGCCCAAGCTCGCCTGGTTCGTGTTCTGGGGCTGGCAGGCGGTGATCGTCTCCGCCGCGATCAGCCTGCCGCTCGGCTACACCCGCGGCAAGGAATACGCCGAGCTCGAGTGGCCGATCGCGATCCTCATCGCCGTCGTCTGGGTCGCCTACGCGATCGTCTTCTTCGGCACCATCGGCATCCGCAAGGTGCGCCACATCTACGTCGCGAACTGGTTCTTCGGCTCGTTCATCATCGCCGTCGCCCTGCTGCACATCGTCAACGGCGCGGTGATCCCGGTCGGCTAGATGAAAAGCTACTCGGTCTATGCCGGCGTGCAGGACGCGATGGTCCAGTGGTGGTACGGCCACAACGCGGTCGGCTTCTTCCTGACCGCGGGCTTCCTCGGGATGATGTACTACTTCATCCCGAAGCAGGCCGAGCGGCCGATCTACTCGTACCGGCTCTCGATCGTCCACTTCTGGGCGCTGATCTTCACCTACATGTGGGCGGGCCCGCACCACCTGCACTACACCGCCCTGCCCGACTGGGCGCAGTCGGTGGGCATGGTGTTCTCGCTGGTCCTGCTCGCGCCGAGCTGGGGCGGAATGATCAACGGGATGATGAC
>JANMCC010000006.1:0-1973 GCA_031360885.1 Burkholderiales bacterium | reverse complement strand
CGTGCCGACGGCGATGTCGGCGATGGTCGCGTCTTCGGTCTCGCCCGAGCGGTGGCTGATCACCGAGGTCCAGCCGGCGCGCTTGGCCATCTCGATCGCGGCGAAGGTCTCGGTCAGCGTGCCGATCTGGTTGATCTTGATGAGGATGGAATTCGCGACTCCTCTGCGGATGCCTTCCTGGAGGATCTTGGTGTTGGTGACGAACAGGTCGTCGCCGACAAGCTGCACCTTCGCCCCGAGCCGGTCGTTGAGCAGCTTCCAGCCGTCCCAGTCGCCCTCGGCCATGCCGTCCTCGATCGAGATGATCGGGTACTTGCCGACCCAGCTCTCGAGCATGTCGATCCACTCGGTCGGTGCCAGCGTCAGGCCTTCGCCGTCGAGCCGGTACTGGCCTTCCTTGTAGAACTCGCTGGCGGCGCAGTCGAGGCCGATCGCGATCTGCGAGCCCGCGTGGTAGCCGGCCTTGTCGATCGCCTCGAGGATCATCTGGATGGCCGCCTCGTGGCTGGCGACGCTCGGCGCGAAGCCGCCCTCATCGCCGACCGCGGTGCTCATGCCGCGCCCGTCGATGATCTTCTTCAGGGCATGGAACACCTCGGCGCCGTAGCGCATGGCCTCGCGGAACGAGGGCGCGCCGACCGGGATGATCATGAACTCCTGCAGGTCGAGGTTGTTGTTGGCATGCGCCCCGCCGTTGACGACGTTCATCATCGGCACCGGCATCTGCATCGCCCCCGAGCCGCCGAAGTAGCGGTAGAGCGGCAGGCCCGATTCCTCGGCCGCGGCGCGCGCCACCGCCATGCTGACCGCGAGCGTGGCGTTGGCGCCGAGCCGGCTCTTGTTCTCGGTGCCGTCGAGGTCGATCAGGGTGCGGTCGAGGAAGGCCTGTTCGCTCGAGTCGAGGCCGAGCACGGCTTCGCTCATCTCGGTGTTGATGTGCTCCACCGCCTTCAGCACGCCCTTGCCGCCGTAGCGCGAGGCGTCGCCGTCGCGCAGCTCGATCGCCTCGCGCGAGCCGGTCGAGGCTCCCGAGGGCACGGCGGCGCGGCCCATGGTGCCCGATTCGAGCAGCACGTCGCATTCGACCGTGGGGTTGCCGCGGCTGTCCAGGATCTCCCGGCCGACGATGTCGACGATGGCGCTCATTCGTTTCCTCGAAAAAAGAATCAGTAGGCGGCGAACTCGTTCTCGAGAAAGCGCTGCGATTTGGTGATGCGGTCGAGCGCGACGAGCTGCTCGAGCAGGTCCTTCATGTATTTCAGGGGCACCGCGTTCGGGCCGTCGGACAGGGCCTTGGCGGGGTCGGGATGCGTTTCCATGAACAGGCCGGCCACGCCGACCGCGACCGCGGCCCGCGCCAGCACCGGCACGAACTCGCGCTGCCCGCCGGAGGACGTGCCCTGGCCGCCCGGAAGCTGCACCGAATGGGTGGCGTCGAACACGACCGGCGCGTTCGTCTCGCGCATGATCGCGAGCGAGCGCATGTCGGAGACGAGGTTGTTGTAGCCGAAGCTCGCGCCGCGCTCGCAGGCCATGAAGCGGTCTTCCGACAGGCCCTTCTCGCGCGCCGCGGCGCGCGCCTTGTCGAGCACGTTCTTCATGTCGTGCGGGGCCAGGAACTGACCCTTCTTGATGTTCACCGGCTTGCCGCTTTGCGCGACGGCGCGGATGAAGTCGGTCTGGCGGCAGAGGAAGGCCGGCGTCTGCAGCACGTCGACGACTGCGGCGACGGCTGCGATCTCGTCTTCGCTGTGCACGTCGGTGATCACCGGCACGCCGAGCACCTGCTTCACCTTGGCCAGGATCTCCAGGCCCTTGTCGATGCCGGGGCCGCGAAACGAGCTGCCGCTCGAGCGGTTCGCCTTGTCGTAGCTCGACATGAAGATGAAGTGGACGCCGAGCGCGGCGGTGATTTCCTTCAAGTGGCCGGCGACGTCGACCTGCAACTGCTCGGACTCGACGACGCAGGGACC
>JANMCC010000351.1:0-9100 GCA_031360885.1 Burkholderiales bacterium | reverse complement strand
CGCTACGCCAAGCTGAAGACCGGCGAATGCCACGTGATGGCGTTCCCGAAGCCGGCCGACGTGGCGCTGATGAAGAACGACCCGAACATCAACCTGGTTCAGCAGCAGGGCCTGAACGTCGGCTACATCGCCTTCAACGTCGAGAAGAAGCCGTTCGACTCGAAGCTCGTGCGCCAGGCGCTCAACATGGCGGTGAACAAGAAGGCGATCCTCGACTCGGTGTTTCAGGGCGCCGGGCAGATCGCCAAGAACGCGATCCCGCCGACCCTCTGGGGCTACAACGACAAGGTGCTCGACTACCCGTACGACCCGGTGAAGGCGAAGGCGCTGCTGGCGCAGGCCGGCTATCCGAACGGCGCCGAGGTCGAGCTCTGGTACCTGCCGGTGACGCGGCCGTACAACCCCGACGGCAAGCGCATGGCCGAGCTGATCCAGGCCGACTGGGAGAAGGTCGGTGTCAAGACCAAGCTCATCACCTACGAATGGGGCGAGTACCGCAAGCGCAGCAAGACCGGCGAGCAGCACGCGATGATGTTCGGCTGGTCGGGCGACAACGGCGACCCGGACAACTTCTTCATTCCCCTGCTCGGCTGCGCCGCGGTCAAGGGCGGCGGCAACGTCGCGCGCTGGTGCGACAAGGACTTCGAGAACCTGCTCCAGATGGCCAAGCTGGCGACGCGCCAGGCCGACCGGGCCGGCTTCTACGCCAAGGCCCAGGTCATCGCCCACGAGGAGGCGCCCTGGATCACGATCGCCCATTCGGTGCGCTTCGACCCGGTGAGGAAGGAAGTGACGGGCTACAAAATGGACGCGACCGCGCACCACTTCTTCAACAAGGTGGACATGACCGGCCAGTAGGGCCTTCCCGGGCGGCGGCGTGTTCACCTTCGTCCTCAAGCGCCTCGCCCTCGTCGTTCCGACGTTCCTCGGCATCACGCTGCTCGTCTTCGCCCTGATCCGCCTGGTGCCGGGCGATCCGGTCGAGGCGTTGTCGGGCGAGCGCGGCATGACCGAGGAGCGCTACCAGCGCCTGATCCGTGAATTCGGCCTCGACCGGCCGCTGCCGGTGCAGTACGCCGAGTACGTGTGGAAGGCGCTGCACGGCGACCTCGGCCTCTCGACCATCACCCACGAGCCGGTGTTCGCGGAGTTCATGGCGCGCTTCCCGGCGACGGTGGAGCTCTCGCTGGTGGCGATGCTCTTCGCCCTCGCGCTCGGGCTGCCCGCGGGCATCGTCGCCGCGGTCAAGCGCAACACGGTCTGGGACTACTCGGTGATGGGCGCCTCGCTCACCGGCTACTCGATGCCGATCTTCTGGTGGGGGCTGCTGCTGATCCTCACCTTCTCGGTCGGGCTCGGCTGGACCCCGGTCTCCGGGCGGCTGGCGATCCAGTACGACATCCCCGCGGTCACCGGCTTCATGCTGATCGACTCGCTGCTCTCGGGCGACAAAGGGGCGTTTCGCAGCGCGCTCTCGCACCTGATCCTGCCCGCGGTCGCGCTCGGCACGATCCCGCTGGCGGTGATCGCGCGGATGACGCGCTCATCGATGCTCGAGGTGCTGCGCGAGGACTACGTGCGCACCGCGCGCGCCAAGGGCGCAGGACGCTTTCGCGTGGTCGCCATCCACGCCCTGCGCAACGCGCTGATCCCGGTGGTGACGACGATCGGCCTGCAGGTCGGCACGCTGCTCGCGGGCGCCATCCTGACCGAGACGATCTTCGCCTGGCCGGGCATCGGCAAGTGGCTGGTCGAGGCGATCCACCGGCGCGACTACGCCGCGGTGCAGGGCGGGATCCTGTTGACGGCGACGATCATCATCGGCGTGAACCTGATCGTCGACCTGCTCTACGGCGTGATCAATCCGCGGATCCGGCACGCCTGAGGTCGCGGCCCGGCGCGCCGGCGCCGCCCTTGCGGGCCAGGAAGGCCAGGCCCGGCATCACGTGCCGCACCCAGGCCGCGGGCACGAAGCGCATCAGCAGGTTGACCTTCCTGCCCTCGCCCTGGCGAAGCCCGGGCTCGGCCCGGGCGGCGCGCACCGAAGCGGCATCGGTGGGCACGTAGTGGGTCGGAAAGCGCATTTCCGGCGCAGCCCAGAATGACTCGACGTCGACCAGCCCCGCCTGGCGCAGCTGCGCCCGCAAGGCATCGTGCGAGTAGAGCTGGCCCATCGGCCGCTGCTGGCCCTTTCGCCGCAGCCGCCAGACGCCGAGCCGTCGCGGCAGGGCGCTGCCGAACCGCACGTTGGCCATGTGTTCGTCGGCGCCGCCGAGCAGCAGGCGCAGCGCGAAGCGGTTCTTGGTGGCGAGATACAGAAACCCGCCTGGCTTCAGCACCCGCACCACTTCATGCAGCAGGCGGGTCTGCGCCGCCCCGTGCGACTCGGATTCGATCCGCGAACCGCACCATTCGAACACCAGGTTCAGCACCACGCCGTCGAAGGCGGCGTCGCGATAGGGCAGGCGGCAATCGTCGCCGCCAATGGCGATGCTGACGTTGCGCGCCCCTTCCTGGCGCGCGCGGACCAGCGCGAACTCGGCCTGCTCCGGAACCACCTCGAGCGCATGCACGTGGCGCGAGCGCTGCGCCAGCGCGACCGTGAACTGGCCGAGCCCGGGACCGATCTCGAGGATGTCGCTCTGCGCGCCCAGGGGCAGCAACTCCAGGAAGCCGGCACGGCGCATGTCGGTGACGTAGGCCCGCATTCCGGCTTCCTCGGTGGACGCGAGCGCTTCCTTCCAGCCCATGCCGCCGCGCGCCAGCGCGACCAGCTTGCCGAGACGGGCGCGCGTCGGACCGTCCTCGACCGGCGCGAAGGCGAGGTAGCAGGGAATCGCGTCGTCGGCCGCGGCCGATGAGTCGTGGGCGGAGGCGGAAACTGCGCCGGCACCGCGAATCCAGCGGATCGGGGCCGGCGCAAGGTACTTCTCGTCGAAATCATCCATGTGTTCTCTTCGCAAGGGCACCCGGCGACACGACTTGGTCACACACACCGTTGAACATTTGCCGCTCGGTTGCCGATATCACTTCCATGAAGCCGCTCAATACCCGTCCGGCGCTGCTGGCGTCGAATCCCGCCGGCCCGGGCGGATCCATCGCCCTCGCCCGAGCTCGCGCCCTGAGGAGCGCGCGGGCACGACACCGCCCGTTCGGTCTGTTCTTTCGCGCCTGGCACGCGTGCCGGGCACGGTGGCTCGAAAGACGCCTGCGGCGGGTCGAGGCGGAGCTCGAGCAGCTGACGGCGCAGGCTCGCGCCGTGGGCGGGGGTCCGACACCGATCTCGCGCGAGCACCTGGCGGCCTGCGAGAACTGCTGCGTTCAACGCGCGCTTCTCCGGGCGCAGATCGACTGGAGCCGAAACCTGAGCTGAGCGGCCGCGGCCGGACGGCCGGAGCGCCGACTCATCTCACCTCGTCGATGAGGGTCACCAGCCGGTCCGCGGTGGCGGCGAAGCGATCGACCGGCCATTGACCGAGCGACAGCGACAGGGCGCCCAGGGCGGCCAGCAGGTGATCCTTCGCATGCGCCGGCTCGCAGCCGAGAAGGGCGCTGTGCTCGCGCAGTTCCCGGCGCAGCGACGCGCTGGGGAGGTGCATCGAAGTCGCCAGCGTCAGCAGGTCGTAGACCGGGTAGCCGCGGACCCGCGAGCCGCCCCAATCGATGACCGCGAGCGAAGGTGTCCCGGTGGGCCCGCTCCACCGGCGAAGCAGGTTGCCGATCCACAGGTCGTTGTGCGCGAGCACCCAGCGAGGCTGCCAGCGGCCCTTTTCCAGGGCGAGCAGGCTGGCGCCGGCGGCATCGCGGACGCGTTCGCTGACTGCAGGATGGAGGCGAAGCGCCTGCAACGGGTCGACGAAGCTGTCGACCAGCGACCCCTGAGGCGGCACCGAGACCGTCTGCCGCGTCACTTCGCGCAGCCAGGCGAGGAGGGGCCCGCGCAGGTGCAGGCGTTCCCAGCGCCGGCCCAGCCAGCCGCGTGCCGGCGGCTTCAGGTAGGGCACGATCGCAAAGCTCTGCCCGTCGGCGAAGCCGCTGCGCAGCGCAACCTGGACCGCTTCGCCGATCGTGCCGCCCAGGGCGTGCCGTGCCGCATCGGCCCGGTGGAAGGCGTCGCGCACGCAGTCGGGGTAGGCGCTCGGCGCGATCATGACGAGCAGGGCCGGACGCGCTTCAGGCGTGAAGACGACCGCCTTTTCGACGTGATCGGGAACGAGGCGCGGCAAAGCCAGGAACTCGACGCTGCCGATGCCGCCTTGCGCATCCAGCAGCGCTTGAGCGGCTGACTCGATTTCTGCAGGCAACTTCGCGGACAAAGGAACGGCGACTCCAACGATTCGGATCGGCCGCCAAGGCTAACCCCATGCCGCGCGGACGGGCACTTCCACCCCGAGAGCGGGGGGTCAGCGACTCGCGCACCCGCGCCACGCGGCCGCCCGGGCTTCTCGCGCGAGAATCATGCCGCTTATGCACCCGAGAGCGCATGCCTTCCGCTGAGGCCCTGGGGCCGGTGGCGCCACCGCGGCCCGCCCTCGCGCTCTGGCACGACTTCCGGCGCAACCGCGGCGCGGTCGTGGGCCTCGGCATCGTGGTCCTTCTCGTCCTCTGCGCGTTGCTCGCCGACGTGGTCGCGCCGTACGCCCCGGCCGAGCAGTATCGCGATGCGACGCTGCGGCCGCCCTCGCTGCAGCCGGTCGGCGGCCACGTCTTCCTGCTCGGCACCGACCCGGTCGGCCGCGACGTGCTCTCGCGCCTGATCCACGGCACCCGGCTTTCGCTGGTGATCGGCCTGGTGTCGGTCGGCCTCTCGCTCACGGGCGGCGTGTTGCTCGGCCTGATCGCCGGCTTCTACCGTGGCCGCTTCGCCGAGTACGCGGTGATGCGCCTGATGGACGTGATGCTGGCGCTGCCGAGCCTGCTGCTCGCGGTCGCGGTCGTGGCGGTGCTGGGGCCGGGCCTGGCGAACGCGATGTACGCCATCGCCATCGTCATGCTGCCGCACTTCGTGCGCCTGACCCGCGGCGCGGTGCTGGTCGAGCTGGCCAAGGACTACGTCTCGGCCTCGCGCCTCGCCGGCGCCGGCACGGTGCGGCTGATGTTCGACACCGTGCTGCCGAATTGCGCTGCGCCGCTGATCGTGCAGGCGACGCTCGGCTTCTCGTCGGCGATCCTCGACGCCGCCGCGCTCGGCTTCCTCGGCCTCGGCGCGCAGCCGCCGACGCCGGAATGGGGCTCGATGCTGGCGAGCGCGCTCGAGTTCATCCAGAGCGCGTGGTGGGTGGTGACCCTGCCGGGACTGGCGATCCTGATCACCGTGCTCGCGTTCAACCTCACGGGCGATGGGCTGCGCGACGCCCTCGACCCTCGGCTGAAGACATAGCCATGGCTATGTCTTCAGCCTCGGCTCTGCCGAACAGGATGGCACCCTCCCCGCTTCGATCCCCTCCCGCCGGGCGGGAGGGGCCGGCCCCTCCGGGGCCGCTTCTCGGGAAGTGCTGCGCATGAGCCTGCTCGAGATCGAGCACTTGTCGGTCGAGTTCGGTGCGCCGGGCGCGGTGCTGCACGCGGTCGATGATGTGAGCTTTTCGGTCGCCGCCGGCGAGGTGGTCGGGATCGTCGGCGAGTCGGGCTCGGGCAAGAGCGTGACCGCGCTCGCGGTGCTCGGCCTGATCGACGCGCCCGGGCGCGTGCGCGCCCGGCGGCTGGCCTTCGACGGCCGCGAGCTGCCGTCGATGTCGCCGCGCGAGCGCCGGTCGCTGCTCGGCGGCGACATCGCGATGATCTTCCAGGACCCGATGACGAGCCTGAATCCTTCGTTCAGCGTCGCCTTCCAGCTCATGGAAACGATCGCCCTGCACGAAGGCGGCTCGCGCAAGGCGCGGCGGGCGCGCGCGCTCGAGCTGCTGAAGTCGGTGGAGATTCCCGACGCCGAACGCCGCCTCGACGCCTTCCCGCACCAGCTCTCCGGCGGCATGAGCCAGCGCGTGATGCTGGCGATGGCGATCGCCTGCAACCCGCGCCTGCTGATCGCCGACGAGCCGACGACCGCGCTCGACGTCACCGTCCAGGCGCAGATGCTCGCCCTGCTGCTCAGGCTGCAGCGCGAGCGCGGCATGGCGTTGATGCTGATCACCCACGATCTCGGCGTCGTCGCCGAGGTCGCCGAGCGGGTGATCGTGATGTATGCGGGCCAGGTCGTGGAGGAATCCGCGGTGCCGCGCATCTTCGAGGCGCCCAGCCACCCCTACACCGAGGCCCTGCTCGCGGCGCTGCCCGAGAGAAACGTCGGGCAACGGCGGTTGAAGTCGCTGGCCGGCGTCGTGCCCGGCGCGTTCGACCGTCCGGCGGGCTGCCTGCTCGCGCCGCGCTGCCCGCATGCGCAGGCGCGTTGCCGGGTCGAGCGGCCTGCGCTGTTCGAGCTCGAGCCGGGCCGCTCGCGCTGCTTCTTTCCGCTGACCGCGCCATGAGCACCCTCGATCCCGACCCGCCGGTGCTCGAGGCCGAGGCGCTGACGCGCCACTATGCCGTCTCGACCGGCTTTCTGAAGCCGCGTGCAACCGTGCGTGCGCTCGAGGCGGTGTCGTTTTCGTTGGCCGCCGGCCGCACGCTGGCGGTCGTCGGCGAGTCGGGCTGCGGCAAGAGCACGCTGGCCCGCCAGGTGACGATGCTCGAGAAGCCGACCGCCGGGCTGCTGCGCCTCGCGGGCACGGACGTCGCGCATGCCGACTGCGCGAGCCGCAAGGCCATGCGCCGCACCGTCCAGATGGTGTTCCAGAACCCGTTCGCCAGCCTCAACCCGAGGAAGAAGATCGGCCAGGCGCTCGAAGAGCCGCTTGCCATCAACACGACGCTCGCCGCGCCGGAGCGCGAGGCGCGGGCGCGGGCGATGCTGGCGCGCGTGGGCCTCAGGCCGGAGCACTACGCCCGCTATCCGCACATGTTCTCCGGCGGGCAGCGGCAGCGCGTGGCGATCGCCCGCGCGCTGATGCTCGAGCCGCGGGTCGTCGTCGCCGACGAGCCGGTGTCGGCGCTCGACGTCTCGATCCAGGCCCAGGTGCTCAACCTGCTGATGGACCTGCAGGAGGAGACCGGCGTTGCCTACCTCTTCATCTCGCACAACCTCGCCGTCGTCGAGCTGATCGCCGACGAGGTGCTGGTGATGTACCTCGGCCGGGTGATGGAGCGCGCGCCGAAAACGGCGCTGTTCGCCGCGCCGCGCCATCCCTACACCCGGGCGCTGCTGGCGAGCACGCCGAAAGTGGGCGCGGCGCGCGGCGAGGCGGCGATCGCCAGCGCGGCGCGGACCGCCCTCTCGGGCGAGCTGCCGTCGCCGCTGGCACCGCCCTCGGGCTGCGTCTTTCGCACCCGCTGCCCGCATGCGATCGCGGCCTGCGCCGAGGTCGTGCCGCCGCTCGCTGCGGTCGGCCCGGCGCACGACGCCGCCTGCATCCGGCTCGACGAGATCGGCTGAGCCGCGCGCCCGGCGAGAAACGGGCGCGCGAGCGCCTCAGCGCGGGCCGATCGACGGCGGCAAGGCCAGCCCGCGCTTTTCCATCAGGGGACGGATGCGCTCGGGATAGTCGCTGATGATCCCGTCGACACCCCACTCGATGAACCGATCGGCGACCGCGAGGTCGTTCACGGTCCACGGAATCACCTTGAGGCCGAGTTGCTGCGCCGCCTTGAGATCCTCGCGCGTGAGGCTGCCCTGGTTCGGCGCCCACACCGTGCCGCCCGCCGCCTTGACCAGATGGCCCGGGCTCGGGAAGTCGCGCAGCAACAGGCCTGCCGTCCAGGCCGGGTCGGCCAGGTTGTCGGCGGTGCGGGTGCGCACCGTCAGGTAGACCGTGTCCATGCCCGGCTCGAGCTGCTGCACCAGCTTGAGCGTGCGGAAGTCGAAGCTCTGGATCATCACCCGCTTCGTCATCCCCGCCTCGCGGATGACCGCGAGCAGGGCGCGCACGAAGGGCTCGGGCGCGAGCGTCTCCCCGGGCGCAGTGGGCGTGATCTTGGTCTCGATGTCGAAGCGCACATGCTCGGCGCCGAGCGCCTTGACCCGCGCGAACACCGAGGCCAGCGTCGGCAGCCGCTCGCCGTCTTTCGCCTGCTGGGTCGGGAACTGCCTTGCGTAGTCGCTGGTCGGGTCGACGCGGCCGACGTCGTAGGTCTGGAGTTGCGCGAGCGTCAGGCTGCTGATCAGCGGCCCGCGTCCCTTCAGCCACTGGCCCGAGCCATCGCGCGTGATCGCCGGCGTGAGCGCAGGATCGTGCGAGACGACGACCACGCCGTCGGCGGTGATCGCCGCGTCCATCTCGAGCGTGTTGACGCCGATCGCCAGCGCCTTCTCGAACGCGGCGATCGTGTTCTCGGGCGCGTTGCCGCGCGTGCCGCGATGGCCTTGCAGGTCGAAATGGGGCGCGGCGGGGGCCGCGGCGGCGAGGCCGAGGAGGACCGAGCCGATCAGGAAAGAACGCATGGAAAAGCTTCGCAGGTGAGGCCGGCGTCCGGCGCCGGGATTCTCGTCCAGCGCCGGTCCGGCGCATTCGTTCGCGCTTCGGCGCGGCGACCCGGGCCGCGGGCCCAGGCCGGTTTGCGACAATCGAGCGATGATTTCCGCCGACCTGCAGGCCGCGATCGCGCACATGGGCGCCGCGGCACGCGCCGCGAGCGCCGGCCTGGCCGCGTCGCCGGTGGCGGCGCGCAATGCCGCCTTGCGCGCCCTGGCGCGACGCCTGCGCGACGGCGCGACGACCTTGCAGCAAGCGAATCGCCGCGACGTCGAGGCCGCCAGCGCCGCCGGCCTCGACGCGCCGCTGGTCGACCGACTCAAGCTCGACGCGAACGCGATCGAGACCGTGGCCTTGGGCTGCGAGCAGATCGCGGCGATGCCCGATCCGATCGGCGAGATCACCGGCCTCAGGGAGCAGCCGAGCGGCATCCGCGTCGGCCGCATGCGCGTGCCGATCGGCGTGTTCGCGATGATCTACGAGAGCAGGCCGAACGTGACCATCGAAGCGGCGTCGCTGGCGATCAAGAGCGGCAACGCCTGCATCCTGCGCGGCGGCTCGGAGGCGCTGCAGTCGAACCTGGCGCTGGCGGC
>JANMCC010000309.1:0-19775 GCA_031360885.1 Burkholderiales bacterium | reverse complement strand
CGTGCCGATCGAGCGCGTACGCGCGCTGCTGCAGCGCCACCCGACGCTGCTCGGCGAGCTCTCGTACCGGCCCGGGCTGACCGAAGGCGACGGTCTGAGCCCGGCGTGGCGGGCACTCCTGCTCGAGATGCCCGAGCGCTTCCTGGTCGGCTCCGACACCTGGATCAACGCGCGCTGGGACGAGTACGAAGGCCTGATGCAGGAAGCCCGGCGCTGGCTCGGCGACCTGCCGCCGGCGGCGGCGCGCCGGATCGCCTGGGACAACGGGGCGGCGTTGTTCGGCCTGCCCCCGCCTTGAGCCGATGCGCGGCGCGCGACCGGGTCAACCCGGCGGCCGCGGCGATCGTTGCACAGGACAACCCCTTTGCGGTCGTCGCCCGTGAGCCGATTCACCTTTCTTTCCGCTGCCCTGGCCCTGGTCTCGTTGGGCGAAGGCGCGCTCGCCGCACCGGCAACCGCGCCGCACGCGGCGGCGTGCGTTGCCGCGCTCAAGGCGAACGAGACCAGCCTGGCCGAGACGATGAAGGCCGGGGCGCCGGTCGGCGCCGAGCTGCTGCGCGTTGTGCGCAGCGGGATCGCGATCATCGGCACCCAGTACCTCGCGGGGCTGCGCGAGTCCGAAGCGCGTCCGCTGCTCGAAGCCGCGGAGAGAGACTTCGCCGCCTTGCCGCGGTCGGTGGCCGAAGCTCGTCAGGCGCAGTGCATGCAGGAAGGTCAGGCGCTCTACAAGGACGCCTCGGCGATCGAGAAGAACCTCATCACAAGCGCAGCGCAGCGCCGCATCAAGCGACTGATGAAGGCTGCCTAGCGCAGCGTCGCGCGCTCGCGGCGGCGTGTCCGCCGCGGATTCAGGAGACGCGCTGACGAAAGCGCGGCGGCGTCAGCCAGCCAAGCCAGCCGGCGAGACGATGGCCGGCCGACAGGCCCACCGGTTCCGCCACCGGCGTCGGACGAAGCCGCGGCAGCGGCGCAACGCCCGGGCTGGCCGGCAGCGCGGGCCGCATCACGGCCGGATTGCGGCGGATCGCCGGCCGGTGCACGGCGCGCAGGATCGGCTCGAGCCAGTCGACCAGCGGCCGCCACTGCGCCAGATCGGCCGCTGCCTTTTCGGCGGGCACGTCGAAGAGGGTCAAGCCCAGCTCGACCCCGCGCACGTAGACCTGCGCCTCGCGCAGCACCGTGACGAAAGGAATCTTCAGCCCCCGGGCCCAGTCGGCGAGCGTCTCGGCGGCGCGGGTGCGCGCATCCAGGCGCATGCCCACGGCGGCAACCTTGCAGCGGCCGCTGGCGACGCGCGGCAAGGCCATCAGCTCGGCATGGCAACCGGCGGCCGACTCCCGATCGAACGCCGAATTGCACACCGGCATGAGGATGACATCGGCGAACGCGACCACGCGCGCCAGGTCGAAGCCGTGCAGGCCGCCCGGCGTGTCGAGCACCACCAGGCCGACGCCCGCCGGTGGGCGCAGCACCCGCTTCGGGTCGACCGCCCAGCCGACGATGGGCGCGCTCCTCGGCAGCTCGTGGAGGCCGCGCAGGCGCAGCCAGCTCTGGGTCGATTGCTGGCGATCGACGTCGCCCAGCATCACCGCGGTGCCGCTGTTGGCAAAGCAGGCCGCCAGGTGGGTGGCCAGCGTGCTCTTGCCGCTTCCGCCTTTGCGATTGACGATGGCAATGACAGGCATGGTGCAGGGACGTTCGGGCCGCAAAGGCCCCAAGGTTCGGCTCGATTGCAGCATGCAACGCCGGTACCGGCGTTACAAAAAGAAGCCGATTGGCAGCGCTATTGCGCGGATCGCCCGGGCCCGAGGGCGGGGCCGGAGGCCCGGTGGCGCTCGCGCAGCTCGCGCTTGAGCACCTTGCCGATGGCGCTGCGCGGCAGCTCGGCGACGAAGTGCAGCGCCGCCAGACGCTGGGTCTTGCCGATGCGCTGGTTGAACCACTGCAGGAGGCCGGCCTCGCTCTCGCCGCTGCCCTCGCGGCGAACGACGAACGCGACCGGCGTCTCGCCCCACTGCTCGGAGGGCACGCCGACCACGGCGACGTCGGCGACCGCGGCGTGCTCGCGCAGCACCGCCTCCAGGTCGCTCGGGTAGATGTTGAAGCCGCCGCTGATGACCATGTCCTTCTTGCGGTCGAGGAGCAGGAGGAACCCGTCCTCGTCGAACCGGCCGACGTCGCCGGTGCGGATGAAGCGCTCGCCTTCGGGGCTGGTCCACTCGGCCTCGCGCGTCTTCTCCGCCTGGCCGTGGTAGCCGAGCATCATCGAGCCGGAGCGGCCCACCACCTCGCCCGTCTCGCCGCGCGCGACCTCGCGGCCTTCGTCGTCGATCAGGCGGAGGTCGTGGCCTTCCATCGGCTGGCCCACGGTGTGGAGCTTGTCGGGATGCAGGTGCGCCGTCAGCGCGCAACTGCCGCCGCCCTCGGTCATGCCATAGAACTCGACCAGGCCGCCCGGCCAGCGCGCCAGCACGTCGGCCTTGAGCGCGGCGGCGAACGGCGCGCTGGTGCAGAACTTCATGCGAAACGCGGAGAGGTCGAACCGGCCGAACTCGGGCAGCGCCATCAGCCGCTGGTACTGCACCGGCACGAGCATGGTGTGGGTGACGCGATGCTGCTCGGCCAGGCGCAGGTACTCGGCGGCGTTGAACTTGGCCATCAGCACCGCGCTGCCGCCCCAGGCCATCGTCGGCAGGAAGACGACGAGGGTGGTGTTCGAATAGAGCGGCGTCGCCAGCAGCGTCGTCGCGTCGGGGCCGTAGCCGTAGGCGCCGCCGCCGCGTCGCACTTGCGTCCAGCGCATCGCGTGCGGCTGGACGATGCCCTTGGGTGTGCCGGTCGTGCCCGAGGAATAGATGATGTTGAAGGCCCAGTCGGGCCCCGGCGATACCGGCCCGGGCACCGCGCCTTCGGGGGCGAGCCACGCCGCGAACGCGAGGCCGGGGGCCGATCCGTCGAGCACGACGCGCCGCACGCCGTCGTCGGCCGGCGCGGCGAAGCTCTCGGCGGTGCCGGCGTCGACGAACAGCAGCTTCGCGCCCGAATCGGCCAGCATCCCGGCCAGGCTCTTCGCGGTTTCGCCGGGCGCAAGCGGCGCGACGACGACGCCCGCCCGCAGCGCGCCGAGAAAGACCGCGGCGTACTCGACCGACGCGCTGGCGCAGATCGCGATCGCCTCACGCGGCTGCACGCCGTCGCGCTGCAGGGCCGCCGCGATGCGATCCATCAACGCGTCGAGCGCGCCGTAGCCGAGGGTCTGCCGTGCGTCCACCAGGGCCGGATGCGCCGGGTCGCGCCGGGCGTGGCTGCGGATCAGGTCGGCGACGAGGCCGAAGTCCTGGTCGAAGGGCGTGGCGACGGATTCCAAGAACGGTGCACCGCGATCGGGAGATGCCGGCGATGGTAAAGCGCCCGCAGATAGACTCCGCTCGCCGCGCCGTTGCGGCTTTCGTCGACCCGTCAGGACCTTGCCGCGATGACCAGCGTTAACCCGGGGGGCCGCGAACCGGCGGAGGCGGTCGCCAGCGAAGCCCGGTTCCGCACCCTGGCCCAGGCCATGCCGAACCACGTGTGGACGGCGCCGGCCGACGGCCTGCTCGACTGGTTCAACGACCGCGTCTACGAATTCAGCGGCGCCGAACGCGGCTCGCTCGACGGCCAGGGCTGGGCCAGCCTGGTCCACCCCGACGACCTGGCGATCGCCGCGCCGCGCTGGGCCTCGGCCATCGCCTCGGGCAAGTTCTACGAAACCGAGTTCCGCCTGCGCCGGGCCGATGGCGTTTACCGCTGGCACATCGCCCGCGCCGTGCCGATCCGCGCCGCCGACGGCACGCTGACGAGCTGGGTCGGCACCAACACCGACATCGACGACCAGAAGACGACCACGGCGGCGCTGGCGCACCTCAACGAGTACCTCGAGCGAGAGATCGCCGAGCGCACCAGCGACCGCAACCGCCTCTGGCGGCTCTCGTCCGACATCATGCTGCTGGCGCGCATCGACGGTCCGGTGACCGCCGTCAATCCGGCCGGAAGCGCGATCCTCGGCTGGGCAGAGCGCGAGCTGGTGGGGCGCACCCTGCTCGATCTCGTCCACGCCGACGACCGCGACGCGAGCGCGGCCGCCCTCGCCAGCCTGGCGCAGGGCGATGCGGCGATCCGCTTCGAGAACCGCTGCCGGCACAAGGACGGAGGCGTGCGCTGGATCAGCTGGACGGCGGTGCCGGGCGACGGCCTCGTCAACGCGGTCGGCCGCGACCTCACGACGGAACGTGAGCGCGCCGACGTGCTGCGGAGGACCGAAGAGCAGCTCCGCCAGGCGCAGAAGATGGACGCCATCGGCCAGCTCACCGGCGGCGTGGCGCATGACTTCAACAACATCCTGCAGGTGATCTCGAGCAACCTGCAGCTACTGGCGATCTTCGCCGCCGGCAATGCGAAGGTGACCGAGCGCCTGGCCAAGGCGGAGTCGGCGGTCCGGCGCGGCGCCCAGCTCGCCAGCCAGCTGCTCTCGTTCGGCCGTCGCCAGCCCTTGCAGCCCAAGGTCGTCAACATCGGCCGTTCGGTCGCGGGCATGGAAGACATGCTGCGCCGGGCGCTCGGCGAAGCGATCGAGATCGAGACCATCGTCTCGGGCGGGCTGTGGAACACGCATGTCGATCCGACCCAGATCGAGAACGCGGTGCTCAACCTGGCCATCAACGCGCGCGATGCGATGCAGGGCGCGGGCAAGCTGACCATCGAGCTCGGCAACGCCTCGCTCGACGACGCCTATGCCCGCCAGCACGCCGAGGTGGTGCCGGGCCAGTACGTCATGCTCGCGGTGAGCGACACCGGCTGCGGCATGGCGCCGGAGGTGATGGCCCGGGCCTTCGAGCCCTTCTTCTCGACCAAGCCGCAAGGCAAGGGCACCGGCCTCGGCCTCTCGATGGTCTACGGCTTCGCCAGGCAGTCGGGCGGCCACGCCAAGATCTACAGCGAGCCCGGCCACGGCACCGTCGTCAAGCTCTACCTGCCGCGTGCGACCGGCAGCGAAGACCTGCCCAGCATCGTCGAGGAGCCCAGCGGCCTCGGCGGCAACGAGACCATCCTGGTCGCCGAAGACGACGAGGACGTGCGCACGACGGTGGTCGACATGCTCTGCGGCCTCGGCTATCGGGTTCTCAAGGCCCACGATGCAAGCGCCGCCCTGGCCATCGTCGAGAGCGGCGTGCGCATCGACCTGCTGTTCACCGACGTCGTCATGCCCGGCGCGCTCAAGAGCACCGAGCTGGCGCGCAAGGCGCGGGCGCGGCTGCCCCACCTCGCCGTGCTGTTCACCTCGGGCTACACCGAGAACGCGATCGTCCACGGCAGCCGGCTCGACCCGGGCGTGGAGCTGATTTCCAAGCCCTACGGGCGCGATGCGCTGGCGAGGAAGCTCCGACAGATGCTCGACGCGCGCCCCGGCGGCGCGGCGAAGGGCTCGCCGCCATCGCCTTGAAGGCTGCCTTCATCGCGGCCGCGCTGCTGGTTCTCGGCGCCCTCGCCATTTATCTCTGGACACCCGACCGCGCCCGAAGCTCGCTCGAGGCCCGCTACCTTTCCTCTCCCGGCGACATGGTGGAGCTCGGACCCTGGCGGCTGCGCCTGCGCGACACCGGACCCCGCGACGCGCCGGCGTTGATCCTCCTGCACGGCTTCGGCGCCAGCCTCGAGACCTGGGACGCGTGGTCCGGACCGCTGGCCGCCGCCGGCCACCGGGTGATCCGCTTCGATCTTCCCGGCAGCGGCCTGAGCGAGCCCGATCCTTCGGGCAACTACAGCGATGCGCGCAGCATCGAGCTGCTGCTGGCCCTGATGGACCATCTCGGCCTCGGCCGCGCCAGCATCGTCGGCCACTCGATCGGCGGCCGGATCGCCTGGACCTTCGCCGCCCTGCATCCCGAGCGCGTCGACAAGCTCGTGCTGGTGGCGCCGGACGGCTTCGCGAGCCCGGGCTTCGAATACGGCAAGGCCCCGGCGGTGCCCTCGGTGCTCGGAGCGATGCGCCACGTGCTGCCGAAGGCCGTGCTGCGCATGAACCTCGCGCCGGCCTACGCCGACCCGGATTTCCTCACCGACGCCCTGACGACGCGCTACCACGAGCTTCTGCTCGCGCCCGGCGCGCGCGCAGCGTTGCTGGCGCGAATGGCGCAGACGGTGCTCGTGGATCCGCGGCCGCTGCTCGCGCGGATCCGGGCGCCGACCTTGCTGCTGTGGGGCGCGCGCGACGCCATGATTCCGTTCGCCAACTCGGCCGACTACCTGGCAGCGATTGCGGGCAGCCGGATCGTCGCGCTGCCGAACACCGGCCACCTGCCGCAGGAAGAAGCGGCGTCGCGCTCGCTCGAGGCCGTCAGCGCGTTCCTGCGTTAGTGTGCTAGCCGCGGCGAGCCGGCTCAGAGCTGCCCCTCCGGCACGAAGGGCCCGACCAGCCGGAGCGTGGCCCGACGCCACCAGCCGGTGTCGGGCTCCTCGGTGAAGATCTGCTGGCCGTCTTCGGTCTTCCGCTCCCAGACGAGGCTCTTGCGGTCCGGGCGGAGGCGAACGCGGAAGGCCGCTTCGGCGATCACCACCTCGGCGAGCTTGAGCAGCTGCCCGGTGAGCTCGCGGCTGCGGATCAGCAGGCCCAGCTCGGTGTTGTGCTTCTCCGAGCGCGGGTCGAAGTTGAGCGAGCCGATGAACATGAGCTCGCCGTCGATCGCCGCCGCCTTGGCGTGGAAGCGCCCGATGGACTGGCCGAACGAGCCGAGGTTTCTGCTGCGCCGGATCGGGCTCGGGGCCACCTCGTACACCTTGACGCCGAGGTCGATCATCTCGGTGCGGTAGCGCTCGTAGCCCGCGTGCACGAACGGCTCGTCGGTCGAGGCGAGCGAATTGGTGATCACCGTGATCGGCAGGTTCCAGAGCCGGCCTTCGGCGATGTCTTCCATGACCGAGCGGTCGGGCACCATGTAGGGCGAGGAGATCAGCACGTCGTGGCGTGCCAGCAGCAGCTCGCTCATCAGGCTCTGGCGCACGGTCGGGTCGGTGCTGACCGGCTTGCCGAGCACCCGCTTCGAATGGTCGATGACCTTGTCGGGCGAATCGGCGAAGGCCTGCGCGGGCGCCCAGATCAGCTTCAGCCGTCCCGAGCGGATTTCCTCCGCCAGGCCGGGCTGGTCGAGAAGGTCCTTCGCACCGGCCGGCGGCGGCTGCGGGCCGTGGCCCGGACGCGGCAGCGTCGCCGTCTCGAAGCGGCGCCGCTGCTCGGCGGGCGCGACGTCGCCGCCGACGATCGACTCGATCGGAAAGACGTGCTCGCTGTTCCAGTACTGGTCGAAAAGGCGCCCCAGGGTCGGCAGCACCTCGCCGACCGTGAACACGTCGAGGTCGATGTAGTTGGCGCCCTCGTGCACCATGAAGTACTCGTCGCCGATGTTGCGGCCACCGGCGATCGCCATCGCGCCGTCGGCGATGAACAGCTTGTTGTGCATGCGGTGGTTGAGCCGCCCGACGTCGAACAGCGAGGCCGCGAAGCGCGCGGTGACGCTCTTCGGCCGGGCCATGAACGGATTGAAGAGCCGGACCTCGACGTTCGGATGCGCTGCCAGGGCGAGCAGAAGCGGGTCGCTGCCGCCGGTGTAGAGATCGTCGAGCAGGAGGCGGACGCGCACGCCGCGCCCGGCCGCGTCGCGCAGCGCGCGCAGCAGCATCCGGCCGGTGTCGTCGTCCCCGAGGATGTAGTACTGGAGGTCGAGGGTGCGCTCGGCGCGCGCGATCAGCTCCAGGCGAATGGCGAACGCCTGTGCCGACCAGGACACCAGGCGAAAGCCGCTCAGCGCCGGGTCCTCGGTCGAGGCGCCGGCGATCCGGCCGAGCGTGGTGTCGGCCGCGGCCGAGGCGGGCAGGGCCTGCGAGGCCTTCTTCTGCACGTCGGACGGCAGGCTCGCGCAACCCGACGCGAGCAGCGCAGCGAGCGCCAGCGCCACGAACGAGCCTAGCGCGCCCAGGCCGTCGAAGCGCTTCGCCGCCCTCACCCCGCTCTCGTCTCTAGACCTCGACTCCGCTCTCGACTGTTCTCGCATGGGCCGCCGCTCTGGTCCGGTAGCGCTTCCGGATTCTCCGCGCGATTGACGCGAAGCCGGCGCCGCGAGGCCCGGGAACGATCACTCAATCGTCACCGCGGCGCAGCGCCCGATAGGTCGCCTGCACGGTATTGGCCAGCAGACGCTGGCCGGTGATGCTGGGGTGCACGTCGCAGGCCGTCTGGTTGGCCGGATTGCCGTTGAGCAAGCCCGCGAGGCAGGTCTTGCCGCCCGCTGCCGCAGCGCCTTGCTGGAACGCCGTGAATGCATCGGCCACCACGGCGCCGTGGGCTCCGGCCGCGGCGGCGAGCGTCTGGTTGAGTGCCATGGTCAGGGCGGTGCCGCCCGCGTCGCTGTAGTCGGTGGAGTAGTAGTTCACCACCATCAACACACCGCGGTAACCGGTCGCGCGAAGGGCACTCAGGCTGGTGTTCAGGTTGGTGAACACCGCGCCCAGCGCCGCGGGCAGGTTGGCCTGGATGCAGGCTGGATCGCTGTTGCACGCGGCGATCAGCAGAAAGCCGTCGTTGGCCCCCAGGCTCAAGGTGACCAGCCGCGTCTTCCGCTTGTTGGCGCCCAGGTAGGCCAGCGCGAAATCGAGCTGCGTCGAGCTGTAGCCCTCGTGCAGCGGAAACCGGGAACGGAACGGACGGCAGCCGTTGTCGGCACCGGTGAGCGAGAGGAACCCGGCCGTGGTCTCGCCGGGGCACGAGGCGTTCACGGGGTCCAGCTTCAGTGCGCTGCCCACGATCTCCGGATAGCCGATGAAGTTGTCGGCGTTCACGTAGGCGGGGCCGTCCTGGGTGATGTAGCCGAACACCACGCTGTCGCCCAGCGAAAGCATCTTGTTGCTGGGGCCGTCGGCCAACGCCAGCGTCGAGCTGCCGACGAGGCCGAGCGCCAGCGTCGCCTGAACCATGCGGCGCGCTACTCGCGCCAGACGCCTGCCAGGGGTTGCAATCATGAAGAGTCCTTTGTCAGATGGAACGTGAACGCGGTCCAGCTTGCGGGCCGGCCTGGAGGTAGCGACGCTGCCCGGCCCGGCCGCGAATCGCGAGCGTACAAACCCTCGGATCGGATGCGCGGGCGGATTTGCGTGGTGGGCGAACCTGACGGGCACGGCTCGCACTCGGTCAACCTTGTCCGCTGGTCGTCACTGCGCCTCCACATAGAGCCAGGCGCCCCCTTCACGAACGAACCGGCTCACCTCGTGCAGCCTGCCTGCGCGGCCGTTGACCTTCTGGTGCGCCACGAATTCGACAACGGCGGTGTCGCCGCTCACTTCCCCGTGCAAGACCTCGAGGCCCACCCAGTTCATTGGGTGCAGCTCCAGGTCGCTCGGCGCAGTGGACGGATGCCAGGTCTTCATCAAGTACTCGAGCAATGATGGAAGCGGTGCGCCGCGGCCCTGGGCCAGGGCATAGGCGCTGTATCGCGAACGCATCAATGCCTCGGGCGTGCCGGCGTGCTCGCCACGGAGCAGCCCTGCGTGCCAACGACCGCAGCAGTCCATGTAGCGCGCGGGCGTGGTCTCGCGCGCACGGCAAGGGCAAGCAAGGTCAGGGCTGCGGGCCACGCGACCATTGTGCGTGGCGGTCGCCTTCTCGATCGCAGGGTCAAGACTTGTGCTGCTTCGAAACTTTCACGACCGAACGCGATGGCCGCGCGCGAGGTGCGCGAGCACGCCGACCTGATCGCGGATCACGAGCGCGGCGAGTGACCGCGAACGCCACCGCATCCTTTGCCCGCGCCGCAACGTCTTTGCAGCTGCTACCCACTACAGGAGCCGACAGTGAACACACACATGGTGAGATACCGGGTCAAACCCGAGCAGGCGGCCGAGAACGAGCGGCTGGCGGCCGCCGTCTACGACGCCTTGCGCGCAGCGCGCCCGGCCGGGCTACGCTACGCGACCTTCCGGCTCGAGGACGGGGTGAGCTTCGTGCACATCGTCGCTCACGAAGAGGCCGACGGCAGCAATGCCCTGACCTCGCTGCCGGCGTTCAAGGCGTTCTCCGCCGGCGTGAAGGAGCGCTGCGTCGAGCCGCCGGTGCGGGTGGAGCTGACCGGAATCGGAGCCTATGGGTTCTTCGACTGAGACGGACGGGGCGGGCGACCTGATCGGCGTGCTCGAGCAGGGCCGCCGCCAGTTCCTCGCCCTCGTCGACCACGTGCGGCCCGAGCTGCACCGCTACTGCACGCGCATGACCGGCTCGGCCACCGACGGCGAGGACGTGGTCCAGGAGACGCTGGCCCGCGCCTACTACGAGCTGTCGCAGCTCAAGGAGATGCCGGCTTTGCGGCCCTGGCTCTTCCGCATCGCCCACAACCGGGCGATCGACCACTGGCGGCACGAAAGCACGCGGGCGAGCGAACCGCTCGAAGCCGCGGCCGAGATCGCCGGGGCCGCGGCGCTCGAGCCCGACAACGCGCTCGCGCGTCGGCAGGCGGTGCAGGCCGCCCTCGGCTGCTTCCTTGCGCTGGCGCCGGCGCAGCGCGGCTGCGTGATCCTCAAGGACGTGCTCGACCATTCGCTCGAGGAGATCGCCGCCGAGCTCGAGCTCAGCGTGCCGGCGGTCAAGGCGGCGCTGCATCGCGGGCGCACCGCCTTGCAGGCGCGCACCGGGGCGCCGCCGCCCCGCGCCGACCGGCCGGGCGAGACCTCGGCCGCGCTCAGGCGCTATGCCAGTCTCTTCAACGCCCACGACTGGGACGGCGTGCGCAGCCTGCTCGCCGACGACGTGCGGCTCGACCTCGTGTCGCGGCGCAAGGCCGCGGGACGGCGCGAGGTCGGCATGTATTTCAGCAACTACGATCGCGCGGGCGGCTGGCACCTGGCTCCGGCCTGGTTCGAAGGTCGCGAGGTGCTCGCCGTGCTGGCCGATCCGGACTCGCCGGCGCCGCGCTACTTCGTCGAGCTCGGCTGGCGTGACGGCACGGTGATCTCGATCCGCGACTTCCGCTACGTCGCCTACATCGCCCAGGAAAGCTCGTTCGAGCTCGACGCCGCATGACGGCGCTGGTCCTCGACAAGGCCGATCCCTGGCGGCTCCACACGCCGCCGGGCACTTCGGACTACACGATGCATGTCGAGACGAGGGACGGCGCCCGGGTCCTGGCGTGCACCGTCGGCAAGACCGTCCTGCTCTACGACGCTCGCTGCGTCGCCGACCTGCACGCGATGCTGCAGCGCGCCGGCGAATGGGTCGAGCTCGGCGGCGCCGACGAGCAGAAGCCGGCGAAGGAAGGAAGCGTCGAAGCCTGGGCCCGCTCGGCCGACAACCCGCTCGGCGGCTGGTACGGACTGAAGAAGGGCCTGCGCGGCCGCTTCGCCGTCTACGTGCCGCCGCTCATGGAAGCGCTCGGCCTCTGCGAGCTCGAGCATCAGGCGAAGAACAACCGGATGCGGGCCCGCTAGCGCCGGCGCTCGGCGACGACGTTGCGAATGGCGAGGAACAGCTCGGCCGGCTCCACCGGCTTGGCCAGGTGCGCGCCGTAGCCAGCATCGCGCGCCTTGTCGCCGTCGCCCAGGCGGGCGAACGCGGTCAGGGCGATCGCGGGCAGCGCGCGCAGGGCGGGGCGCTCGACCCGGCGGATGCGGCGGATCAGTTCGTAGCCGTCGACCCGCGGCATGCCGATGTCGCTAACGAGCACGTCAGGCAGCTCCGCCTGGAGCAACCCCAGCGCCTCCTCGGCCGAGCCGGCGGCCGCGACCTCGGCGCCGCGGGTCTCGAGCAGGCGGGCGAGCATCTCCCGGCCGTCGGGCTCGTCGTCGACGACCAGGACGCGCAGGCCGGCGAGCTCGACGGGCGCGGCGGGCGCCGGCGTCGTCACCGCCGGCCCCACTGCCGCGGGCCGCGTCCGCGCCGCCACCAGCGGCAGCCGAACGGCGAAGGTCGCCCCGCGCTCGAGGCCTTCCGACGCAGCGTAGACCTGGCCGCCATGCAGCTCGACGAGCTGGCGGACGATCGCCAGGCCCAGGCCGAGGCCGCCGAACGACCTCGCTTCAGACGACTCGGCCTGGCGAAAGCGTTCGAACACGTGCGGCAGGAATTCGGCCGAGATGCCGGCGCCGGTGTCGGCGATCGTGAGCCAGGCCTCGCCGTCGCGCACCTCGGCGCGCAAGGTGACCCTTCCACCCTCGCCGGTGAACTTGATCGCGTTCGACAGCAGGTTCCAGACGATCTGCTGCAGCCGGCCCGGGTCGGCCTGCAGCTCCACCGGCGCGCCGTCGATCCGCTCCAGGGTGATGCGCTTGGCGTCCGCGGCCGGCTGCAACGACTGCACGGCGGACTCGAACACCGCCTCCAGCGATATCTTCCTGATCTCGAGCTCGAAGTTTCCCGAGGTGATGCGGCTGACGTCGAGCAGCTCCTCGATCAGCCGGGCCTGCGCGCGGGCGTTGCGATCGATCGTCGCCACCGCCCGGCCGAGATCGACGCCGCGGGCGCCGGGATGCTCCAGCAGGTGGGTCCAGCCGAGGATGGCGGTGAGGGGCGTGCGCAGCTCGTGCGACAGGGTGGCGAGAAAGTCGTCCTTCATCCGGCCGGCACGCTCGGCCTCCAGACGGGCCAGGCGCTCGGCTTCGCGCGATTCCTCCTCGATCATGAGATGGCGTCGCATCTCGTGCTGCCGGGTCCGGCCGCGCAAGGCCGCGCGGGCGGCGCTGACCAGGGTGTCTGCGTTCAGGGGGCGTTCGAGCAGGACGACGTTGCCCAGCCGGTGCAGCACGCCGCTGGCATCGTTCGGCCGGCGGCCGACCCGGCGCGAGGTGAGCACGATGAACGGAAAGTCCGACCACGGCGGCTGCTCGTCGATCCAGCGGCCGAGGACCTCGAGCGCCGGCCCGGACAGGGTCTCCTCCGTGACGAACGCGATGTCGGCGCCGTCCGCGATGGCCTGCGCCAGGCTGTCGAGCGAAGCGCAGACCGAAGGCCGGGCGAACTGTGTTTCGAGGACCTGGCAGACGACGTCGGCGTCGCGGCCGCGCGGGGCATGAACCAGAATGCGCTGCGGTGCCTCGGAGGGGGCGAACAGCGCGCTCATCCGTTCGCGTCGTCGGCCAGCAGCTTCGTCGCCCCGGTGTAGGTCGGCATGCCGGACATCACGCCCTCGAAGGCGGCGAGCGGCTCGCCGACCTGCAGGCCGAGGCCTTCGCTCAGGCGGAACTCGCGGATGGTTCGCTGGTTCTGGCTGGTCCGGCTTTTCATCGCGGTGACCGCGGATCGCACGCCGCCCTCGGCCTCGAAGAAGCGGAAGACGATCGTCGCGTCGCTCAGGTAGCTGAGGTCGATCTCGGTCCGCACGTTCTCGATCGTGCCGTGCTGGCCGACGATCAGCAGCGTGGTCACGCCGCGGTGGTTGAGGTAGGTGAGCAGCTCGTGCATGTGCAGCAGCAGGAAGCTCTGGCCGGGCATCGCCTGAAGGTAGGCATTGAGGCTGTCGAGCGCGACGAAGCTGGCGCCCTCGACCTTCACCGCCTCGATCACCAGTGACGAGAACTCGCCGGTCGAGAGCTCGGCCGGATCGATCTGCTTGATCCGGCACTGGCCCGACTCGATGAAGGGCGCGAGGTCCATGCCGAGCAGGCGGCTGCGCAGGATCAGGGTCGCGAGGCCCTCGTCGAACAGGAAATAGGTCGTGCGCTCGCCGCGCTGCAGGGCGGCGTGCATGCAGCTCACCGCCGTGGTCGTCTTGCCTACGCCCGAGGGCCCGACCAGCAGCGTGCTCGTGCCGCGGACCAGGCCGCCGCCCAGCATCTCGTCGAGGGCGGCCGTGCCGCTGCTCACGTGCTCGAGCTGCACCGGCGCCCGATGCTGCGAGGCGACCAGGCGCGGGAACACCGCCACGCGGCCGGTATCGAGGACGAAGTCGTGCCTGCCGCCCTGGAATTTCTGGCCGCGCATCTTGACGACTCGGACCTGCCGGCTCTCGGTGCCGAACTCGCGCACCGTCTGCTCGAGGCTGATGACGCCGTGGCAGATGCTGTGCAGCTGCAGGTCGCCGGGGTCCGAGGTCTTGTCGTCGAGCAGCAGCACGGTGCAGGAGCGGGTGGAGAAGAACTGCTTCAGCGCGAGCACCTGGCGGCGATAGCGCAAGGGATCCTGGGCCAGCAGCCGCATCTCGGAGAGGCTGTCGAAGGCCACCCGGGTCGGCTCGGAGCGCTCGATCTGCGCCGTGATCTTGCGGATGGTCTCGCCGAGCTCCACCTCGGAGGGATAGAGGATCGACTGCTCCGCGTCGGGATCGCGGCCGCTCTCGTCGAGCAGCTCGAAGATGTCGATGCCGTCGAGCGACCAGCCGTGCGAAGCGACCACGGCACGGAGCTCGGCCGCGGTTTCCGACAGCGTGATGTACAGGGCGCGCTCGCCGCGGGCGACGCCGGCAAGAAGGAAGCGCAGGGCGAAGGTCGTTTTGCCGGTGCCGGGCGTGCCTTCCAGAAGGTAGAGCCGGTTGGCCGACAGTCCGCCGCCCAGGATCTCGTCGAGCCCCTCCACTCCGGTGGAAGGGCGGGGCGGGGTGAAGACACGGCTTTCAAGCATGGCGTTCATGCCCGCACGTTACGAAAGCCCGTTCAGGAATGCGGCAGGAAGAGGCCGATTGGCCTCGTAGGGCGCCGCCCTACAAGCCCCTCTCCCTGCCGCCGGCGACGCCAGTTCGCCCCGGATCGGCCCCCTCTTGAAAGATTTCCGGGCGTTCCTATCTCGATCCGCGCGGGCAATACCGCCCGCGCCCTGCGAGAAAGGAGTGAACCATGTACCCCTCGATGCTGAAGCCGTCCGGCGAGCTGTTCGCCGATTTCGCGCAGCTCCAGGAGCGGATCGACGAGATTCTGTCGGGTAGCCGAAGCGCGTCGAGCATCCGCGCCGTCTCCCGGTCCGGCGCCTTCCCCGCGCTCAATGTCGGCACCTGGGCCGAGGCGATCGAGATCTACGCCTTCGCCCCGGGGATAGACCCCGGGACGATCGACGTGACCGTCGAGAAGGGCCTGCTGACGCTCGCCGGCGAGCGGAAGTCTCCCCCGGGCGGGAAAGACAAGGAGGGAGCGAGCGTCTACGCCAAGGAGCGGTTCGACGGCGCGTTCCGCCGCGTCGTCTCGCTGCCGGAAGACGCCGATCCCGCACGGGTCGAAGCCAGCTACCGCAACGGCGTGCTGAAAGTGGTCGTTCCCCGCCTGGAGTCCGCCCGGCCGCGCCAGGTCTCGATCAACCGCTGAACCACCGCCCAGCCATCGGAGCAAAGCCATGAACAACGACATCTCCACCCGCACCCACGCCCAAGTCGCCCACGGCACCGAGTCGACGCTCCTGCCGCCGGTCGACATTGCCGAAGACGCCGGCGGCATCACGTTGACCGCCGACCTCCCCGGGGTCGAGCAGAACGAGCTGTCGATCGGCATCGAGGGTCGCACGCTCACGCTCGAGGCGCCGCTCCGCCTTGGCGAGGCGAACGCGCTCGTCTCGGTCTATGCCGAGGTCCGTGCCAACCGCTACCGGCGCAGCTTCGAGCTGAGCAGCGAGCTCGACACGACTGCGGTCGACGCCAGCTTCCGGGACGGCGTGCTGACCCTGCGCCTGCCGAAGCTGGAGCGGGCCAAGCCGCGCCGGGTCGAAGTCCGGGTCGGCGGCTAGAGCGGCCGGACGATCGGCGCAGGCGCCCCCTCGGCAGGCATCCGCCTTGCCGAGGGGGCGGGATGTGCCAGGTTTCGAGGAAGGCTCGACTTCAGGCTCCGGCCGCCGGACACGCCGGCCGGCTCGCGGCATGATCGACGCCAGCGTGAACGAGACCCCCGATCCGGAACAACTGGCCACGGCGCGGCGCACGCTCGCCCTGCTCCAGGCGCAGGCCGAAGCCGTGCGTGCCGACCTGGCCAGCCTGCGCCGAGAAACCGAAAAGGCGAAGCAGGAGCTGAGCGGGCTGCGCACCGCGCAGCTTCTGGAGGTGAACGACCGCCTGGTGCAGGCGGCCGTGCATGCCGACACGGCCGCCCAGACCGCCGTCAGCAGCCTCGACGAGCTGAACCGCTCGACCCAGCACGACGAGCTCACCGGTGCCACCACCCGTGTTCTCATGCTCGACCGTCTGCAGAGCGCGATCGCCCGCGCACAGCGGACGGCCGCGCGGGTCGGCCTGCTGTTCCTCGACCTCGACGGCTTCAAGCGGATCAACGACACCCTCGGCCATGCCATCGGCGACCAGGTGCTGCGCCTGGCGGCGCAACGCTTGGCGTCGGTGGTGCGCGAGTCCGACTCGGTGAGCCGCTACGGCGGCGACGAGTTCGTGGTGCTGCTCGCCGAGATGTCGAGCGCCGCCGACGCGGCGCCGATCGCCCGCAAGATGCTCGATGCGCTGGCTGCGCCGGCGGTGGTCGGCGCGCATCCGGTCTCGCTGCTGGCGAGCATCGGCATCGCCATCTATCCGGAGGACGGGGCCGACGCGGTGACGCTGATAAGGCACGCCGACGCCGCCATGTACCGCACCAAGCGGCGCGGTGCGGGCGGATTCGAGTTCTACCAGGACGACGGGACCGCCGATCCGGCCGGCGCCCTCGACTCCGAGCCGATGCAGCTGGCGACACGGCGCGCCGACCTCGCCTTCAGCGAGCACGAGGCGCGGCTGCGCGAGCTGCTCGAAGCCAACCGCGACCTGGTCGGCGCAGCGCAGGTCGCGCAGAAGCTCCAGGCCGACGCCGAAGCGGCGCACCATCGACAGATCAACTTCGTGGCGATGGCGGCGCATGCGCTGCGCAACCCGCTCTCGGCGATCCGCATGGCCACGACGCTGCTTTCGGATTCGCGGGTCGACGGGCCGGTGAAGGAGCGCCAGCTGCAGCTCGTGCAGCGGCAGGCGGCGCTGATCGCCCGCCTGATCGACGACCTGCTCGACGGCTCGCGAATCGGCACCGGCGCGTTTCGCCTGCAGCGCCGCGAGCTCCAGCTCGATTCGATCCTGGGCGTGGCCGCCGATGCCTGCCGCCATGCGATCGATGCGAAGCAGCAGCGGCTCGTGGTCCTGGCGCCGGTCGAGCCCGCGCTCGTGGACGGCGATCCGCAGCGCCTGATCCAGGTCTTCAGCAACCTGCTGAACAACGCCTCGCGCCGCTCGCCGGCGGGCGGCGCGGTGACGCTGACGACCCGGGTCGAAGCGCACCAGGTGGTCGTCAGCGTCGCCGACGAGGGCACCGGCATCGCGCCGGAAGTCCGGGCCGGCATCTTCGACCTGTTCGCCGTCGACACCCAGGTGCCGCTCGAGGAATCGGGCCTCGGCATCGGCCTGGCGGTGGTGCGCGCGCTGGCCGAGGCGCACGGCGGCAGCGTCGGCGTGAACTGCGCGCCGGGCGATCGCGGCAGCGAGTTCGTCGTCAGGTTGCCGCGGATCGGCGAGGCGCCCGTGGCCTGAGCGAGGCCGGGCTCAGCGGGTGATCGCCTCGGCCTTGATGGCGCAGGTCACCGAGCTCGCAAGACTGGCGGCGGCGGCGACGCGTTCCTATACTGCGCCTTCCCCTGGCCTGCGAGGCGACAACGATGCCCGACACCCGATCCGCGAGGGACCCGGTTGCCCCGGTCGAGCGGCGCGCCGCGGCGATCGAGGCCGCGCTCGAAGCACAGGGGTTGAAGCCGGGCGAATTCGTCGCCGACCTGGCCCGCCGCGCCGAGGAAGACTGGGTGCCGGCGAACGGTGCGCGCCTGGTCGCGAAGGCCTGGACCGATCCGGCCTTCCGGCAGCGGCTCCTCGCCGACGGCCGCGCCGCCGCGGCCGAGCTCGGCTTCGAGCTGCCGCGGCATCACCGGCACCTCGTCTTCCTCGAGAACACGGAAGCGGTGCACAACGTCATCTGCTGCACGCTCTGCTCGTGCACCGCGTTCACGATCATCGGCCTGCCGCCCGACTGGTACAAGGACCTCGAGTACCGCGCCCGTGTGGTCCGCGAGTCGCGCACGGTGCTGAAGGAGATGGGCCTCGAGTTGCCGCCGGACATGGAGATCCGCGTCTGGGACACGACCGCCGACACGCGCTACGTCGTGCTGCCGCTGCAGCCGCCCGCGACGCTCGGCTGGACGGAGGAGCGGCTGGCCGCGATCGTGAGCCGCGACTCGATGATCGGCGTGGCGCGGCTCTAGCCGGGAGCAGGGCATGGACGGCATTCACGATCTCGGCGGCAGGCAGGGCTTCGGCCCGGTCCGCTACGCGCCGCACGCTACAGCGTTCCACGCACCGTGGGAGAAGCGCGTCAACGCGCTCTACGCGCTCGCGGTGCGGCTCGGCATCTTCAACATGGACGAGTACCGGCACGCGATCGAGCGCATGGAGCCGCGCCACTACCTTTCGGCGAGCTACTACGAGCGCACGCTCACCAGCCTGGCGACCCTCTGCATCGAGAAGGGCCTGGTGACGCGCGCCGACCTCGAGCGCCGCGCCGAAGGCGCGTTCCCGCTGTCGCTGCCGGCCGCTCCGGACGCGCCAACGTCGCCGGGCGGCCGCGCCTGGCCGTCGGCGACCGGGTGCGCGTTCTCGTCGACCACGTGCCCGGGCACGTGCGCATGCCCGCCTACATCCGCGGAAAGAGCGGCGTCGTCGTCGGCGTCTCGCCCGCCTACCCGTTCCCCGACGCGCACGCCCACGGCGTGCCCGCCGAAGACGAGCCCACCTACGACGTGCGCTTCAGCAGCGCCGAGCTGTGGCCGAGCGCGGCCGACGCGGCGTTCGTGCACGTCGGCGTGTTCCAGAGCTACCTTGAACGCCTGACCTAGCCGGCGCGCCACGCCGGTCCTGTAAGCGGCGAGCGGACCGCCGCGACCAACGGTCCCGTCCGCAAGGAGATCCTCATGCAGATCGACGAAACCCGGCTGAACGCCCTGATGGGCAAGGTGGTAGGCGAGTTCGGAGCGCTCGCGAGCGCGCCGCTCGTCATCCTCGGCGACCGGCTCGGCCTGTACAAGGCCATGGCCGGCGCCGGACCGATGACCGCCGACCAGCTGAGCGAAAAGACGCGGCTGCGCGTGCGCTACGCCCAGGAGTGGCTCAACGCCCAAGCCGCGAGCGGCTTCGTCGACTACGACCCCGGCGCGCAGACCTACACCCTCTCGCCCGAGGCGGCGATGGTGTTCGCCGAAGACGACAGCCCGACGTTCATGGGCGGCGGCTACGAGGTGCTGCAGGCGATGTTCATGGACATCGACAAGGTGCAGAAGGCCTTCGTCGACGGCACCGGCCTCGGCTGGCACGAGCACCACCCGAGCCTCTTCTCCGGCACCGAGCGGTTCTTCCGGGCCGGCTACAACGCCAACCTCGAGCCGAGCTGGATCCCCGCGCTCGACGGCATGGCCGAGCGGCTGCGCGCCGGCGCGCGCGTCGCCGACGTCGGCTGCGGCTTCGGCGCCTCGACGATCGTGCTCGCCAAGGCATATCCGGCGTCCAAGTTCACCGGCTACGACTACCACGAGCCCTCGATCGCCGCGGCCCGCCAGCGCGCTGCCGCCGCGGGCGTCGCCGATCGCGTGACCTTCGAGGTCGCCGGCGCGACGAGCTACCCGGGGCGCGGCTTCGACCTCGTCGCCTTCTTCGACTGCCTGCACGACATGGGCGATCCGGTCGGCGCGGCGAGGCACGTGCGCTCGACGCTCGCGGACGACGGCATCTGGATGATCGTCGAGCCGTTCGCCCACGACCGCGTCGAGGACAACCTCAACC
>JANMCC010000301.1:0-5544 GCA_031360885.1 Burkholderiales bacterium | reverse complement strand
CCCGGCCCGGTGGCCCAGACCTTCTTCATGGACGACGAGATCGCCGAAAGCTACCTGCTCGACTCGATCCTGACCCTGGTCGACGCCAAGCACGGAGACCAGCAGCTCGACGCCCGGCAGGAGGCGCGCCGCCAGGTGGGCTTCGCCGACCAGATCTTCATCAGCAAGACCGACCTGGTCGACGGCGAGACGGTCGAGGCGCTGATCCACCGGATCAAGCACATGAACCCGCGCGCCAGGCAGACCCGGGTGAACTTCGGCGACGTGCCTATCGCCCAGGTGTTCGACCTGAAGGGCTTCAACCTCAACGCCAAGCTCGAGATCGACCCGGAGTTCCTGAAGGCCGACGACCACGAGCACGGCCACGACCATCACGGTCACGACCACGGCGATCACGAGGGCCACGACCATGCGGAGGGCGAGCACTGCGACCACCCGCACCACCATGCCCACGACGACGACGTGAAGTCGTTCGTGTTCCGCGCCGACAAGCCGCTCGACGCCGGCAAGCTGGAAGACTTTCTCGGCGCGATCGTCCAGGTCTACGGGCCGAAGCTGCTGCGCTACAAGGGCGTGCTTTACATGAAGGGCGCCGACCGCAAGGTCATCTTCCAGGGCGTGCACCAGCTCATGGGCAGCGACCTGGGCCCGAAGTGGATGCCCGGCGAGAAGAAGACGAGCAAGATGGTGTTCATCGGTATCGACCTGCCGCGTGAGATCCTGGAGCAGGGCCTGAAACAGTGCGTTGCCTGAATGCGCGCTGCCGCACACAGGTGACTACAATCCGCGGCGCTTGAACCGGCCCCTCCCCGCACAGCCGCCTTGCCATGCGGGGTCGAGCCGTCGCTGCGAGGAGGAACCGTGAGCACTACCGCCGGCAAGAAGAAGACATCGTCGAAGGCGACTTCGGGCACGAGGCATGCCTCTCCCGCCAAGAAGGCCGTCGCGAAGAAGAAGCCGGCGCCGGCCAAGGCCGCGCCTCCGCCCGTCAAGAAGAAATCCCCTCCGGCGAAAGCCCCTCCTGCCAAGAAAGTCGCCGCCAAACCCGTGACAAGCACCGCCACCAAGCCGGCCGCCAAGGCTGCCCCGAAGGCCGCCCCCAAGCCGGCGCCGAAATCCGCCGCCCAGCCCGCAGTCAAGGCTGCGGCCAAACCTGCCGCGAAGCCCGCCAACGGCAAGGCCACGCCCGCCTCGGCGACCAAGGTCGCTGCGCCCTCGGCCGGCGCCGCCGCGGCCGCACCGACGGCAACGGCCGTGGCCCCTTCGCCGGCGCCGGCGCCGGTCGTGGGCGCGTCGATTGCCTTCCCGGCCGGCGTCGTGCCGCGCAAGCCCGGGCGCGGCACCCCGAAGTACTTTGTCGCCCCCGTCCAGGCTCCGCTGCCGCCGCCGACCTCACGCTTCGCCGACCGGTTCGCACCGCCCCGCCCGCCGACCCGACAGATGAAAACGGAAGAAATCGACACCCCGCGCGAAAGGCAGAAGGCCGACCCGAAGCTGGCCAACGCCTGGAAGTCGAAGAGCGGACGCGAGCTGAACGACGCCGAGGTGCTGGCGATGCCCGACTCGGAGTACATGAACGAGAAGCAGATCGAGTTCTTCAAGGCCAAGCTCGGTGCGCTCAAGGACGACCTGCTCAGCAATGCCGGCGAGACGACCGAGCATCTGCGCGAAGACACCTCGATCGTTCCCGACCCGGCCGACCGGGCGACGATCGAGGAAGAGCACGCGCTCGAGCTGCGCACCCGGGACCGGGAGCGAAAGCTCCTGAAGAAGATTTCGCAATCGCTGGCGCGGCTGGAATCGGGCGAATACGGTTTCTGTGACGAAACCGGCGAACCCATCGGCCTGGGCCGGCTGATCGCGCGGCCCACCGCTACACTGTCGCTGGAAGCGCAGCAGCGGCGTGAGCTGAAACAGAAGATGTTCGGCGACTAGCGTTCGCAACTCCGTCGAACCTCCCCGCGTTGCCGACTCCTCCGATGGCGGAACCCAAAGACACGACGAGTTTCTTTCGCAAGGTCGTCAAGTTCGTGGCCAACCCGTCCACGGACTGGACAGAGCTCGATGCGCCCGTCGAGGACACCCGCGAAAGCGACTACGCCAAGGGCGAGCTGAAGGCGATGATCGAGCGGAAGCGCCGCAACGATTTCGTCAGGAAGCGCGAGTTCGACATGCTGCGCAAGGTGCGCCGCGAGGGCCTGACGAGCGAGCAGATCGCCGCTCTCGGCTCCTCGCGCCTCGACGACTCGCAGCCGCGCGCCTCGGAGTCGCCCGCCCGCCAGGATGCCGGCGTCAAGGCCAAGATCGACGAGATCGAGCAGCAGATGGTGGGCGACAGCTACGCCAGCACCCAGCGCCGCGGCCCCGAGTTCTACAACGCGCCGACCCAGCCGGTGCCGATCGACATGGCCGGACGAGCAGCGGCGAATGCGCCGACGCCGCCTTCCCACGGCGGCCGGGTCGAGGACTTCGTGCCGTCGTCGGAACCCATCGGAAAAATCGTCAAGTCGGTGCCGGCCGCGGCCCGCTCGGCCTCGATCGCGCCGATCCGCCTGGAGCTCACGCCAGCCGAGGACTTCGGCCAGGCCTTCGCCGCCAACAGCCCCGAGGTCACCCACGACCCGGACCTCGATGAAGCGGTGATCGCCTTCGCCAACGCCGATTTCGAGCAGTGCGAGCAGTCCCTCGCCTCGCAGACCGGCCCCGGCGGCGGGCGGGCACAGCACGCCGAAACCTGGCTGGTGCTGTTCGACCTCTATCGCGCGACCGGCCAGCAGATGAAGTTCGAGAGCCTCGCGCTCGACTACGCGCAGCAGTTCGGCTGGTCGGCGCCGCAGTGGTTCTCGATGCCCAAGATGGTCGCCGAGGCGGCCAGCGAGGAGCGGCCGAGCAGCGCCCGGGTCGAGGGCCAGGTCGGCTGGGTCTGCCCCCACTACCTCGATGCCGACGGCGTCGCCAAGCTGGCGTCGCTGGCGCTGCAGATGCCCCTGCCGTGGGTGTTCGACTGGGGCGCGCTGCAGACCATCGACGCCGAAGCCTGCGGCCGGCTCTCGGAGCTGTTCCGCAGCTGGATCCCGCAGGACCTGGACATGCGCTGGCTCTCGGGCGACCGCCTGTTCACGGTCATCCAGGAAGCCGCGCCCACGGGCGTGCGCGACGCCGACCCGGCGTTCTGGCAGCTCCGGCTCGACGCGCTGCGCATGACCAACCGCCCCGACCAGTTCGACGAGGCGGCGATCGACTATTGCGTCACCTACGAGGTCTCGCCACCCTCGTGGGAGCCGGCCAAGTGCATCGTCCGCATCAGCGGCGCGAACCAGAGCACGACCGTGCCGCCGCTCTCGGTGGTGAGCGACGTCTCCACCAGCTTCCACGAGTCGCAGCTCACCGACGATCCGGCGATGGTCCAGGTGGCGACGGTGGAGCTCTCCGGCCAGCTCGTCGGCGACATCGCGACGACGCTGAAGAAGCTCGACGACGAGCTCGGCAAGGCGACGATCGTCACCGTCTCCTGCGCCCGGCTGATCCGGGTCGACTTCATCGCCGCCGGCGACCTGCTCAACTGGGTGCTGGCGCGGCGGACCGAGAACCGGACCGTGAGCTTCATCGAGGCGCACCGCATGGTCGCGCTTTTCTTCGGCGCGATGGGCATCAACGAGCACGCCACGGTCAAGGTCCGAACCCTCTGACCGGGCTTCCCCGCGGCTTGAATCCCGCGGCGGGCGTCACAATCTCTCCCCGATGGAAAGCTATCACGGCACGACGATCGTCAGCGTGCGCCGCGGCAATGTCGTGGCGCTCGGCGGCGACGGCCAGGTCACGCTCGGCAATATCGTCGTCAAGGCGACCGCGCGCAAGATCCGGCGCCTGCACCACGACAAGGTGCTGGCCGGTTTCGCCGGCGCCACCGCCGACGCCTTCACCCTGTTCGAGCGCTTCGAGGCCAAGCTCGAGAAGCACCAGGGCAACCTGGTGCGCTCGGCCATCGAGCTGACCAAGGACTGGCGCACCGACCGCGTCCTGCGCCGGCTCGAAGCGATGCTCGCCGTCGCCGACGCCGAGTCGTCGCTGACCACCACCGCCACCGGCGACGGGCTCGAGCCCGAGTACGGCATCGTCGCGAACGGCTCGGGCGGCTCGTACGCCAGCGCCGCGGCGCGGGCGCTGCTGCAGCACACCGACATGGCGCCCAAGGACATCGTCAAGCGCTCGCTCGAGATCGCCGCCGACCTGTGCATCTACACCAACCAGAATCACTCGATCGAGACCCTGGGATGAAGTCGTCGATGACCCCCCAGGAGATCGTCTCCGAGCTCGACCGGCACATCGTCGGCCAGGGCGGGGCGAAGCGGGCGGTGGCGATCGCCCTGCGCAATCGCTGGCGCCGGCAGCAGGTCGAGGAGGCGATGCGCGGCGAGATCACGCCGAAGAACATCCTCATGATCGGCCCCACCGGCGTCGGCAAGACCGAGATCGCGCGCCGCCTGGCGCGCCTCGCCGACGCGCCCTTCATCAAGGTCGAGGCGACCAAGTTCACCGAGGTCGGCTACGTCGGCAAGGACGTCGATTCGATCATCCGCGACCTGGTCGACATGGCGGTGAAGCAGGAGCGCGAGACGGCGATGCGCCGGCAGCGGGCACGCGCCGAAGACGCCGCCGAGGAGCGCATCCTCGAGATCATCGTTCCCGGCACGCGCGCCGAGTTCGGCCTGGCGCCCTCGCCTTCGGCCGACAACACCGCCCGCCAGGTGATGAGGAAGCGCCTGCGCGAAGGCGTGCTCGCCGACAAGGAGATCGAGATCGAGGTCGCCGAGGCCAAGCCGTCGATGGAGATCATGGGCCCGGCCGGCATGGAGGAGATGACCGAGCAGCTGCGCGGCATGTTCGCCACCATCGGCGGCGGCAAGAAGAAGGCGCGCAAGATGAAGATCGCCGAGGCGCAGAAGCTCCTCGTCGACGAGGAAGCCGCCAAGCTCGTCAACGACGACGAGGTCAAGCAGAGCGCGCTCGCCAACGCCGAGCAGAACGGCATCGTCTTCATCGACGAGATCGACAAGGTCGTGTCGCGCTCGGAGGCGCAGGGCGCCGACGTCTCTCGCCAGGGCGTGCAGCGAGACCTGCTGCCGTTGGTCGAGGGCACCACGGTCAACACCAAGTACGGCATGGTCAAGACCGACCACATCCTGTTCATCGCCTCGGGCGCGTTCCACCTGGCCAAGCCGAGCGACCTGATCCCCGAGCTGCAGGGGCGCTTTCCGATCCGGGTGGAGCTCGGCTCGCTCTCGGTCGACGACTTCGAGGCCATCCTGACGCAGACCCACGCCAGCCTGGTCAAGCAGTACACCTTGCTGCTCGCGACAGAAGGCGTCACCCTGGAGATCGCGCCCGATGCGATCCGCCGCCTCGCCCAGATCGCCTACGACGTCAACGAGCGCACCGAAAACATCGGCGCGCGCAGGCTGGCGACGGTGATGGAGCGGCTGCTCGACGAGGTGAGCTTCGACGCGCCCAACCGCGGCGGCCAGACGATCACGATCGACGCTG